>DAIDKV010000256.1 GCA_027449865.1 Planctomycetales bacterium
GATGCATGAGGGAAGATGAGGCCGGATCGAAGGACGGGGCCCGAGGGCTCCGGGTCGTAGAAGGTACGTTCAATGATAATCCGATACATGTGATGCCGTGCCGCTCGGCCGACTAATATATAACGCTTGTTTTGGGTCTAGGCAGATTCGCGGTGCCAGGCGCTGGATTGGGGGCGTGACCATGCGGGGATCAAATCATCTGGGCGACGATCGGGGAGGACATCGGTTCCATGTTGTCGTCCTGGGGACCGGCCCAGTGGGGAAGACCTCGATGGTTCAGGCTTTGCTGGGCCGGTCGGCCGGCGAGACGGGCGTAATCTCGGGGACGACGCCGGCAGGCCGATCCTTCACGCAGGCCGTCGAAGGGGTCGAGGGAATCCTTCTGCTGACCGACACGCCAGGACTCGGCGAGGCTGGAGAGGAGGGAAGTCGTCGTGAGGCCGAGGCGGTCGAACTGGCGATTGGGGCTGACCTGCTCATCTTCGTCGTGGACCAGGACGTTGGGCGAGCCGACCACCGCCTACTCGCCGAGATGGCCCGCGAAGGAAAGCGAATCCTTGTCGCCCTGAACAAGAAGGACCGGCTGAACGAGGACGATCGGGCCGAGATCCTGACAAAGCTGCGTGAGCGGCTCGAGGGGCTGATCCCGGGCGAAGATGTGGTGGCAGTCTCGGCGTCTCCCTCGCCGGTGACGGTCCGGATTCGAAACCCAGACGGGACGAACACAACCAGCCTTGAGGAGGAACAGCCGGATCTGGAAGAACTTGAAGCAAGGGTTGTAGCGATTCTCCATCGCGAGGGAGACACACTTCGCGCTGGCAACCTCCTGCTGCGGGCTCGTCGGCTGGAGCGGGCCGAGCGGGCGAGAGTCGCGGCCGATCGTCGGAAGCGGGCCGTCGAAATCATCGAACAGCATCAATGGCTCGCCGCCGCGGCCGCGTTTGCCAACCCGTTGCTTGCCCTCGGCCCGATGGCCGCCGGAGCCGTCCAACTGCGAATGCTCAGCGAGATCGGAGCGGTCTACGATGTGGCTCTCTCTTCGGAGTACATCGAGCAGGTTGGCCGCCAGATGGCACATACCCTCTTCAAGCTGGGCTTCGCCGAGGCCGCGGCCAGCGTCCTCGGAGCGTTCCTCAAGTTCAACCCGGCTGGATTCCTCGCCGGTGGAACCGTCCAGGCGATCTCGATGGCCTACCTGACCCGGCTCACGGGGGCCTCGTTCCTTGAGTACGTCGAGAAGGGGCAGGATTGGGGCGAGGGCGGAATGCAGGCCGCCCTCACCCGACATCTCGAAGAAACCCGTCGTGCGGACTGGCTGGCCGAGTTCGCCAAAGCTGTTCTGGCGCACTTCTTCCGGCGCAAGTAGACGGGAGTATCGACCGTTATGCCTCGACGGTCGTCTCGACGCACTCCCCCGTCGAATTCGTCATCCGCTCCAGGATCTTCTCGTGAGGGACATCTTCGATATGGGTGGCGACTGACCACTTGTGTCCGAAGGGATCGACGAGCATCCCCCAGCGGTCGCCCCAGAACATGTTGGTCGGCGGCATCGTCGGACTGGCGCCCGCCTCGACGGCTCTCGCGTAGAAGGCGTCGACGTCCTCTACGTACAGGAAGACCGAAACCGGCGAATGTCCCTGAGGGCCCGTCACGCCGTGCTCGGGAAACTCGTCGCACAGGAACAGCTTCGAGTCGCCGAACTGCAACTCGGCATGTCCGATCATGTTCTCGCCCGACTTCGTCGGCATCTCCATCCGATAAACTTCCACAGCACCAAAGGCCCGGTTGTAAAAGTCGATGGCCTCGGCCGCTCCTCGGACCACCAGACTTGGCGTGATCGTGTGGAACCCCTCTCGTATCGCCTTTACCATGATCCCACCTCTCTCTCTCCTCAAAGACCGCCAGCCAAATCTGTTCGCTCGAACAGATGGCCACTCTGGCGGGGTTATTGAAACGAGAGATCAACCTTTTGTCAACGCGTGTACAGTAAAATCGAGACCGGATCGATTTTTTCTCGACTTCCTCATAAAAAGGGATAATCCCTCGAGGGGTGTCGGTTTTCTCAAATCCGATCGCTGGCACCCGGGTTGCGGATGGAGAGGATGTTGCGTCGAGGAGAGAGGCGCAACGACGGACCCACAGGCGAGGTGAGACAAAGATGGCAAGACTGAATATTTCGGTAGAGCACCGACAGACACCGGAGGCCGCGCAGGCGAAGTTTGAGGCCGGTATCGAGGAAGCGATCGGTCGATTTGGATCGTGGATTGAGGAGGTAGACTGGTCCGAGGACCGTCAGACGGCGACCATCCGAGGAGCTGGTTACGAGGTCCGACTCTGGTATGATGAGCGCCATCTGCATGCGAGTGGGCAGATCCCCCTGGCCTGGAAGTTGATTGAGCCGGCCGTGCGCGGGCACATCCAGCGGATGATTACGGGCCCTGCGTGAACTCAAGATCTCCGGGCGTACGAAGATCGGGCCGGGGAGAAGATCCGGCCGATGCGAGCCCCTCGCGTGATCCGTAGGGTCAGGCCGTGGTGCCGTTGGCGGTCGAGAAATGAGGGGTGGTCGATGGCTCCGTGTCACCCGCGGTGGTGCTATTTTGACTGGCCTCGGCCATCGCGTCCTGCATTGCCTCAACACGCTCGCCAACTCGACGGGCAGCGGCCGTGTAGGCATCGCCGACAGCGGTTCCAGCGGCGGCCAGGATCGGGGCCGCCTTCGCCTTGAGTTTGTCGTAGTTTTTTACGGCAACCGCGCCGGCAATGGCGCCCCCGCAAAGGAAGAGGAGTTCAGACCGTGTTACGGGCATCCCAGGATTCCTTTCGTCCAGTGGCTCGCGGATGACGAGGCCAGCGCCCCAGACCGTCCTAGAGCGACCCCGTCGATACATCCTGATTTTCGGTCCAGGATCGCCACGGCTCAACCCTTCTTCCGGGACGAGGGGCGTGCGGTCTTATGCGTCGGCCCGCCAGTGGCCCGTTTCGACCTTGTCCGACGAGGCTTTGTCTCGTGATCCTGGGACTCTGCGTGCTCGTGAAGGCCGGTCCCATTACCGAGGGCATGCGCCTCGTCATCCTCCTGGATTTCATGTTCCTCCATCATCTCGTGATGCCAGCCGAAAGCCTGGTCACGTGCCGCCCTCCCGCCGTCGATCAGGCCGTGAACCAGCGCGTTTTCCTTTGGCACAACATGGACGACCATCATTACGGGGAGGGTCACGCCGAAAGACACAGCATAGGAAGTGTTGTAGATGATCCGACTGAGAAAACGGCCGGTGGCGGGGAATACCGCGCCGACGCTCAACTGGGTCTCGTGGGTTCCATCCGCAAGTGAGTCGAAGTCCGATTCCGCGTGGTCCTCAGCGTGGTCGAGCGTTGCCACGGAATCCCTCAAAGCGTGTACTGCCATCGGAGTGCCTCATATCCCGGCGGGCCGCGCCGATTGTCGTACCCGTCGCCCAGACGATCCGTCCGGGCTGAGCCGTCATCGCGGGATCGTCCCGAACTTGCACCAGCTCAAGCCAATTTCAAGCAAATCGTGTGCCACAGAAGTCGGTTCGGAGTGACTCGAGGCTTGTGAGTCCGCGCGACCCGATGATTTCCCTTGGTTTATGGAACGGATTCTGTACAATCGAATAGTTGTGATCGAGGAGTGGATCGCGGAGGTGGGCTCCGATGAAAGTGGTTCTGGCCGAGAAGCCGTCGGTTGCGCGGGAATTGGCGACATTCCTGGGAGCCTCGACGCGCCGCGAGGGCTACCTCGAAGGTAATGGGTATCGCGTAACCTGGGCTCTTGGACATTTGGCGATACTGAAGGAGCCACAGGATTACGACCCGACCTTGAAGCGTTGGACAGTCGAGTCTCTGCCAATTGTCCCCGATCGGTTCGAGATCAAGGCGATTGAGGAGGGAGGCGCGCGAAAGCAACTGTCGGTTGTCAGGAAACTCTTCCGTGAGGCAGACGAGTTGATCTGTGCGACCGATGCTGGCCGTGAGGGAGAGCTGATTTTCCGGTATATTCAGGAGTTGGTCGGATGTGTTGGTAAGCCCGCACGCCGGCTCTGGCTGAGTTCGCTGACCGAATCGGCCATTCGTGACGCCTTCCGACGGCTACGTCCGCTCTCGGATTACGATGACCTCTACGCCGCGGCGCGGAGTCGGAGCGAGGCCGACTGGATTGTCGGGTTGAACGCGACCCGGTACTACACGGTCTCGCACCGGTCGAGCGGCGTGCTGTGGAGTGTCGGACGAGTGCAGACGCCCGTCCTCGCTCTGATCGTTCGCCGTGACGACGAGATCCGGACCTTCCGCCCCGAGTCGTTCTGGGAGCTGTTGACGAGGTTTCGGGACGTCACCTTCAAGTTCGCTGGCGACCGCTTCACTCGCGAGGAGGATGCTCACGCGGTTCTCGATCGAATCCTCGGACAGCCCCTTGCCGTCCGGGGTGTTGAGCGGAAGCGCGAGCGAGTTGCTCCTCCGCAGTTGTATGACCTGACTGAGCTTCAGCGCGACATGAACCGGCGATACGGGATGTCGGCCGACGCGACGCTCAAGGTTGCGCAATCGCTTTACGAGGACAAGCTCATTAGCTATCCGAGGACCGATTCGCGGCATCTTGGGGACGACATGAAGGGGCAGATCCCTGTTATCCTGGAGGAACTTCGCCCGCTCCGATCAGCAGAGATCGGCCGGCTTGACCTTTCAATGCTGACCTTTACCGGCCGGATTATCAACAACTCGAAAGTTCGCGACCATCATGCGATCATCCCGACGGGAAAGCGTCCGGGAAGTCTCGGTTCACCGGCGCAGAAGGTGTTTGACGCCGTGGTCACTCGGCTGATCGCCGTCTTCTATCCGGCGTGCTTGAAGGAGATCACAACGATTCATGCGTCCTCGGAGGATGTTCCTTTCCGAGCCCGCGGTGTCCGTGTGCTCGATCCCGGATGGACCGTTCTCTATCCGCGCCGGGAGGACGACCACAAGGAAGGGGATGATGAGCAGGATCTGCCCGAGTTTCGGGTCGGAGAAAGCGGTCCGCATGAACCGTTTGTTCGCCGGGGCGAGACGTCACCTTCGAAGCCGTTTACCGAGAACACCCTCCTTGGAGCGATGGAAACGGCCGGCAAGCTCGTCGAGGAAGAACACCTAAAAGAAGCTCTGAAGGAGCGAGGGCTCGGGACCCCGGCCACGCGTGCGGCTATCATCGAAACATTGATCGACCGCGGCTACATCGTTCGCGAGGGGAAGACGCTCATCGCGACGGACCTGGGCCGATACCTCGTAGCGATTGTCCGGAACCGCGCGCTGAAGAGTCCCGAGCTGACTGGCGACTGGGAAGCGAAGCTTCGTCAGATCGAGCGCGGCCAATTCGGTCGTGGACCCTTCATGGCGGAGATTGTCCGTTACACCGGCGAAGTCATTCGATCGGGTGAAGAGGCCGCGATCGACACTAGCCGCCTGGGCGACTGTCCGAGGTGCGGACGACCCGTCATCGAGGGGAAGCGTGGATATGGCTGTTCGGGATGGCGTGACGGATGTCCGTTCGTACTCTGGCGCGAGTACCGCGGCCTTGAGCTGGGCGAGGAGAAGATCCGGGAACTGCTTCAGCACCGGGTTCTACTCCATCCGCTGACCATCGAGGGTACAGGGGCCTTCCTCTTGCAATTGCTCGAATCAGGCACGCTCGTCGAGGTTCCCGTGCCGACGGGCGGACCGCGCCGATTGGGTGCGAAGTCGGGGGGATCGGAGCGAAGAAGACGAGGGAAGTCGGGAGGCCGTGCGGCCCCTCATTCGAAGGTGGGCGATGCAGGGAGTCCTTCGCCGGAGGGCCCGGCCTCTTCCAGGCCGCGACGATCGCGGAAGCCGAAGACCTCGGAGGAAGCTGGAGATACGCCGATTTCGGGCGAGGGCTTCCGCAACGTCGCGCTGGGAACCTGCCCGCTCTGTGGCTCGGAAGTGATCGAACAGGCGAAGTCGTTCGGCTGCAAGGGTTGGCGGAGGGGGTGCAAGTTCGCGATCTGGAAGACGATTGCCGGCAAGGCGATCGGCGTCCGAACGGCGCAGGCGCTTCTGCGAGACGGGCAGACTTCCGTTCTCCATGGCTTCCGGTCGAAGTCCGGCAAGCCATTCGAAGCTCGCCTCAGACTGGACGAGGGTCAGGTCCGGTTCGACTTCGACGACCAAAACCGGAAGCCGTGCCGCCCCCCGGGATCGTGAACGCTCTCCAGATTTCTTCCGGAAGTCCCGTCGCCGAATCGCCTCGACACGATAGGAAAGCGATCGAGGGTCCTTCTGACGCTATCGGGGCCGCTGAAGAGTCTTACCGACTGCAGTCATCGGGGAAACTTTGAATGCGACTATCGGTGGCCAGAGGTTGAGTCCGGCGAGGGGCCTGATTGGGCCGATCAAGGCCCCTCGCCGAGTTTGCCTCTTCCACAAGTCTCCATCGCTTCCAAGCGAGAGAAGCGCGCGCACGGAAATGTTACGGCTTAGATCGAGGCTGCGGTGTAAATCGGCTCGATCACCTGGCCAGCACAGAGTCGTATCGGCCGACCGAAGCGATCACGGAGTTCCGTGGACGGATCCACTCCGAGGGCGGTGTAAAGCGTGGCGGCGAGGTCGGGCGGGCTAAACGATCTTGTAACCGGATGCGCTCCCAGGCGGTCGGACTTGCCAATGGCCTGCCCACCCACGACACCGCCTCCGGCAAAGATCGCCGGGAAGACAAAAGGCCAGTGGTCGCGGCCCGGGACGGCACCTGGGGTAAGTTCAGAGATTCTGGGCGTTCGGCCGAACTCGCCCAGCATCACGATCAACGTCTCCTCGAGCAGGCCGCGAGCGGCCATGTCGTCGAGCAGCGCCGAGACACCACGATCGAGCCTCGGGAGCAAGTCATTCTTCAAACGTGGGAAGTTGGCAACGTGCGTATCCCAGGTCTGGACGATACCCATCGTCGCCTGAACGACTGGGACACCAGCCTCGACGAGACGTCGGCCGATCAAAAGGGACCGGCCGAAGAGGTTGTCACCGTAGCGCTCGATCAGGCGAGGATCCTCGCGGGAGAGGTCCAGCGCCCGGCCGACCTCGCCATTACAGAGCATCGCCAGCGCTGCGTCTTGCTGGCCGAGGAATGGGTCGTTCGATGCCGGGTGGGTACATTGCGCCAGAAGATGGCGGCGACGATGTAATCGGTCGGGATCGAGACCTGGCGCCATCGCCAAACTCTCATCGCGTCGATCGGGGCGATTCGGGTCGAGTCGGATCTGCCAGGGATCGTGCCGGGGTCCGAGGAACCCGGCGTCTTGGCCTGGCCAGGTTAGCGGTCCCTCGATCAGCCGCATGGGCAGCGAGACTCCGTCCGGGATTCCGTCGCCGCGTGGACGAACCTGATTAATTACCGCTCCAAAACAGGGGAAATCGTCGCGAGAGGCGACTCGGTCAAGGTCAGAGGCTCCTCGGGGACGAGACGGATGGCCAGTCAGCACCCGATGCACGGCGACCAGGTGGTTCCCCTCGGGGTGCGACATCGTCCTGACGATTGCCAGCCGATCAAGCCGCGCCGCCAGTCCCGGCAGGTGCTCACAGATCTCGAGCCCGGGCACGGACGTCTGGATCGGTCGAAACTCGCCGCGCATCGCGTCGGGGGCCTCAGGCTTCATGTCGAACGAGTCGTGCTGGCCAAGTCCGCCACTGAGCAAGATGACCATCACCGACCGAACACGACGCGGGCCTGAGGCTGAGGTGCCCGCCGAGGCCGCCCGCGCGGCGAGCCATTGCGGCAACCCGAGTCCGAGTAGTCCCGAGTATCCTGCCTGGACGAAGGCCCGCCGTGAGATCGTGATGCCTGATTCCTGTCCCGCTCTTCTCACTCCCATGCGGAAGCCTCCTGACACGGAACCCGCTTCCCAACCCAACTCCTAAACTCAAGTATCCACCGTAAGTTTAACATTTAGTGAAGCAGAAAGATAGCGAACTTGTCGCGCGGCGCCGATCGGTTGGGTTCAGAGAGCCCGGTGGTGTCGGTGCGTGCTGGGGAGCGGGTCCTTGACATGGCGGTTGGCCTTGCCGAAAAGGGGGTGTCGTATCCTCGGATGATGAACTTTTGGCTTCGCGATGTGGACGTGCCGACGTCTCGGGGCAGGCAAGACCGACCCAGGCGCTGGTTGAGGCGGCGGCGCTGGTGGTGGTGTGGGGGATGGAGTTGGAGACGGCAGCGGGGCCGGCGGCGGGCCGATGACCGGTGGCGGAGTTGGGGAAGGCCCGAAGATCGGGATGGGAGGCGGCGAGGGCCTGAGACCCGGCGGCGTTCCGGGGCTCGAAGTCGGCGAGGGGCTCGGCGTGGGGGCCGATGTCGTGCTACCGACCATCGCGTCGATGAACACAGCGCCGGCCGGCGAGCCTAGGCCCGCCTGAGTGTTGTAGTTCGCCGTGGTGATCGTCATGTTCGAGGCGCTGCCGCCAGCGGAGATGGGCGATTTGTTAAAATCGGAGGGCGGGAGGGCGTAAATGGTCGGGAGCGTCTGAGTCGCTCCCGTCAATGATGCCAGACCAGCCTCGCCGCGGCCCTGGTTGACTATGGCCATGATCCCGGCCCAGGCTGGCGCGCCGACACTCGTCCCACCGACAACTCCCCACTTTCCCTGATCGGCGGAGGCCCCTGGCAAGATCACGTAGATGGAGACGCCCGACTGCGGATTCCCATCGAACGAGACATCGGGCGTGCTCCGGTTGCCGGTTGACTGCACGACCTTCTGGAAGGACGGTTCCGTCTCGAAAGCACTGACGCCGCCACCGGAGTTGTTCCATCCAGTCTCCGAGCCGTATCCGCCCGTGCCGGAGAGGGTCAACATGGTCCCACCGACCGAGAGGACTCCGGGCGCCGTTGAGGGCCACTGGATCGCACCGCTGTCGCCGCTCGCCGCAATGAAGGTGATTCCTGACGCCAGGAAGGTCGAGTCGCTGGACGATTCACCACTGGATTCGGTGTAGCCCCAGCTCATGGAGACCACCGAGACACCCGGGACCTGGCTTGCGGTTTTCACCGCGTTCATCAGGTTGGAGAATTCCTGACTGGAAGTTGTGCCGGGCGACGACTCGACCACAGTAATCTTCGCGCCGGGTGCGATGGCATGGGCCCACTCGACATCCAGCGTTTCTTCGGTCGCCCAGCCTGAATCCGACTGGTTACCGGCCTGATCGATCACGTTGACCGTGAGGCTCGGCAGCCCATATTGCACGTCGAAAACGTTGAGCGACGCCTGCAAGTTCGCGTCGTGATACTCGTCGACAATGGCGATCGTCTGACCAGTTCCGTCGGCCGCGATTGAGGCACCTGTGGAGGAATGAAAGACGATCCCGCCCAGTCCGTAGGCGTCGACGATCTGTGAGGGCGTGAAACCAGTCGGCAGCCAACGACCATCGAGAGGCTCCACGAACGGGCGGAAACCCCGCCATCGCCTGATCCGCATGGTCGCTCCACTCCCATCGTCGATCGAGGTGCTACTTGCGGCCGCATTGGTTACTGGTCCCGGATGGGCGGGGGGCGGCCATCGCCGTTGAGGCCGTCGATGGTCTCCCTTCGAAAATACGAGTCGTCCCGTGAGGATCAATGATTATCGCTGGCAGAGTTATGGTCTGGGAAGCGATCTCCTACGGATTTCGTGGAATTGGGTCGGGCTGAGGGTCCCGAGCGGCGGCTGATGGCGCTTACAATAATATTTCGATCAACCACCCCGAATGCAATCGGGAAGGAGCCCTTGATGAACCGTCGTTTGATCCTCGCCGCTACTTCCCTGCTGATTCTCGGAGGCGCCTCACTCCGGATGGTACCCCGGAGGATGACTAGGACCACAAAGACCGAAGAGATCGGGCAAACTGGCGAGTTCGTGCGAGCGCGAGCCGATGATGGGCGGCTATTTCTCCCAAACATTCGATATCGCCCGCTCTCGTCGCCGATCGACCAGGGAGGATTCACGGCCGCACTTTTTGCGGTCCGGCCTTGGCGGTCCAATGCCTCACTTGCCGAGATCGCCGAGCACTGGAGGCGTCCGGGCGACCAGGGCCTTGCGATTGTCGAGCGGCAACTGTCTGATCCAGGGCTGACTCGAAACGGCAAATTCTCGTCTCTCTATCTGAAGGCGATTCTCCTCGGCTATGAGGGTCGGCCTGGGCAGGCTTACGAGGTCTGGGAGGAGCTAAAGACACTTGTCCGGCCAGACCTGGAGCTCTCGCGATCAACGCTCGGGACGATTCTGTTCCTTCAAGGTGTCTCGGCCCTACGCCGTGGGGAGGACGAGAACTGTCTCATCTGTCGTGGCGACAGCGCCTGCCTGCTCCCAATTGGCCCGTCGGCCATCCACAACAAGCCGAACGGTTCGCGTGCCGCCATCCGCCACTTTACCGAGTACCTTGACGAATTCCCCACCGACCTCCAGGCTCGCTGGCTGCTCAACCTCGCCCACATGACCCTTGGCGAGTACCCCAAGAAGGTCAATTCCCGGTATCGGCTCGACCTCTCGAAGTTTTTTCACTCCGAGATCGACATCGGGGCCTTTCGCGAGATCAGCCATTCGACCGGGCTTGACGACCGAATCAACCAATCGGGCGGCGCGATCATGGACGACTTCGACGACGACGGGTGGCTTGACGTCCTCATTACCTGCCACGACCCGACCGAGCACATGGCCTTCTACCACAATAACGGCGACGGTACCTTCGTTAACCGGACGAACGAGGCCGGACTCTCCGATCAGTTTGGTGGCCTGGTCTGCTACCAGGCCGATTTCGATAACGATGGTCATCTGGACGTTTTCATCCCGCGCGGAGCCTGGCATGAATGGCCGATGCGACCCTCACTGCTGCGTAATCGAGGCCGTGGGCGGTTCGAGGACGTCACGAAGCGAGCGGGACTTCTCGACCCGGCCAATTCCAACGCGGCCGCGTGGGCCGACTACGACAACGATGGCCAGGTCGACCTCTTTGTCGCCTGCGAGAAGCAGCCGAACCGGCTCTACCACAATCGAGGCGACGGGACTTTTGAAGAGGTTGGCGCACGGGCCGGCGTGCAGGGAGCCCCCGACCGGTTCGCCAAGGGATGCACCTGGTTCGATTACGACAACGACGATTTTCCCGACCTCTTTGTCAACAACATGGCCGATGCTGCCCGGCTTTACCACAATAATCGCAAAGGCAGGTTCGAGGAGGTCACGAGCCCGATGGGGATCGACGGCCCGACCGGATTCTCCTGCGGGGCATTCGACTACAACAACGACGGCTGGCTCGACATCTTTGCTGTTGAGTACGGCTGGCCGGTGGCCGAGGTGATCCATGGCATGCAGGGAAAGCCCGTCGATCGGACCGGCAATCGACTCTATCGAAATCGGCAAGGGAAGGGTTTCGAGGATGTCAGTCTCGAGGTCGATCTCGGGGCATATTATGCCACGATGGGCCTGAACTATGCCGATTTCGACAATGACGGTTATCAGGATATCTATCACGCCACCGGTGGACTTGGCTTCGGTTACCTGGTCCCGAACCGGATGCTGAAGAACGTCGAGGGAAAGCGATTTGTCGACATCTCGTCGTCGTCGCGGACGGCTCACCTACAAAAGGGGCACGGTGTGGCCTGCGGTGACTGGGACCGTGACGGCGACGTCGACCTCTTCGTCGAGATGGGAGGCGGTGTCAACGGCGACAAGTATCACAATCTTCTCTTCCAGAACCCTGGACAGGGGAATCACTCGCTGACGCTCAAGCTCGTTGGCAGGAAATCGAACCGGGCGGCGATCGGGGCACGGATTCGGGTTGTCGCGGCTGGCGGATCACCGTTGATGGTTTATCGTGAAGTCTCGTCTGGATGCAGCTTCGGCGGCAATCCGATGGAGCAAACCATCGGCCTCGCCCGCGCCACGCAGGTCGAGACGCTCGAAGTATACTGGCCCACCAGCCGGACCAGGCAGGTCTTCCGCAATCTCCCGGCCGATCATACGATCGAAGTGACAGAATTCAATGATCGCTATCGAGTGCTCGATCACCGTCCGATCTCGCTCAAGCCTTGAGTAACGCCTGGCAGCAGCCGTGAAAGTCCAGTGCGTCACGAGTGCGGACGGAGGAGATAGGAGCCGGACAGAATCCTCGCGAGGGTGGTACATGGAACGGCGATGGTTCCTCTTGCTTGTGGCAATGGCGCTTGGGATCGCGTCGGGATGTCGTCGGGATCTGGTCTCGCTCCCTTCAAAGTCGGGCGATTCGACAGGCCTGGTCCCCGACGATCCCGACCCGCTAAGATTCCGAGCGCAGGAACTACCGTTTCGCTACGAGCGGGGCGAGACCGGACTCGCCTGGCCGGTCGAGACGACCGGCGGAGGGATCGGACTGCTCGACTTCGATGGCGATGGTCGGCTTGATCTCTTCTTTGCGCAGGGAGGTCCGCTTGAGTCGGGTAAAATCAGACCGATGGCCGATGTTTTGCTCCTCAACCGGGGAGATGGAAAGTTTGAGGACGTCTCGACAGCGGTCGGCCTGGGGCCCCGCGGGTACGGGCAGGGGGTTGCGGTCGCCGATTACGATGGCGACGGTGACTCCGATGTCTACGTCACTCGGTACGGCCGGAACACTCTCTGGCGTAACGAGGGTGGTCGGTTCACCGACATGACCGAGACGGCGGGGGTCGGCTGTGGACTCTGGAGCCTGGGTGCCGCGTTCGCGGATTATGATGGAGACGGCGACCTCGATCTCTTCGTGGCTCGCTACTTCACCTTCAACCCGACTCAGGCCCCTTTCCACCGCGATCCGAAAACTGGTGCGCCGGATTATGGGATGCCGGCGAACTTTCCTGGGCAGCCCGATGTCCTCTTCCGGAACGATGGGGGCGGTCATTTCACGGATGTGACCGATCGAGCCGGCATCGCGGGGAACGGTCGGGGGATGGGTGTCGTGGCCGCGGACTTCGACGGCGACGCTCGGATCGATTTTCTCGTCGCGAATGATGCAATGCCGAACGCTCTTTGGATCAACCGAGGCGACGGCACCTTCGAGGACCGCGCGGAGGCCCTCGGGGTTGCGGTCAATGGCGACGGCGTCTCCGAGGCCAACATGGGGATCGCCCACGGCGACCTCGACGGAGACGGTCTACCCGAAGTGATGATCACCCACTTTTTCGGCGAGCACAGCACGCTCTGGCGCCCAGGAGCCCTGCCCGACGGCTCCCTCTACTATCGCGATGCGACCGACGAGACGAGCCTGGTTGCCGACACTAGGAATCTCACAGGATGGGGAGCTGCTTTCGCGGATTTCGATCTCGATGGCTGGCTCGACATCGTCTCGACCAACGGCCACATCCGTCGCGAGCCGACTCAACTCCACCCCTACGAGAATCCGCCCATCCTCTGGAAGAATCGCGGCGGGGGCCAGCTTGCCAATGTCACGGAAGGTGCTGGCGAGTATTTCCGAAGTCTCCACATGGGCCGCGGCCTGGCGGTTGGCGACCTTGACGACGATGGAGACCAGGACCTGGTGATCCTGCAGCACCTCGAACCGAGCGTGGTTCTGTGGAACGAGTCGCCCAGACGCGGACGTCGGCTCACAATCCGACTCCGGGGTCGGGCTCCCAATACCGACGCCATTGGTGCCCGCCTGACCGCCCAAATCGGGCCAGTTTCAATTGTTCGTACTCTCGACGGCGGAGGCAGTTACGTCTCCGCAAGTGATCCGCGCCTCGTCTTCGGGCTCGGTCAGGCTACGAAGGTCGATCGCCTGGTAATCCGGTGGCCCTCCGGCCTGGTTGAGACCCGGTCCGAGATTCCGGCGGACCGACTCCTCGAATTCAAGGAGCCGACAGGGAATTCGAGTGATTCGCATTCTGTGATACGTGGTCAGTGAATCACTGACCACGACGCTCGGACGGTTTCTCCTGCTTCGCGATGATGCGGAAACCGTCCGAGCCCTCGGTGATTTCAATGAATTGATTCGCTGGGATGTCGCGGAAGGTCTGGGTGGTCCGGCTGGTCGGCCATTGGATTACCAGCTCGGCCAATCGCTCTACTCCGCCCAGCCCGATCAGTTCGGTGAGCGAGTTCCCGCCGAAACTCGAGTTGTTACCAATGGTCCGGTAGATCGACCGCTTCCGACCATCCGGCAGGACCAGATCGGCCCGGATCCGCGCCCCGATCGCTGAGCGATTCGTCCGGGTGCCTACAAGTTTCACCTTCAGCCAGTGGCGTCCTTCCAGCGGGTTGCGGAAGAGAGCGTTGTACGCCTGATCGCCGGGGGTTGCACCACCAAGCTCGACGAAGAGATCCAGGTCGCCGTCGTCGTCGAAATCGGCAAACGAGACCCCGTGCCCTTTCTGTAGATGCCCTGTGCCGGAAAGCGTTGTCACGTCCTCAAACCCGATGCCCTCGACGTTGCGGAACATTAACTTTACGTCTAGCCCCTCATACGACATATCTCCGGTCCCGAGGTACAGGTCGAGATACCCGTCGTTGTCGATGTCGCCGAAGTTGGCTCCCATCGGTGCCATGGCGCGGTCGAGGCCCATCTCGACCGAGACATCGCGGAAGCCGTCCTTGGCGAGGTTACGGTAGAGTCTCGGATGGCTTGAACCCTGAATCCGAACTCCCAACGCGCTGGCGAGAACCTCCGCAACCTTCGCTCGATAGTCGTTAACATACAGGTCGAGCTTCCCGTCGTTGTCGTAGTCCCAGAACCAGCAGGCGAAGCTCATGTCGGCACCAGTGACACCGAGCGAAGAGGCGACATCTTCAAACGTCCCATCCCCTTGGTTGCGGTAGAGCCGGCTCGGCTGTCCCATGTTCGAAACGAAGAGATCGAGTTGGCCGTCGTCGTCGTAATCGCCCCAGACCGAGCCCTTGGCGCACCGCTCATTGACCACTCCAGCGCGGCCGGCAACATCCTTGAAGGTTCCATTCCCTTCATTGTGGTAGAGCCGGCAGCGATTACGCGGATTCCCAGGGCGGTCCGATGGTTGCCCGCCCGGAATCAAGTACTCGCCACAAACGAAGAGGTCGAGCCGTCCGTCATTGTCGTAATCGCCCCAGGCGGCCGACTCGGTTGTGATCGGCTCGCCGAGCCCGGCCCCGATTGTGACGTCGTCGAAGCTCGCATCCCCACGGTTCCGCAAGAGCGAGAGCCGAAGCGCACGCTCCCAGCCGCCGCGGAGCAGAAGTACGTCGAGATCCCCGTCATTGTCATAATCCGCCCGACGGATGTTCAGAGCATAGACCTGGTCCCCCAGCCCGGCCGACGCCGACCGGTCCTCAAATGTCCCGTCGCCTTTGTTGATGTAGAGGGAAGCACCGAGATCGGCGTCGAGCGAGGTTGAGAAGAGGTCCGGGCGCTCGTCGCCATTGAAATCGTCGAAGATGCTCCCGCCGGCCAGGTTCGGCCCTCTTGCCGTCAGCCCGGTCGTCGTCGCCACGTTCTCGAACCTCGGCGCCTCGCCGGAGGTCGTCTGCGAAAGCCTGGTCGCAATCCGGTACTCGGGTGGCACCTGGTCGGGGTACTCGCCCAGCGTCATCGCGACAATGTTTAGTAGCCAGATAATCCGAAGGTCACGCGGCGACTCGGCCAGGTAAGCCTTGAACCACTTCATTGCCTCGCGAGAGCCGGATTCGTTTTTGTGCCTCGCCTCCTCGGCGATCGGAAAGATGCAAGTCGACGGCCCAACGCACTCCACACAATTCTCGATCTCGCCTCGGCGCATCGCGACGATCCCCAGCACGGCCATCAGCCGGAGCCGGACATTCCCTGGCACCGAGGAATCGCGGGCCATTTCCAGGGCCTGCTGGAGCCACTCGGACGACTCACGGAACTTTCCCTCGTACATGTAAAGGAACCCGATCGACTGGAGCATCGCTACCGCCTCCAGCCGCTTCTGTGGCGTGGGGTGAGGGGTGACCGGCAGCTCCGCGTATCTCTTCTTGAGCACGCTGATCCCTCGACGACCGCGCCCCCGGACACTCTCTCGCAGTTCCTGGAGCGATTCCGGATGGAGGATACGGGTCGAGAACCGGATTGCTGTCTCGTAACCGCCATCCTCGAACCGGTCGAGTATCATCTCGAACGATACAGGCTCGGGCTCCTTCGCGGACGTCTTCCCGATGGATCGATCGCGGCCACTCCGGGGGCCTTCTGACGAGCCCACGGCCAACGGACGACGGTCGGACTTCACGAATCGATCTTCCTTCAAGAGGAAGTAGACCACCCCGCAAGCAACTCCGAAACAGAAGACCCCCGCCAGCGCGATCCCGATGAGTTTGCGCATCGTTCCCCGGTTCGTCCGGACCTATCAGAGGGGAAGCACGGCAATCGGGGGAGGACCGACGCCGGAAGGCGCACCGCATGGCTCACGCCACGGGTCGCTTCTAAAGAATTCAGCGTCAATCGGGGCGAGAATTGCCCCTCTCAAATCGACGGACGCTCGAAGGCGAGACGACCGCACGCAAAACGGCGAGGTTTTCCTCGATCGTCCGGTCCCAATCCTGCCCATAGAGGTTGGCGTTCTGGCCGTGCGTGGGGATCAAGGGCAACCAAAGATCCGAACGGCCGGCACGGTGCAGCCGTGTCATTGCCCGGAGATAGCCCTGTGGATCGCCGGGTGGGTGGGTGAGATCGGCGATGAGGGATTCGCCAGCCTCCTGGCTCATCTTCACCGGAATCTGGCCCGAAAATAGGACCGACTTTCCCCCAAGAATGACCCGGTAGGCGATCGGAGACCAGCCCCGGCCGTCGAGAGTTACCGTCTCCACTGGGAACCAGCCACGGTCCGAAAGCTCTTCTGCCGGGCCGATGGAAGTCCCAGGAGGACACACCTCGCGGGCCCGGTCGATCCCCGCATACCCCGCGATTACGACCGGATTCGCCTTCTCGACCATGTCAGCGAGCCCCTGCGTCGACAGCGGCCCGACATCAGTCAGCAGGACCGCCGACGGACGCGCCGGCTCTCGTCCGAGCTGCCGTAATTGATCGGCCACAAAGGCTAGAAGGCCCGGACCTCCCGGAGCATCGACCAGGAAGAAGCGTTCTCCGACGTAAAACCCGTAAACCGCAGCTCCACCACGTTCTCCAAGGTAATAAAGATTCGGGAGCAGCAACCTGGGGTGGCCGTCGAGGAAGTCGGCGCCGTCCGCCTTGAATCGGGCGATCAGGTTTTCCATGTCGCGAATGCCAGAGTCAAGGATCTCCTCCCAGCGAGATTGGGAGATTCGAGGGTCCTCGGGATTCGGCTGCGCCCGGGGATGACCCGGAAGGACGAGGTCGGGGACCGGGATTCGACGAAGTGCTTTCAAGGACTGGAGGGTCGCGCGGGCGTCGCCACGATAAGAGGGAGCGAGGTAAGCCGAATAGGTTCCGAGCGGCTTCCCCATCTCGTCGCGAGGAGGCTCGTCGCCGCGGAGCATCATGATGACATCGCCTGCGAAAAAGGCACGCAAACCCTGGCGCTCAGAGAGATAACAGGTGCTCCCCGGCGTATGCCCGGGCGCGGAAATCGCCTCGACGCGTACATCTCCAACGACGATCAGCTCCCCGCCGCGGAGCTCGACATCGACCGGGGTCGGGTGTGGCGTGTGGCCGGGCATCGCAAACGTGCTGAAGAACGCCTCTCGCGGTCCGCCTTCGCGAAGCACGGCGGCATCGCCAGCTCCAACGTAGAGACGTGCGCCTGTCTGCCGACGTAAGGTTGCAGCACCGCCGGTGTGGTCTCCGTGGGCGTGGGTCAGCAGGATCGCCCGGATACGCCGCCAATCGAGACCGAGCTTCGCCAATTCAGCCTTCACTGGACTGGCATCGGCCTCCAGCCCAGAATCGATCAAGATCAGGCCTTCGCTTGTCTCAATCACGTACGCCGATGAGGGGGAGAGCCCGGCAAGCGCCCCGATTCCGGGCGCGACGAACATCGTTGATCGGTGCAGTGGGTATGATCGAAAACCTAGAGTATCCAGCGCACCGGCATACCAGACCCCCGCGCTGATCGCCGTTGCGAGCGCCAGGACGAGGGCAACGCCACGGGCCCATCGCCCGCCCTTCGACCGTCCCGACGCCATGATCGGTTCCCCCAAACCCTGCCGAAGTACCTTCCATCCATCGGATCGTATGGAGGGCTGGCCTGCGGTTCAAGCTCACTTGAGGAATTCGGCGTGGGGGTGCAGCGTATAGAAATGGGAGCGGCGACGGGGATCGAAGAAGCGATAGAGAGGGACCGTACCAGGGAGCGGCCTCGCAAAGACGTAGCAAGCGGACCCCTGGAATCGATAACCGAGTTGCGGCGCGTTCTCGCCGTCGATCTGGGTCGTGTAGAGGTGATCCTGGCCGTTCGACCATCGGAAGAGCGGGACAGCGTCGGGCACACGGTGCGCCAGAACAAAGCAGGAGACCCCTTGCGCCACGGCGCGCGGACGATCCGGCGCGTTCCGACGAATTGTGTAGTAAAACGAGCCGTCGGCCGGATGCCGCCATCGATACAACGGGATCGTTCCCGGCTGCGCCTCGGCAAAGACGAATCCGGCGATTCCCTCACGGCGGAGACGGGTCAGGTCGAAGTGCAGCAAAAGGTCTGACTGCGAGTATTCAATCCCGCAAAACACTCCATACTCGCGAAAGATCGCGATTCGCCGCGCAATTTCGAGGTTGAGCCGCTGGCTGAGTTGCGAGGCTCGTCCGTTGGCGAACTTAGTGACCAGGTCGTCGAAAAACTTCCCCAGCGCCCGCGCTACAAGGCCACTGGCTCCATCAATGCCGAGCCGCTTGACCTCGTCGATCGCGATTCGGAAGCGAGGGGCCCCCTCACGCCCCGGCTCGACGTTGACTCGAGCCCGAACGCTGAAACCGAATCGTCGCCAACCCTCGGGCGTCTTCGGACTCCGTGCGACCCGATCGGTGATTGGGCCGTTCACCGGTGCCCGAAACTCGCCATCGATCCGGCAGGCTACCAGAATCACCCGACTGCGCGGATCGATCCCAATCAACTCGAAGTTATGAACCATCCCACGGTATTGACCGGGCTTCTCAAAGTCCACCGGTGGCAACTTCTCGATTATCCCACCGAGAAAATCGCGATCGAGCCGGATCTCCGCAGAAGCGACCGCCGATCGCTCCGTCCCCATCATGGCCCCGGCCAACAGGCCCAGGGCGATCCATCGCCTCCATGTTGCCATGGCCGGTCATCCCCCCGGTTTTCCTCCGGCCGCGCGGTCCGCACCACTGGGTCGATTCGTTCTACCCGCAATCCCGCCGTCTGGCCAGAGGAATCGTCGCCCAACCAATCCTTCCAACCGCCCCCAAAGGCTTCTTCGTCTCGATCAGCCAACTCTCTGTTCTCGACGGACGTTTACACCCGTCCGAGCGGGCGTGTATTCTGAATGAATGGCCTGTGACGACGGGGGAAGACGCGAGGACGACGAGAACTTTTTGGGGCACACGCGGGCGACTGCGATCGAGGAAATTCGGGCCAGATCATCTGGGGATACAACAATGAAAGTACGAAGATGGATCGCGGCGATCGGCGGGTTGGCGCTCGCGATCGGGGGAGCCTTCGGCACGGCGAAGGCCCAGGGACCTTTCGGACGGTCGCCAGGTGGGCGGCCCATGCAGGATTTCAACGAACTGACTCGAAATGCGAAGAGCTATGAGGGCTACATTTCTCTTCATGAAAAGGACCAGCATCTTTACGCGGAAATCCGGCCGATGCTACTGGATCAGCCGATCCTGGCGCCGATGACAATCGCTCGTGGATCGGCCAACGCCGGTCAGCCGCTGAACTTCGGCGACGAGTGGGTGCTGACCTTTCACCGCGTCGGCGACAATCTGCAGCTTATCCGCAAGAACATCCACTTCACCGCTCCGGCCGGTTCGCCCTTGGAGAAAGCGGT
This sequence comes from Planctomycetales bacterium, assembly GCA_027449865.1. Classification (GTDB taxonomy): domain Bacteria; phylum Planctomycetota; class Planctomycetia; order Isosphaerales; family Isosphaeraceae; genus JAKAUH01. The sequence goes on from DAIDKV010000256.1 coordinate 19,887, forward strand.
CAAACAGAATTACACCGACTCGATCCTGATGTCGCTACCCATCCTGAGCATTAGTCCCCACGGTGGCGGCCTGGTCGTGGACTTCGCCGACATTTTCCTGACCGACTTCGCCCAGCTCGGCCTCGGTTACCTCGACCGCAGCCGATCACGGTGGTTCAAGGTCCGAGCCTATCCCGATAATGTCGAGATTGAAGTTGAGGCGACCTATTCGGCTGGAGGCCGGGGCGGAATGTCCCTGGGGTCAGGCGGGTCGTCGCCGGTCGTTGATCGCCGGGGGATCACGATGGTGATCCATTACAGCCTCTGCAAGGCCCCCGGATACGGCTATCGACCAAGGATGGCCGATTATCGCGTTGGTCACTTTCTCAACTCCGTCACTGACTTCGCCAATCCTGATCCCGACACCAACTCAAAGCGGATGATTAACCGGTGGCGGCTCGAGAAGGCCAGCCCAAACTCCAAACTCTCTCCGCCGAAGAAGCAGATCGTCTGGTACATCGAGGATAACGTCCCCGAGGAATATCGGCCGTATGTCCAGGACGGCATCCTCGAATGGAACAAGGCGTTCGAGAAAATTGGATTCCGCGACGCGATCGCCGTCCGGTGGCAGAACGAGCGCGATGACTTCGACCCCGAAGACATCAACTATTGCACCCTCCGCTGGATCACCACGGGCAACACGTTTGCCATGTCGGCCCTACGCAGCAATCCACTGACGGGCGAGATGATCGATGGCGATGTGATCTTCGACGCCGGTTGGATCAAAACATGGAGAGAGCAATATGCTTTCTTGGTCGGTATCCCGATCCCGACCGGCTCAGGGGCCACGAATGATGCCGTCGTGACGCCGATTCCGCTGGCCGTTGGTGAAATCCTCAGTCCGATCATGGCCGCAAAGGAAGGATTCGGCCGCCTGCTGCCACCGCCCGGTAGTCGACGCGCCGAGGCCTGGCGAACCGCCCTGCTCTCGGGTGCAGGCCAGCCGAATGCTCAGTCACCTGCCTCCAGCAAGTCCCCATTGGCGATCGACGTTATTCCTGGGGGATGGGATCCCATCCTCGCCCGGCTCCAGCAGAGGCTCTCGGCGGGGCACGCCTCGACCTGCAATTACTCAGCTGCCCGCGCCCACGAGATGCAGTTTGCTGCCCTCGTCCTGGCCGACCGAGCCGCAAGGTCCGACGACAAGGAAAAGACCAGGGATCAGGCGAAAGACAAGGATAAAGAAAAAGACAAGGACAAGAAGGACAAGGATAAAGAAGCAAAACTCCCCGAGGAGTTCATCGGCCAGGCGATCAAGGAGGTCGTGATGCACGAGGTCGGCCACTCGCTGGGCCTTCGCCACAATTTCCGGGCCAGCGGCATGCTTCGACCGGATCAGGTTAACGATACATCGATAACCCGGGTCAAGGGACTCACCGCAAGCGTGATGGACTACAACCCTATCAATATCGCGCCGAAGGGACAGAAGCAGGGCGATTACTACTCGACCACGATCGGTCCCTACGATTACTGGGCGATCGAGTATGCATATGCCCCGATTATGGGTAACGAGGAGGAGCAACTCAGGAAGATCGGGGCGCGGTCGCCCGAACCGGACCTGGTCTTTGCAACCGACGACGACGTCTCGAAGAACGATCCGCTGGTGAATCTATACGACCTCACTTCCGACACCCTGGCTTACGGCAAGATGCGGATGGAGATGGCTTCCGACCTGCTGAAGGATCTGGACCATCGGGTGGTCAAGGATGGCGAATCGTGGTCGAGGCTTCGGACGGCCTTCACCTCGTGCATCAATCAGTACGGTAACGGCGCGCACCTGGCAACCCAGTACATCGGCGGCCACTCGATCTACCGAGACTTCAAGGGGACCGAGAAGGCTCACGATCCCGTGGTCCCGATCTCGGGCGACCGCCAGCGCGAGGCCCTGAAGCTCCTGGTCGACCGCATCCTCACCGACACCTCCTTTCGGTTCTCTCCGGCTCTGCTTCGCAAGCTGACGAGCGAATCGTGGATGGATAATGAGTGGGCCGTCCGGATGGATGCCGACTACCCCGTGTTTCGAATCGTCCTGGGCATTCAACGGATCGCACTGGATCACTGCCTCGACTCCGAGGTCCTGCAGCGAATTCAGAACCAGGAGGCACAGAGCGATCCCGAGTCGAAACCCCTGAAGATCGCTGAGGTTTTCCGAGCCCTGAGTGATGGGATCTTCAACGAGCTGACCAGGGGCTTGCCCAGGGAGGGTTCGCCGTTCGCGATCTCGACAATTCGCCGCAACCTACAGCGCGAGTATATTAAGCGGCTCAGCACAATCGTCCTGGGCTCTCGTGATGGCGGCTCGACGAGCCCGTACGGCTTCGTCGTCTTCTACGGGATGCCCGCATCACCGCCCTCAGACGCCCGTAACCTGGCCCGGCTGCACCTGGAAGAGATTGGCCAGCAGATCGACAAGGTCCTCGGTCAGGCGGGCATGAAAATCGATGACACGAGCCTGGCGCATCTCAAGGAGATCCGCTTCCGGATCAACAACGTTCTTGCGGCTAGGCTGAACGCCAACGAGCCCTGATCGGGCCCGGACCATCGTGTCGCGGAGAAGCGGGCGGATTCCAGCACCGGATCCGCCCGCTTCGCGCGCCGGACATTCTTTGACCCATCGTGGACATTGCCTGGCCTCGTTCGTGCCGCCAATCGAACGTGCCTTTTTCACAAATCGTTTTCAAAATGAGACTTGCAACAATGGAGCAGCAAGGCATGAGGCTTGCTAAAAGAGGGGACCGAAATTCCAATGGCCGCTGATGCCCCTTGAGGTCCTCCATCATGAAGCGAAGACGCGGATTCACTCTGATCGAGTTGCTGGTCGTGATCGCGATCATCGCCGTTTTGATCGCCTTGCTTTTGCCAGCGGTGCAGGCGGCGCGCGAGGCCGCGCGTCGATCGCAATGCATCAACAATCTGAAGCAGATGGGGCTGGCGCTTCACAATTATCACGATTCCGTCGAGGCATTTCCATCGGGATACATCGCGTCGAGCCGGTTCCTTGACGGCGAGACCGACACCTCGCCCGGCTGGGGATGGGCGTCGATGATCCTGCCTCAGATGGACCAGTTGTCGCTTTTCAACGCGACCAACTTCGACCTACCGGTCCAGCACTCGGCGAACTCGTCCTCTGTGCAGACGGTCCTTTCCGCGTTCCTCTGCCCATCGGACCAGCCACCGCCGGGTGGGACGTTTTCCATCACCGACGCGCTGAATCCTCCCGTGACGATCGCCACGGTGGCCGCAACGTCGTATGCTGCCTGCACCGGGAACGATGCCGCGGATGTGGCTCTCGGTATCAACGATGACGGCCTGGGAAATGGCCTTTTCTATCGCAATAGCTCCGTGCGAATTGCCTGGATCACCGACGGCACTAGCCAGACCGTGATGCTCGAAGAACGAGACTGGGCGATCACCGAAGGGACATGGACTGGAGCGATCTCCGGTGGCGTCGTCCAGCGCGGGGCGATGAACCCTTGTCCAACGGTCGCCGCTGGCGGCGCACCGTTTTACCTGGCCCCTTGTCTGGTCCAGGTCCACTGCAACATGATCAACTCCAATTCCGACATGGACAGTGGCCTCGACGATCCTTCGAGCTTGCACCCCGGGGGAGTCAATATCCTGTTTGCCGACGGGTCGGTCCATTTCCTCCGGAGCGTCCCATCGAACTCGGGTGTGAACTCGAACGGGACGACACGGTATTCGCCGGGCAGTCTTATCTTCCAGGCTCTCGGGACCCGGGCCGGTGGCGAAGTGGTCAGTGCCGATTCGTATTGAAGGAGGGATACCCGAGATGCCATTATTCCTGTCTCGGAATCGCTCGCGAACGAGCCGGTTCGCCTCCGTGATGCTCACCGTGGTTCTGACCCTGACCGGCTGTGGTCGAGAGGAGCGGGGACCGGCCCTCCTGGGCGGGCGAGACGTCCGCTCCTGGCTGGATGACTTGCACGCCTCCAAGGCGACGGTCCGCCGTCATGCCGTACTCAAACTGGGCAACGTGGGCGACGCCGATCCCGCAGTGGTTGCCGGCCTGATCGCCGCACTTGATGACAGCGACCCGCTTGTCCGCCGCGATGCGATCGTCGCCGTCACCCGGCTGAAAGATCCAGGACCGTCTACCTGGGAGCGTATCCGAAAGTTGAGCCAGTCTGATAAGGATCCTGGCACCCGTGACCTGGCGAAGCAGGCGATCACTCGACGACCGGGCGGAGGATGACCGAGACGAGCCCATGAACGAAAAACCGCGGATGGATCAGGCCGTGAAGCACCTCGCCGAGCAACTCCGCGGCATCCGGTCGGGACCGATTGGGATCGGGTTGGTGGCGACGGTTCGGGTCGCGGTCGGGGGAAATTTGGTCCCGATCGATCGTCTGGCTAGGGTCCGATTGCAGGGAGATCGGCTACTGGTCACGCCATTCGACCCGGCAAACCTCTCGGCAATCGTTCGGGCGATGACCGACGCCCGCCTGAGCGCCTACGCGATGAATCCAACAACGGTCGCGGTCAGCGTCCCTCCGATGAGCGGGGAGCAGCGTGAGGAGATGGCCCGGCATGTGAAGAGATTGGGCGAGGAGGCGAAGATCGCGATCCGATCCATTCGCCAGCAGTCGCGGAAGCAGATCGAGGCGTCTGGCCGCGGCTCGCTGAAGCGCGCTCAGGAGGCCACCGACGAGGCAGTCGGTGAGGTCGATCGGCTCGTCAAGGGAAAGCTGGAGGAACTTTCAAAGTAGTCCCTCGAGGTCGAGATTGCCGGCCCTGCGTTTCGCAACAGTTGAACTCGGAAAGGTCACGTTGGACACTCTGGCGATCGGCGCGTGGGTTGATAGATTGGAACTGGAGCGTCTGATCATCCTTCGATCACCGCTCCTATCCTATCCGAGAGCGGAGCCCAACATGTCAAACGACTTTCGTCGCGAGATCGCCGTTTACAACGCCAACCTGATCGAATTGCTTGCCTACGCTGGCTGTTACGTCGTGATTCGAGGAGAGGAGATTGTCGGCCCGTTCGTCGCGATCGAACAGGCGTGGGCGACTGGTCGGGCCAGATATGGATCGTCGCCGTTTCTGGTCCAGCGGGTTGGGGCCGAAGCTTCCGCCGCCCGGGTTGGTTGATCAATCCCCGGTTGACGATTCACGAGCTCGAGTGCCAAACTTCGAGGTCCAGATGCGTCGATCGTCGCGGTGCCGATGGCTCACCGTCCAACCACCGAAAGTTCCAGACGTGTTGCGCGGGTAGGCGTCCGGTAGAGGCGCTGGGTGGCCGCGACGAAGTCGTCGGGCCTCGCATCGAAAATGTTCGGGACGTATTTCTGTGGGTTACGATCGATCAAAGGGAACCAGGTGCTCTGGATCTGTACCATGATCCGGTGCCCTTTGCCGAAGCGGTGGTCGACCCAGTGCAGATCGATCGGGTATTCCTCAACCTGACCGGGCGACAGTGGCTCGGGGTGATCAAAGCTCCGGCGGAACCGGGCGCGGAAAACCTCGTCGGCGATCAGGAGCTGATAACCGGCCAGGGGTTCTTCGGGGCTTTCGGGATAGACGTCGATCAGTTTGACGATCCAGTCGCCATCGCTTCCGGAGGTCGAGGCGAAAAGCCGGGCCAGCACTGGACCGACCACGTTCAGATCCTCGGTCATCGGCTCCGACTCGTAGCTAAGCACATCAGGTCGCAAGTGGGCGAACCGTTGGTCCTGTACCAGCCACTCCGACCATTGTTTGTTCGAATAGAGAGGCGCGATGGGGCGGGGATAGTAAGGGACGGGCTTCGCTGGATCGGAGAGGTATTCGTCGAACTCACGGTCCGACTCGCCTTTCGTCGGAGGGGCGAACGATAGCCGGCCCAGTGGCTTCAGGTAGAGGTTTCTCGCCTGCGCGGATGGGGGCGGCCATCGTTCGTAGGTTTTCCAGGCGTTCTCGCCGGTCCGGAAGCTGAGGATTTCAGGCATCTTCGCGGAGGCCGAGTCGCCTGGTCGGAAAGTCGGCTCCAGGTCGAGCCCGCGTCCTTTGAGGTAATGTGCGAAGAACGGCCGCTGAATTTTCTCCCGAAACTGCCAGGCCGTTGGGGCCTCGAATGTGATCGGGCCCAGGCGATCACCGGTGTCGTGACTCCATCCGCCGTGGTTCCAGGGGCCGACGACGATGGTGCTGAGCCGATTGGGATCATTCTTCTCCCAGGTCTCGTAGATCTTCAGCGGACCGTACAAATCCTCCTGGTCCCACCAACCAGCGACACTCAGTGTCGGGACCTTCGGCGGCGTCAGGAAATGCGCGACCGCCTGAGCTTGCCAGAATGGGTCGTAGTTTGGATGTCGTGTAAAGTCGTTCCAGGTCGGCAACTTTTTGTGGAAGTAGCGGTCGTTCGCGGCCGGGAGAGCGCCCAGGCCCAGAAAGAACTCGAACGTGTCGTGGCGATCGAATTCGAAGAACTTCATGCCGCGAGTCGATTCCATTCGCGCGACGTATTCGAAGCCATAACTGAGCCGAAAAGCACCATTGTGGTGAAAGTCGTCGCCGAGGAACATGTCTGCCGGCGCGGCTTGGGGCGAGGCCGCCCGGAGTGCTGGGTGGGGTTCGAGAAGGGCCATCACGGTCGTCCATCCATCGTACGAGACGCCCAGCATCCCGACCCGACCGTTGTGGCCCCGGACGTTGTGAATCAGCCACTCGATCGTGTCGAAGGCGTCGGTCCCCTCGTCAATCGCTTTCGAATCCGAGGCTTGGCGTGGAGCCCGAATCATCGCGAATTCGCCTTCTGAACCGAACTTCCCACGGATATCCTGAAAGGCGAAGATGTAGCCGTCATCGGACAGTTCGCGGAGCGCGACACCGATCGAGGAACCGCGGTTGTCGGCATTGTAAGGGGTGCGCTGGAAGAGAATGGGGAGCGGGCCACGCGCATCCTTCGGCGCGTAGATCACCGTGTGCAGTCGAACGCCGTCACGCATCGCGATCATGACCGGGGTGATTTCGTACCCTGGAACGTCAACAGGAGCGGCTACGCCCGTCGCCGACCAGGTCAGCATCGAGAGAGCCGCCACACCGAACCGGCTCAACCTGTTTAAAAGATTCATCATGACTCTTAGTGATCTGTTCGGGTGAATCGGTATTCCATTGGGTCGACGAAGTCGGGACGAACCTTCATCCGAAATTCGTCGGCCTTCCCACTCTGATCGAGTCGGAACGGAATCGTGCCGCTCCGGAAATAGGAGTCGGTCCAATCGATTGCGAATGTTTGGAATCGTCGATGCTTCAATTCGCCACGCAGCCCGGGATTTCGTTCAATTTCGAGGAGGAGCTTGCCGTCCTTCGCGGTAATGTTCGCCCGCCCAAGCGCCGGATGCCGATAGAAGCCCACGTAGTTCGACAAATTGACGCTCGACTTCTCACTGTTGGCATCCGCCTTCGCTTGTTTTTTCTTCTCTTCGCGGTCCCGCCGCTCGCGATCCTGCCGGGCGCGGAAGAGCTTGTCCTGCCGGTCATCGTGGTGGACGCCGAGGTAGGCGTCGACCACGTGGAGGGGCAGGTCCTGGTAGAACTCCTGCTCATCGAAATTGGTGAGGACGACTACACCGAGCTTTTGGTCAGGGACAAACACCGAGAGTGAAAGCATGCCGTCGAGGCCACCACCGTGAGAAACGAGGCGATGCCCCTCGTAGTCGCGGAGGGCCCAGCCCAGACCGTAGGCCGAGAACGGCGGATCCAGGGCTTCGGGCCCGGCTGGAACGATCGTCTGCGGGGTCCGCGTCTCGCGAATGATGGACGCCGGGACGATCTCTTTGCCGTCGAGAATCCCGCCATTGAGCTGGAGGCGGAGCCATCGCGTCCAGTCCTCGACGCACGAGTAGATCCCGCCCGCCGGGGCTGAATTCCTGGTTTCTCGATAGGAGATCGGAGCGATTTTTCCGGCGACGACTGTGTGTGGCCGAGCCACTTCCCCGATCTGCTCGCACGCATTAAGCTCTGTCTTCGTTCGCGACATTCGCATCGGATCGAAGAATCGACGGAGGAGAAAATCGTCCCATGAAGTTCCCGACCGCTCCGCGAGGATCTCGCCGGCCGCGATGAACGTCAGGTTGCAATAGCCGTAACGAGAGCGAAACGACGAGTCGGGCTCAAGGAATCGCAAACAGTTCAGCACCTCGCGGCGCGTTCGATCCGAGCCGTACCAGATCAGGTCACCCTGCCAGGTCCCGAGCCCGCACCGATGACAGAGGAGGTCACGGACGGTCAGCTCGTCTGTGACGAATCGGTCCTGCATCCGTAGCCAGGGAAGATGATCAATCACTCGATCGTCCCATCCAAGCTTTCCGGAGTTCACTAGCAGCCCGATCGCTGTTGCAGTAAAGGCCTTGCTCTGCGAGGCCATCGCGAAGATTGTTCGACCGGTGATCCTACCGGGCTTGCCAGCCTCGCGAACGCCGAATCCCTGGCAGTAGACAACGCGGTCGTCCTTGACCACGGCGATGGCAAGGCCGGGAATCCGCCAACGGGCCAGGCCAGATTGAATATAGCGATCAAGGCCGTCGAGCGGGTCGGGTTCGTGGGATGGGCGAGCCTTTGCATTTGGAGTGTCCTCCATGGCCCGCGCGGGGAGATTTTGACCGATCCCGGAGGCCAGCAGGAACGTAACCGCGAGCAACCGCCTCAACATCGACGGCCTCCGAACAGGTTTCTCAGAACAGACCCAAGACAACACGCCCGGCCTACTTCTGCTCTCGAGGATGATTGCGAAGTCTTTCGGGACTTGCAAGCGATTGATCCAGAAGGCCAACGGCTAGATGGTATCACTCGACTCATAACGCGATGGATCGTAGCCGAGCATGTGTCGCTGACAGATCAAGAGCGCGACATTCGGCGGTACGTCGTCAATCCACGACGGATCGCCTTCGGCCAGCTTCCGATAAACATCACGTGAGAAGACGCCCAGAAACTCCGCACGGTAGTCCCGAATTGGCTCGATGTGGCCGTTGTCTACCAGATAATTGTACAGATGCTGAAGCCTGGGCGAGACACGAAAGTCGGCGGCCGTCGATGAAGTTCCGGCAACAGGGTCAAGCATCGGGTAGACGTACATCTTGAGATCATTCTTGAACATGCGACCGAAAGACTCAAGGATGCCTCCAGCCAGATGTTCGTAGTAACGCTCCTCGAAGATTTCCCGGAGTGTCGCCACCCCGACAGAGAGACCAATCAGCCGATCGGTGAGTCGGTGGAGGTATTGTGCAAGTCGGTAAAACTCTCCGAAGTTGGTGATCAGCACCGGTCGTCCCAGGGTCCGGAGCAGATCCATCCGATCCAGGTAGTCGCGATCGTCGATCTCGGAATCCCCCTCCACCTGGAGATGGCGGAGGGTCATCTCGGTGACGACGAGCACTTCCTGACCACGGTTGGCGGGCTCCTCACGGAACTGGGCGAGTGAGCTGTGAAGCATGTCGACCGTGTGATTGGTGACCGGCCGGAACCGGCCGCGGAGGACCAAAATCGGCTTCTTGTAAAAGGCGTCAGCCGGCTGGACGACCTTGCCGTCAGCCGTGAACATCGCGGCGTCGGTCAAGCCGCGGTGGACGAGTTGAAGACTCATCAGGCGATTATCAACCCCCGCGAAGGCCGGGCCGATGAACTCGATCAGGTCGATCTCGATCCGTTCGTGGCTCAGGCCGTCAAGCAGATGGCCGATCACGTCCGTCGGGTCTGGGGAGTAGAGTGCAGCGTGGATCAGGTTGACGCCGAGTATGCCCACCGCCTCCTGCTGCAAGGTCGCCTCTCGGTCGAGCAGGCTAACGTGGAGAATGATTTGCGAGGGCGCCGCGCCGGGGTGCCCCTGGAATCGGATCCCCATCCATCCATGGAAGTTGTCCTTGCGTGAGTAGCTTTTCGTGGCGATGGTGTCGGCGAAGGCAAAAAATCGCGTGTTCTCGCCGCGCTTGGCGGCGAGTCGCTCGATCATCAGGCCATACTCGTGGTCGAGCATCGTATCGAGACGGCCTCGGCTGACGTAACGTCCGGCGACGCCGTAGATCGCGTCGGAGACGGTCATGTCGTAGGCTGACATGCTCTTGGCGATCGTCCCGGCCGCCCCGCCAACGAGGAAGAACCAGCGGACGACCTCCTGGCCGGCGCCGATCTCGGCGAAGGTTCCGTACTTGGTGTTGTCCAGGTTGATCTGGACGGCCTTCTGGTGCGTATCGAGCCGGTTGTTTTCCATCGGGCCTCCGCGAGGCGTGCCGGGATTCGCGGCCCGACGCGACGGTCGCGTGGGTCCGCCGATCTCCGCCATACTAATATGGCGCGGTCGCCTGCCCGCGCGAAGAACAACGCGGTTCCACATGGTCGGATCCATCGAGCTGTGATCGTCGCGCGGGTCCGCTGAGGGTAAAATCCATGGGGCCGATCCGCGGACATCGTCGTCGCGTGAACCGGCCGGCGCAACCTGGAGCAACTCCCTTCATGGCGATCTCGGACTGGCTGTTCGGGCGGAGGCTCGCAACTCTCGACGAAGGTCATCAGCGCGTGGGCGTCCTGGCCGGAATTCCGATGCTCGGCCTCGATGCCCTGGCCTCCGCGGCCTATGGACCCGAGGCTGCACTGACGCTTCTAATCCCGATTGGGGTCGAGGGCATCCCCCAGATCGGGCCGATCACCATCTTGATTTTGGCCCTGCTCGCGGTCGTCTATTTCTCCTACCGTCAGACGATTGCGGCCTATCCCCAGGGCGGGGGCTCGTACACGGTGGCGCGTGAGAATCTCGGCACGGCCCCCGGACTGCTCGCCGCCGCGGCGCTGATGCTCGACTACGTTCTGGTCGTCGCCGTTGGGATCTCGGCCGGGATCGGTGCCCTGGTCTCGGCGCTGCCTGGGTTGCAGCCCTACACCCTCCCGCTCTGCCTTGTCACGTTGGCTCTGATTACGATCATCAACCTCCGCGGCGTGAAGGAGTCGGGTCTTGCGTTCATGGTCCCGACCTACCTCTTCGTGGTCTCGATGCTGGGCGTCCTGGGTCTAGGACTGTACCGAGCGTGGGTGTCGGGCGGTCATCCCGCGCCGGTGGTCGCTCCATCTCCGATCGGTCCCGGTACGGCGGGTGCCTCACTCTGGATCCTGATGCGGTCGTTCGCCAGCGGATGCACCGCGATGACCGGCGTCGAGGCGGTGAGCAACGGCGTCTCGGTCTTCCGCGAGCCGCCGGTCCGGTACGCCCGGCGCACCCTCACCGCGATCATCGCGCTGCTGGGGATCCTGCTCGCCGCGATCGCCTATCTCTGCCGGGCCTACCAGATCGGGGCGACTGAGCCGGGTCATGAGGGATATCAGAGCGTCCTCTCGCAGCTCGTCGCGGCGATCGTGGGTAATGGTTTCGCTTACTACATCACCATTGGATCGGTCCTCGCAGTACTGGCGCTTTCGGCAAACACGGGATTCGCCGACTTCCCCCGGCTCTGCCGAGTGATTGCGCAGGACGGCTACCTCCCGAACGCCTTCGCCCACCGGGGGCGGCGCCTGGTCTACTCGCACGGGATCCTTGTTTTGGCGGGCCTTTCAGGTGCGCTACTGATCCTGTTCCGTGGGATCACCGATGCGCTGATCCCGCTCTTCGCGGTGGGGGCGTTCCTGGCGTTCACGCTCTCGCAGGCGGGGATGGTCGAGCACTGGCGACGCGAACGCGGGCCGGGATCGACGAGGTCGATGGTGATCAACGGCCTGGGCGCTGCCTGCACGGCTGTCACGCTGGTGGTTGTGCTGGTCTCGAAGTTCGCGGAAGGCGCCTGGGTGACGGTTCTGTTGATCCCGGTTTTGCTCGCGGCCTTTGCGAGTGTCCGGGTGCATTATCTCTCGGTCGGGCGAGAAGTCCGGAGTGAGGCCCCGCTCGACGCCTCGCATCTGCTGCCGCCGATCGCGCTTCTCCCGATCCGGGGCTGGAGCGCCATCACCCGGAAGGCCCTCCGGATCGCCCTGAAGATCGCTCCGGATGTCTATGCCCTGCACATCGCGGGAGACGAGCAGGCGGTCCTCGATCTGGAAGATACCTGGCAGCAGCGCGTCCGCGAGCCGGCGCGTGAGGCCGGGATCGAGCCGCCCCGGCTTATCGTCATGTTCTCGCCGTACCGCCGGCTGTACCAGCCGCTGATCGAGGTCGTTGGCGACCTGCAACGATCGCACCCCGGGCGCGATATCGCCGTGATCGTCCCCGAACTGGTCGCCACCAAATGGTATCATTACTTGCTTCACAACCAGACCGCCGCCATCATCAAGGCGTACCTGCACTTCAGCGGGATGCGGCGAGTTGTCGTGGTGAGCGTCCCCTGGTATTTGAACGATTGAGAGCGGCTTTCCGGGAGGCCGGGCCATGGTCGCGAGGCAGGGGATTGCGCGGGTTGGGTGGCTGGTGTTCATCGTCGTCGCCGCGACTGACGCGACCGCGACGACCTCGGGCGCTATCGGGGGACCTCCCGATCCCCTGCCCCCTCGCGCGATCGTCCGGCTCGGGACCGATCGGCTGAGGACGCGCGGTCGGGTCTCGGGCCTCGCCTTCTCGCCGGACGGTCGTCGGCTCCTCACCGGGCTCGGACGGGGCGACGCGATCGTCTGGGACCTCGGCGTCGAGGGAGCCCAATGATGTGCAAATCGGACACCTGGAGCGAAGCATGAGCCTGGATCGGATCGCCTTGCTGGCGGCTACGGTCGACGGACGATGGCGCCTCGGTATCGGGGACCCGACGGTCCTCGGTTGGGTGACGGTCGCCGCCTACTTCGTCGCGGCGGCCGGCTGCGCGCTGGCCGCTCGCCGGGAGCCACGGCTCAGTCCGACCGACCACGTCGGCGCCGCGCGACTCTCGCGGTTCTGGCTGGTCCTGGCGGTCCTCCTCGTGGCCCTGGGGATCAACAAGCAGCTCGATCTTCAGACGTTCGTCACCCAGGTCGGCCGCGACCTCGTCCGGCGGTGGGGGCTCTACCAGGATCGGCGAGGGCTCCAGGCCGGATTCATCGGGGCCGTCGCGCTGACGTGCCTTCTCGGGCTAGCCGGGTTCTCCTGGGCGGCCCGTCGTCGCCCGCGCACGCGATGGTCGGTGCTCGCGGGTATGATTTTCATCCTGGGCTTCGTCACGGTGCGGGCGGCCTCGTTCCACCATGTGGATGCCTTCCTGGCGGCACGGATCGGCGGGATGAAGTGGAACTGGATCCTCGAGCTGGGCGGGATCGCGGTCGTCGTTGCGTCGGCCTTTCGGGTCGCGCGCTTCGCCCCGGCGGTTCACCAGCGCCCCGAAGGTGCCGCCGTTTATCGCTACAAGATCGACCCGCGATGAGCCGGGACCCTGGGATCTCGGCATGCGGGTTGCTGCCCAGGGACCCTGGCGTGATGGCATCGCGGGACGAACAACCTGCCGAATCATGAGGCGATCTTCGATGAATCCGATCGGGCGAGCCCTCGCTGGCGGCGTGGCCGGGGCATTGACAGTAACCCTTCTCAACGAGTCGGCGCGGAGGATCATCCCGCACGCGCCGCGGATGGATGTGATCGGCGAGCGTGCCCTCGGTCGGACCATTGAGGCGGCCGGCCTCCCCGCGCCGGAAGGCGATCGGATAAAGGGGATGGCGCTGGCGGGCGACATCGCGAGCAATTCGCTCTATTACGCGGCGGTCGGGCTGGGGTCTCCTTGCGCAGCGATCCGGAACGGGGCGATCCTCGGCCTGATCGCCGGCATCGGCGCCGCGACCCTCCCCGGGCCGATGGGCCTGGGCCCGCAACCTGGACAGCGGACACCCTACACGCAACTCCTGACCGCGGCCTGGTACACGATTGCGTGCCTGGCGGCCGGGGCAGCCTTCCGCGCGATCGATCGACACGTCGAGGACCGGGGCTGAGGTCACTGGGCGAGGCGCTCCAGTTGACGCTCAATCTCCCGCTGTGGCACGACTCCCACAATCCGGTCGATTTCGCGACCCCCCTTTAGCATGAGAAGCGTCGGGATGCTTCGCACCCCAAACCGCGACGCGGTAGCCGGATTCTCGTCGACGTTGAGCTTCGCGATCCGAACGCGCCCTGCCCACTCCCTTGCCAGGTCTTCGAGGACCGGCGCTACCATTCGGCAGGGACCGCACCAGGGCGCCCAGAGGTCGAGAAGTACCGGAACAGGCGAGCGGGCCACCTCGGACTCATAAGTTGCATCAGAGACGACAACTGGCCGTACATCGATCGCCATCCGCGATTTGCAACGTCCGCAGACCGGTGTGGACCCACGCTCAACCTCGTCCATCGGTACTCTGTTGGTCGTACCGCACGAGGCGCATCGAATCATTCGGATCTCCGCCATCTCAACCAGCCCTCCCCATGCCCATCCGGTGCAATCTCGATACCGGGCTCAGGTAAACCGCCGAGTGGGCACGCCGATTGAAAGGATGTATCGGCCACGCCGAGGCCAGATTCTTCTCGTTCGCCCCAAGACTTCGGATCCGTCGAATTCGGCCTCTGTGCATCCCGGCACACGGTAACTCGACCGTCGATCGGTTCGGCGGGCCCGAGCCGCCGGGATGACCAGTCCTCGGAGGCTTCCTCATGAACACCACCAACGCAATTTCAGGTCGATCCTTCGGCCCGACGGTCGGTGAGGCTCCACTCGCCGGGCACGTGGGCGCTCGCTCCCATCGGAGGGAGGATCGCCATCCCATATCCGTTGGGCTTGCCCGCGGGCTGGGATGGTTCAGCATTGGGCTCGGCCTCTCCCAGCTTCTTGCTCCTCGCGGCATTGCTCGTGTTATCGGGGTCCCCGATGATACCAAAAATTGCGCCCTGATGCGACTCCTCGGGCTGCGAGAGCTGGCAAGCGGCGTCGGCATCCTCTCGTCACGCCGACCTCAGGGATGGATCTGGGCCCGTGCCGCTGGCGATGTCATGGACCTCGCCCTCCTCGGCTCGGCGTTGGCATCCGACGACACCGAGAAGGATCGACTTGCCGCGGCAACCCTTGCCGTGATTGGGGTCACCGCCGCCGACATCTACGAGGCCGTCCGGCTTGGCGGCCCGACCGGGTCGCTCGCCTCGTCTAACGCCTGGGGCCCTGGCGAGGTCCACGTTCGCAAGGCCATCACCGTCAATCGCCCGGTCGAGGAGGTCTACGCCTTCTGGCACGATCTCCGCAACCTCCCGCGGTTCATGCTCCATCTCGAATCGGTCGAGGAGATCGGCGACGGCCGCACCCGGTGGCGCACGCGAGCGCCCGTCGGGATGTCGGTCGAGTGGGAGGCCGAAACGATCGAGGACAACCCCAACGACCGGATCGCCTGGAAGTCGGTCGAAGGCTCACAGGTGGATAACGTCGGCTCCGTTCGCTTCGTCAAGGCGCCTGGCGGCCGTGGAACCGAGGTCCACGTTGAGCTGCGCTACCGTCCGATGGGCGGGGCCATCGGCGCCGCCATCGCCTGGCTTTTTGGAGAATCGGCCGACCAGCAGATCTACGATGACCTTCGCGCCTTCAAGCAAGTGATCGAGACCGGCGAGGTCATCGTCTCCGAGGGATCGCTCGGGCATCGGGGACACTACTGGCAGCGGCCAGCCCAGCCACCTGCCGAGCTACCGGCTGATTGGCCCGCGCTCGAGGACTGAACGATCCACGATCCCATCACCCCGAAGGAGACGAACATTGAGAGCCAATTGCTGGATTTCCACGGGTAAGGTCCGGGTCGACAACGTCCCGGAACCAAAAATACTCAATGCCCGCGACGCGATCGTCCGGATTACCTCAACGGCGATCTGCGGATCCGACCTCCACTTGTATAACGGCTTCATGCCGACGATGCACTCCGGCGACATCCTCGGCCACGAGTTCATGGGCGAGGTCGTCGAGGTCGGGCCGAGGGTCAAGAATCTTTCGGTCGGCGATCGCGTTGTCGTGCCGTTCCCGATCGCCTGCGGCGGTTGCCTGCAGTGCGAGCGACAGATGTACTCGCTCTGCGAGAATTCAAACCCCAACGCCTGGATGGCCGAGAAACTCTTTGGCCACTCCGCGGCCGGAATTTTTGGCTATTCGCACCTGACGGGAGGATTTGCCGGCGGTCAGGCTGAGTATGCCCGGGTGCCCTACGCGGATGTCGGGCCGATCAAGGTTCCCGAGGGTCTCACGGACGACCAGGTCTTGTTCCTATCCGACATCCTCCCGACCGGCTACATGGCCGCCGAGGCCTGTGAGATCAAGCCAGGGGATGTTGTTGCCGTCTGGGGATGCGGGCCGGTCGGGCAGTTCGCAATCAAGAGCGCCTATCTGCTGGGCGCCGAACGCGTGATCGGGATCGACCGGTTCCGCTACCGACTCCGGATCGCCCGCGAGCGAGCCGGTGCCGAGACCATCAACTACGAGGAAGAAGACGTCTACGAGGCCCTGCTCGAGATGACTGGCGGGCGCGGACCCGACGCGGTGATCGACGCCGTCGGCCTGGAGGCGCACGGATCGGGGGCGACCTATGCCTTCGACCGGATCAAGCAGGCGATGATGTCGGAGACCGGCCGGCCGATCGCGCTCCGCGAGGCGATTATGGCCTGCCGGAACGGCGGGGTCGTTTCGGTGCCCGGCGTCTTCGGCGGGCTCATCGACAAGTTCCCGATGGGCTCGTTCATGAACCGGGCGTTAACGATGAAGACCGGTCAAACGCACGTCCAGCGGTACATGAAGCCGCTGCTTGAGCGGATCCAGAAGGGCGAGATCGACCCGAGCTTTATCATCACCCATCGACTCCCCCTGGACCGGGCGCCCGAGGCCTATCAGATGTTCCGCGACAAGCAGGATGAGTGCCTGAAGGTTGTCCTCAAGCCGTGATCAGATCGAGGGCGCCGGCCGGTGGGTACTTCGTCGGCTCGCTGCCGGCGCCTCGCCTTCTCGACAGCAACCCTCACCCAGAGGCCCCCGCGATGTCCGATCATTCGACCGAGACGGTTGCTGAGGCCTTTCCGAGGCTGAACGCCAGCCAGATCTCTGCCCTGGAGCGATCGCCGCTGACCTCTATCCGCCACCATCGCGACGGTGACCGACTTTTCGAGGTTGGCGACCGGGAATACCGGTTCCATCTTGTTCGCTCGGGCGAGGTCGCCATTGTCGATACCGCAGGAGTCGAGTCCAGGACGATCGCGGTCCTCGGTCCAGGCGAGTTCACGGGCGACGAGACCAAGTTGACCGGCGGCCCGTCGATCGTCGCTGGTGTCGCGCGGGGCGATTGCGAGGTGATCGAGGTCCCGCTTGATGCGCTTCGGGAGATCCTCAACAGCCGCCCCGATATTGGCGACTTGATGCTCCGGGCCTTCATGGCACGTCGGGAGTGGCTAGCGGAGTCGGGAGAACAGCTAGGCCCGAGGGTCATTGGGCCGGGCCGATTGCCCGAGACCTTCCGCGTCCGCGAATTCTTCGCGAGGAACCGAGTTCCCTATACCTGGATTGATTCCGAGGACCATCCCCGAATCACCGCCGCTTTCGGACGGCTCGGGATCACCGATAACGACTTACCATTTGTAGCCTGGGGGCGTCGGCTGCTCCTTCGATGCCCGTCCAACCGTGAGCTAGCCGATGCTCTTGGACTTCGGAAGCCCGCCGATCGCGACCTGTACGACCTCGCCATTGTGGGTGCCGGCCCGGCCGGACTCGCGGCGGCCGTCTACGGGGCCTCCGAAGGATTGCAAACCATTGTCCTTGAGCGGACCGCGCCCGGCGGCCAGGCCAGTCGGAGCGCCCGGATCGATAACTATCTCGGTTTTCCGACCGGCATCTCAGGAGCTGATTTGACTGAGCGCGCCGTTGTTCAGGCGAATCGGTTCGGGGCAAGACTTCCGGTCGCCACCGAGGTGGTCCATCTCTCGTTCGAGGGAGACCTCTCGGTTCTCCGTCTGGATGACGGCGAGCGCATCTCGGCTCGTAGCGTTTTGATCGCCACCGGGGCCGATTATCGCCTGCTTAACCTCAATGGCTGCGACCGATTCGAGGGATGCGGAGTCTACTACGCCGCGACACCGACCGAAGCGCGGATGTGCCGCGATGGAGAGGTGGTCGTCCTTGGTGGAGGCAACTCGGCCGGACAGGCGGCCGTCTACCTCGCTGCCCTCGTCCGGAAAGTCCACCTGGTGATCCGGGGGCATGATCTTGCCGAAGAAATGTCTGACTACCTGGTCCGCCGAATTCGCGAGACAAAAGGGGTCGAGATTCACACTGAGACCGAAGTTCGGAGCATGCGCGGGGACGAGATCCTCGGATCCGTGGAACTGGCGCATACACGGACGGGCAAAGTGAGCAGGATTCAGACGCCGGCCCTTTTCAGCTTCATCGGGGCCGTTCCACGCACCGACTGGCTCCCCTTCGAGATCGCTCGCGACAATCGTGGGTTCATCAGAACCGGGACGGCGCTATCGACCTCGTTCCGTGAGACGTACGGTCGCGAGCCGTTTCCACTGGAGACGAGTCGAGCCGGGGTTTTCGCCGCGGGTGATGTCCGCGAAGGCTCGACTAGGAGGGTAGCGTCCGCAGTAGGCGAGGGCGCGATGGCGATCCAGTTCGTTCATGGCTTCCTCGAGATGCTGGACTCAAAGCCGAAGCATAATGATCGCCACGAGCATCACCGCGAAGGCGATCATCAGGACGACACGAGGATTCCAGGGCACACGATGGAAACGCGATGAGATGTGATATTTCACTTCCTCCCGAACCTCGGCCACGCGCTCACTGATCGCGTCGAGAGTCGGCGTTCGAATATCGACCGGCGAGCCGAGAAGCTCGCACCACTGTCCGTAGCAGAGACTGGCCGCATCCAAGACAATGGGTGCCAGCAGCGGCACGGTAACAAACAGCGAAAGGATCGGAAGGAACTTCCGCCGGGGACGGTCAGGGTGGATGTTTGGGGCGAGCACAATCACTTGCTTGGACATGGGACGGTCCTTCTCTCCAAGCGAGGCAGGCGGGAGGGATCAGGGAGTGTCGTGGCGGGGGGCTCCGAGCCGGTTTTGATCGGCTATTTCTTGAGCATCATCTCGTACATCTGAATGCCCGCTGGTCCGACGAGCACCACGAAGACGCCCGGGAAGATGAAGAGAATCAGCGGGATCATAATCTTGACGGCTGTCTTCGCGGCTTTCTCCTCGGCAAGCTGACGGCGACGGAGCCGCATCGCGTCGGACTGGACGCGAAGTGCCGAGCCAATGCTGGTTCCAAACCGCTCCGCCTGAATGATCACAGCCGCAAGCGCGCGGACATCGTCAACACCGGTGCGGGTTCCAAGGTCGCGAAGAACGTCCTTTCGCGCCCGGCCCATCTGGAGTTGGAAGTTAGCGATCGCGAACTCCTCGCAGAGGACCGGGGCCGAGTGAGCCAGCTCGCCGGTAACCCGCCGCATCGCGGCGTCGAGGCCCAGACCAGCCTCAACGCAAACGACCATCAGGTCGAGGGCATCGGGGAGACTGAGGAAGATCGACTCCCCGCGCTTCTTCTTCTGCTGGCCAATCGCGAAGTCAGGAAGGTAAAACCCGATCGCAGAGGCGGCGACAACGGTGGTCAGCGACGACTGCGAGAGGCCCGAATTCATCATCGCGGTCGGGACCGAGACTGCCAGGCCAAAGAGCAATCCCAGGGACTTTAGCCCGAAGAATATCGTGACGGCGTTTTCCTGCCGATATCCGGCGTTGAGGAGTTTAAGCCGGACCTTCCCCACCTCGGCCTCGTCCGATGGTCGCACCGTTTGACCGAGCCTTCGCGCAGCCTCAGTCACTTTCGCCTGAAACGCCTCTTGCCTGCGCACCGTGGTCGACTCGGTCGCCTCGCGTGTTGAGGTCCCCTCGATCAGTCGGCGCAGGCGATCTTCCGCTCGCTGGGGCCGCGACGATACCGCTGTCAGTGCGACCCAGGTCGCGATGGTGATCGCGACAAATACCGAGAGCGGGATCAGGATCTCGTGATTCATTCCCACGACCGGTTACACCTTGATCGCAACGATCTGCTTGATCGCGAACGCCCCGACCACCTGGAGCACGGCGGTGACAGTCAGCAACTTCACCCCGACCGGCGTGGTAAAGAGCGTACTAATGTAATCGTAGTTCACGGTGGCGAGGAACGCGAGCAGGGCTGGCGGCATTGCCAGAAGAACGGCACCCGAGAGCCGACCTTCGGCCGTCAGTGCCTTGACGTGACCGAAAAGCTCGAATCGCTGACGGATCAGGCGTCCGATCTTGTCGAGCACCTCGGCAAGGTCACCGCCAGTAGCCCGCTGGATGACCACGGCGATGACAAAAAAGCGAACGTCCATGACCGGAATCCGGTCGGCCATGTTTCGGAGCGCGACCTCAATGGGGATGCCGAGGTTCTGCTCTTCGAAGACGCGATTGAATTCGTCGGCGATGGGGCCCTTCATCTCTTCGGCGACCAGTCGGAGGCCTGACGCCAGCCCGTGGCCCGCGCGGAGGGCCCGGCTAATCAACTCGACGGCATCTGGCATCGCGGCGACAAACTGGCTGATCCGCCGCCGTTTCCTCATCAGCAGCCAGAGAAACGGCATCGCCGCCAGGAACACCGAGCCAATGGGAATCGCGTAGATTGGAAGGTGAAAGACCAGACCCACGACCAGCCCGGCGACGCCCAGCCCACCGACAATCCCGAGAAACCGGTGAAAGCTCATGTTAACGTCAGCCTGTTCGTAGAGCAGGTTGAGGTTTTCGGCATTCGGGATCATCTGGTTCCAGAACGAGGGCCGGCCGAGATCGATGGCGGCCGGCCGCGCCAGGATACCCGAGGAGAGGTCAGCCTTCTTGGGCTTGCGCTTTTTCTGCCCCGTCAGGCCATCGAGTCGCTCTTCGGCCTTTGCCTCGGCCGAACGCGACATAACCAGCCCGAGCCCGCCGAACAGCAGGATCACGCCCAGGCCGACCAGCATCGGTATCAGGTTGGCATTGTTCACGGGATTCCCTGCGGCTCTTCGAAGGAGGATAGACCTTCAATCATTTTCGGCTCGATTGAAGATTTGGGATGGAGCGAGGTTAGAAGACCTCAATCTTTCAGGAGCACGCGTTGCCGGAAGAGATCGGGAGAAAGCCGGCAGCCGGCGGATTCGAGTCGTTCCATGAACGTGGGCCGTATTCCAGTCGCGATGAACTCACCATGCGCCCGGCCGTCTTCGTTCACGCCGATCTGCCGGAAGGCGAAGATCTCCTGCATGATAATGGTGTCGCCCTCCATGCCGATGACTTCCGAAATGCTGGTCACCTTGCGCGGTCCGCCCTGGAGTCGGCTGGCCTGTATGATCAGGTCGACGGCCGAAGCGAACTGCGATCGGAGCGCCCGGATCGGCAACTCAAGTCCAGCCATGCTGATCATCGTTTCGAGGCGGCTAAGCGCGTCTCGTGGGGTGTTGGCGTGGACGGTGGTCATTGAGCCTTCGTGTCCGGTGTTCATCGCCTGGATCATGTCAAGGGTCTCAGCGCCACGGCACTCGCCGATGATGATTCGGTCAGGCCGCATTCGGAGAGCGTTCTTCACGAGGTCGGTGGCGGTGACAGCGCCCCGGCCCTCGATGTTGGGAGGGCGCGTCTCCAGTCGGACAACGTGGTCTTGCTGAAGCTGCAATTCGGCGGCATCCTCGATCGTGATCACCCGGTGATCATGCTGGATGAAGCTGGAGAGCGTATTGAGAAGGGTCGTTTTCCCTGAGCCGGTTCCTCCCGAGATGATGACGTTCAGCCGGGCCTTCATGGCGCCTTCCATTAGCTCGAGCATCTCGGGCGTGAACGCCTTGAATCGAAGGAGGTCGTCCTTCGAAAGCGGCTTGGAGCCGAACATTCGAATCGTGACGACCGGCCCGTCCAGGGCCAGGGGTGGAATGATCGCGTTGAACCGAGAGCCGTCAGGGAGCCGGGCGTCGACCATTGGCGAGGTTTCGTCCACGCGTCGTCCGACGCGAGAGACGATTCGGTCGATGATCTGGAGGAGGTGCTCGTTGTCTCGAAAGGTCACCTCCGAGCGCTGGATGCGCCCCAATTTCTCGACGTAAATCTTCTTCGGCCCATTGATCATGATATCGCCGATCTTGTCGTCCTTGAGCAGCAGTTCGAGCGGACCGAAGCCGAAGGTTTCGTCGAGGATCTCATTGACGAGTCGCTGCCGCTCGTTGCGATTGAGCAGCGGGTTCTCGGTGTCGCAGAGGAGTTCAACAACCCCGCGGATTTCCTGGCGGAGTGTTTTGGGGTCCATCTCGCCGACTCGGTTCATGTCGAGCCGGTCGACCAGTCGGGCGTGGATATGCTTCTTGAGTTCCTCGAAGGCCTGCTGGGCCGGGTCGGGCTCGCGCGAGGGTTCGGCCCGGCCAGGTGGCGGTGATTCCGGCGGAGCGACCGGTGTAGGCAGGGAGACCAACATCGGCTCGGCTGCGGCCGGGTCGATGGCTGGGAGCGTTGTGGCTGTGCCGTTTCCCCCGCCGGCCCCGAACGGCGTTTTTGGTCCGAATGGGCCCCTCCCGAGTCCTCGGATCATCCGAAAGTCTCCCTCGATGGCAGGTCTGTCTGGCAAGACCTGGCCCGCCTCTCAACTGTTTACCGCTTCCGCCTCGGGTCCCCAACCTCATTCTAGAACAGGGCGGCGAAGAAGCCTTTACGGACAGGTTTCTCGACCTCCTCGCCTGGCGGTCGTAGGGTACGGGCCATCTCGAGAAAGACCTGATGCGGTCGGCTTCCCTTGGCGACATCGGCGATGGGCGCGCCCTGAATTCGTGCGGCCTGGAAGATCTTCGTGGCGTTGGGGATCTCCCAGGAGATGGGCATCTTGAGCGTCTCCTCGGCCTTGGCCTGCGAGATCTCGGTATCCGAGGAACCTGCGCGGTTGACGACGAGTTTCACGCGGTCGCTCAGCCCCTCGAACTGCTGGAAGAGCCCGATCAGCCTGGCGGTGTTGCGGAGGCAGGTCAGGTCGAGTTGCGCTACTACCAGAATCACGTCGGCGATTTCCAGGGCGGCGAAGTCGGAGGCCTGGAGCCCCTTGCTGGTGTCGATGACGACCGTGCTGAACGTCGCCTTGAGCAGACCAAGGAGTCGCTGGAGTGTATCGGGGTCAACACGCGCGACCTCCTCAATGGCCTGCGGGCGAGGCAGCACGTAGAGCCCGGTGGCGTGCCTCGTCATTGAGCGTTTGAGCAAAGTGGCGTCGAGGCGTTCGAAGTTTTGGAGGACCGAGTAGATCGTGTGGTCGGTGACGATGTCCAGGGCGGCGTCGATCGAGCCGAAGACCATATCCAGGTCGACAAGGAGGGTCTCCTGATCACGGGCGACGGCGAAGGACGCGGCGAGGTTCACGGCGACCGACGTGACGCCGACTCCGCCTGAGGCACCAATTACGGCGACGACTCGTCGATTTCTCGTGGCGGGGGTCTGCGACTCGCCGCGGCCCCGGAGTAGCCGGCCAACGATCTCGAGGATTTCACTCGGGTCGGCCGGAAGAGTGAGGAATTCGCGTGCTCCCGCGCGGATGGCGCGGAGGATCAAGGCGCTGTCGCTGCCTCGACTGGCTGGCAAAACGGCGGCATCCGGCAGGGCCCGGGCTATCGTGGCGATAAGGTCGATGGCTTGCTGTGGATCGGGATCGAGAGCGACGATAATGAGATCGGGAGCGACCTGGGCCACACGGGAATCGGCACCTCGGTAGACGTCGAGTACCTCGGCTACCCAGAACCCTCCGATCGTCCCCAGTAAGCGCCGCATCGTCTCACGCGAATCGGCGCTCGGGTCAACCAGGACGATACGGATCAGGTCCTTCATGGGTTCAACTCGCAGGCTAATGCGGGGGGACAGGCTGATCGCAGGGCCACGATCGGCCCGGGATGGTTCAAATCAAGGAACGTCAGGGCCCGTTTAAAGGCTGGGCCGGGGGCAATCCGTCGGCCTGGGCCGATCCCTGGAGCAGCGACTTCCTGGCGGTGCTGATCCCTCGGATTGGGAGTAATTGGGCGGAAATCGCGGCGGGGATGGCATCCGTCGAGGGGGTGGCGTCCCTCGAGGGGATGGCTTCGGGCAACTGGGAATCGGCCGTATCCGGTGTGATGGAACCGTCCATCACGATTCTTGTAGGCTGATGACCACCCCGGTAGATGTGAACGTGGCGAACTCTCGCCTTTTTTGGAGGAGGTGCTGTCTCGGGCGGTGGTGGTGGAGCGACCACTCGTGCGGCGAGGGTCGACTTCAGTTCGTCCAGTTCGCGCTCGAGCCGGGCACGCTCCTCCTCGGCGGCCTTCCACCTTGCCTCGTCGGCCGATGGTTTGGGCGGTACCAGCTTTGGCTTCGGGGCTGCCACAACTTCGTGATCGTTGACTCCACGAAGAGAGAGAGAGAGCGAGCCTTTCGCCCTCGCCGCGACCAGGACGTCCACCTGATCGGGCATTAGCGCAAGCGTGACCGTGCGTGTGGAGAGCGATCGTTCCTCGGCACGTGTGAAGACCTGGCCTGCGGCGAGTACGAGGATATCCTGGAGTATACTCTCGCCGCGCTGATGGCCTTGCTCCGACTCATACCGAATCACGTCAACCCGGTGGCCCGGGAGGATGAATCCCGAGACACCGCTCTGCTCGGTCACGTCGATGGCGAAGGCACGCATTCCCTTGGGAATGTTGGCGACCAGGCCCGGTGGGGTCCCCTTTTGACCAAGCTTTTTCTCGATGACGATGTCGCCTTCGAGCATGGCCGTCTTGACCCATCGCTCTTCAACATCCTTCGACAACGAGAAAGCACCAGGGGGCACGGCCGATCGGGCTAGGCGGACGACCTTGACCGCATCGCCCTTGAGAACCTCCTCCTCCTTCAGGTCGCGAGCGGCGACCAGCACATCCTGCGTCTCCTCGACCTTCGCTGGTTCCTGCGCCAGCATTTGCCTGGTCATCATCATGGCGACGAGGCCGAAGGCCGCTGCCAGTCCCAGCATCATCAACGATTTACCGTTCATGGTCCTGACCTCCTCGAGGCCCGGGGTGGTCGCGATTCAGACTGCGAGGAGTCCCGCCCAGGCGAGCACGCCGATTGTCCCGATGGCGATCGGGATGCCGTAAGGGAGGAGCATCATCGACGGCTTGCGTTGTGCGGCCAGTTCCGAAAGCGCTACAGGGTTTTTGATCGTGAGGACTTCCCGGCCGATCGACTGTGCCAGGGCGAGGTGGCTGAACAGGTTTCCCGAGGCGACCATCATCAGCAGCCCGATGAGGCCACCGACCATCGCTGTGGAGAGAAACGCCCAGAAGGTGAGCGCGGGGCCTAGCCAGGCGCCCACACCCGCCATCAGCTTCACGTCGCCGGCGCCCATCCCTCCGATCGCATAGAGCGGCATCAGGCTCGCCAGGCCAACGGCCGCGCCGGCGAGCGACCAGCCGAGCATCGCCGGGCCACCCGCCCAGAGGGCATAGACCCAGCCCGCGAAAGCGAAGTGATAGGTTAACCAGTTGGGAACCTTCAGAGATCGGCCATCAATGATGGCCGCCTCGACCAGCACGAAGGACACCAGAACCGCGACCTCGCGTGTGACCTCGATCATGGGTGACTCCTCTCCAGAGACCGCCTTGGCCTGAATCGCCCCGGCTATCCAGCTTTCTGGGGAGTCGGTTATGCCGATCTCCGCCGGGCTCTCATGGGAAGCTTGTGTCGTATCTCCGGGGGTGTCAAATGGTCTGACTTTCCAGTTGGACACATGGTCGGGAAGGGATCGTCTCACGGAGAAACCGATCGAGGACCGGGCCAGCGGTTCGCCGATCCGGTCCTCATCGCTGGCGAGGCTATTCGCCCGAGGGCGTCGGGCTCGCTCGATCTATCAGCATCGGCGGCCGACGGCCGGTTAGGCGAGGCGAGCAGGGATTCCTCGCCAACCGGCCGAGGCACAGAGGGGCTCCCTGGAAATTCCGACGGTGTTGAGATCCGCGGACGTACGGCCGGCGATCACGAACCCGAGGATGTCCCGCCGACCGTACTCTGGACGGTGCTGAAGGTGCCACTGATGCTCGTGCCCAGATTCTTGAGCACCGTGATGCAGACGACCACGATCAGGGCCAGCATGACCGCATATTCGACCGCTGTCGGGCCGTCCTCGCTCGCCAGAAAACGACGGACGCGATTCGCGAGCGCGTGCAACATGGAAAGTACTCCTTCGGTAGAAAGCCACGGCGAGGCCTGGTGAGCCTGGAACGAGACCAGGCTCAGATCTCCTCGCGCGGCCTGCTCGATCAAGAGCCGCTGGTACCGCCCAGCGTACTCTGCACCGAACTGAAGGTTCCGCTGATGCTCGTGCCGAGGTTCTTGATCACCGTCACGCAGACGACCACGATCAGAGCCAGCATGACCGCATATTCGACGGCCGTCGGGCCGTCCTCGCTCACCAGGAATTGTCGGACTCGGGCCAGGGCGCCATTCATCTCGATCTCCTTTCCATCGAACAGACTGTCGGCGGGATGAGTGGTGGACGAGGTCCACCGGAGAGATTCGGATCGCCCGGCTGTCATGAAGCACCACCTTCACCTCTTGGCGTCGCGGGCCTCATTCCTGGATTCACCGGGCTCATTGGAACCCTAGGTCGTGGACCCCGTAGCTGTCAAAAGGCGAGCCCTGTGTTGTCGAGCCGCATCATCGTCTGGTCCTGGAGATCCCCAACGGTGTTCGGCACGATCCCCGATCGTGTTCTATTTTTCTCAAAGGAGGCCGAGAATCCGGTCGGCCCGGGGAGTATCAGATTGTGCGTGCAGAATGGATCGCCCGGGCGCGAAAAGAACTCTGGGATAGGCGAGGCCCCCAGGGCGGATGGGGCTATCGTCGAGGTGGAATCCATGCCGCGGAGCCGACCGTGATGGCCGTGCTTGCCATGCTCTCCACCGAGGATAAACGCCTGGATGACCTGGGATCAGCCGGCGACTGGTTGGCGAATATTCAGCGCGAGGGTGGCTCCGTTCCGGCTGCGCCCGGTGAGTCTGCGCCGGGCTGGACCACTCCATACGCGATGCTCGCCTGGCAAAAACTCGGGAGTCACGAAAAGGCTCGAGAGCTCGCAAGAGGCTGGCTGCTCCGCGTCGCGGGTAAGCGAATTCCAAGGAACCAGGAGGTGGATCACGTTCTCGGCCATGATCCAACTTTGATCGGGTGGCCCTGGGTCGTGGGGACGCATTCCTGGCTCGAGCCGACCGCGATGGCCATCCTGGCCCTTCGCGGCGAGGGTCTCGGCGACCATCCTCGCGCACGCGCAGGGCTTGCGGTGGTTGTCGACCGGGCGATCCCGGCAGGCGGCTGGAATTATGGAAACAAAAGCGTCTTCGGCCAGGACCTTCGACCTCAGCCCGGTCCGACCGGCCTGGCCTTGCTGGCGCTCGCCGGAGGCGCTCCAGGCGATAGTCGGGTCATCGGACCAGCCATCGATTACCTGAAACATATTCTCCCGACGACCCACGCCGCCGTCTCGATCGGCTGGGGCGTCCTCGGCCTAAGAGCCCACGAAGCCGCACCGTCGGAGGCCGGGAACTGGCTCTCAGTGGCAGCCAGTGGCGAACTTACAAGGCCCGATTCGACGCTCGGCCTTGGCCTGCTGCTCTTGGCATCGTCGCCCTCGCCGCCCCTCTGACGCCCTCGACGAGGAGCCCAGGTTCATGGATCGCCGTACTTTCCTGACAGGTGCCGGGGCCGCTGTGGCGGCCGGGCTGGGCGCAAACCTCATGCGCAACGGCTCAGGCACGATGCCGACCACCACCCTGATCGCCAAAGCCACGTCTTATGATGGAAAACTGGAGGAAATTCTTCGCTCTGGCTTGAACGAAATAGGAATTGACCATGACTCGATCCGTGGACGATCCGTCCTGCTCAAGCCAAACCTCGTCGAACCCTGCGCCGAAGCACCACATATCAACACAAACCGAATCCTCGTTCACGCGGCGGCTGAGGTCTTCCGGGGATTCGACGCCTCGCGCGTGGTCGTTGCCGAGGGACCCGGCCATTGCCGGGACGCCCAGTTTGTCCTTGAACAGTCGGGTCTCGATGACGTCCTCGAAAGCGATGGAATCGAATTCGTAGATCTTAACCATGATGATCTGATAAGAGTTCCGAACCGCTTCCGAAGGACGAACCTCTCGCACCTGATGCTCCCCGCGACTCTCACGCAATTCGACTGGATCGTCTCAATGCCCAAGATGAAGACGCATCACTGGGCCGGCGTGACGCTCTCGATGAAGAACCTCTTTGGCGTGATGCCGGGCGTCTACTACGGTTGGCCGAAGAACGTCCTGCACCACGCCGGGATCTCCGGGTCGATCCTGGACATCAACGCGGCTGTCGGCGCTCATCTGGCGATCGTCGACGGGATCGTCGGCATGGAGGGGGATGGGCCAATCATGGGGACGCCGAAGGCGATGGGCGTCCTCGTGATGGGGACAAACCTACCGGCCGTCGACGCGACCTGCGCCCGACTGATGCGGATCGCACCGGAGCGGGTCGAGTACCTCTCGGGTGCGGCGGCGGGCGGGCTCGGGCCGATCTCCGAGGATCAGATCGAGCAGCGGGGCGAGTCGATCGAGTCGATGGCGCAGACATTCCGCCTGCTCGATCACCCCTCGCTCGCCCGGCTCCGGGCATGATTCTTCCAAATTCCAGTGAAACCCTCAGCGACCGCCGCGCAGGGCCTTCTCGATCGCCGTCCTGAGCGCATCGCCCCGCAACCCCGACGCCACAATCGTTCCATCAGGCCCGATCAGGAACGTCGAGGGGATCGCCGTCGCGCCGTAGTCGTCGACGACCGCCGCATCAGGGCCGACGCAGGCCTGGGTCCAGGTCATCTTTTCCGAGGCGATGAAGGATTTGATGTCGTCTGGCCTCTCATCGAGGCTCATCGAGACGATCGCGAACCTCGAATCGGAGCCGAACGCCTGTTGCAACGCCGAGAGGTTCGGTAGCTCCGCGACGCAGGGGGCGCACCAGGTCGCCCAGAAGTCGAGCAGAAGGAACTTTCCGCGGAAGTCGCCCAGACCCAGGCGTTTGCCGTCGAGAGTCTCGATGGCGAAACCGGGCGCCTTCTCGCCGACCTTCAGCGTCCGCCCGCCCAGCTCTCGGGGCGCGATCGTGCCGAGGTCGAGCGGCGGATCCTCGAACGATCCGCTGACCGAGAACTCCCGTTCATACGCGGCGATCAGCCGCCCCCAGCCGCAGGCATCCGGTGGAGGCGGCTCGTGGAGCGCGATCTTCATGGAGTACGTTCCGGGCGGAAGATCGAGGGCTCGGAATCGCCCTTTCTCCATAAGCTCGACGCCGTAGGAAGACTCCCGACCTTTCGGGGCCTTCAGCTCGATGGAGGCCTTGCGGACCATCGCATGGACATTCTCGGGGATCTGTAGATTTCCCGTGACCATGCGCCCCGACTCGCCGATCCGTAGCGAGTAGGATCGGCCGGGCTCGACGTCGATCGTCGCCACCGGGACGTAGAAGAACCGCCGTTCCGCGCCGTTAGGACTCATGCGGCGGAGGCTTCGCCGGCCCGCCATCACCCGCCGCAGCGCGAAGCGACCATCGACGTCCGTCTGAACGTTATATCGGATGTCGAGTCGGGGCTCGCCGAAGACCTGCCTTCCTCCGTTTTCATCATTGGCGAGGAGCATCTCCTTTGCGGCCGGCTTGCCGTCGATCTTGATGGTGCCGGTGATCGACGCCCATCGCTGGAGCTGGAGCGTGTGATCCTCGGGAAGATCGCGACTGTGGACGATCGCATAACCGGCATCCGAGGTGGCCACGAGGGCGAAGTTCCCCCGTTGCGGCGCGAGCGTGAAGTGACCGTCTAGCCCGACCTTCGATCGATGCTCCGGCCAGGTCGTGCGGTCCTCGATCTCGCCGTTGCGAAAGTCGGCGTAATCGCTCGTATCGGGCTGTTCCGCCGGGACGAGAGAGACGATGGCACCGACCGCCGGGGAACCGTCGGGGCCGAGCAGGGTCCCGCGGACCGGCTCCCCCTTCACCAGTCGGAACGCGAACGAACGCGGCTCGCCATCCCCCGCGAAGCGTCCAGAATTCGCGGCGAGATAGCCATCGGCGGAGACGCGCAGGTCGTACTGGTCGGCCCGTTCGTAGAGCGTGTACTCGAAGGCGCCGGGCGTCTTCGTCGCTTCCCTGTCGATGTCGTCCCCATGCTGCCAGATGAGATGCTCCGTACGGTGCCAGACCGTGCCGATGCCGAGCCGGAACGTCGGGATCGGCCGACCGGTCGCGGCATCGACGACGGTGCCCTTGATCGTGGTTGGCCGCTTCAGCACGATCCGGACGGGCTCGCCGGGGCGAAGCGAGACGCCCTGGGCCGTGGCGTAGCCCACCGCCGAGACGTCGGCCTTGACCTCATCGCCCGGCGCCTCGTTCCAGGTGAACCGGCCCTCGGCGTCGGTCTTCAGATCGAGCTGGAGACTCTCCCCACCGCGCCAGGACCGGACGCCCACCCCTGCGCCGGCGATGGGCTTTCCCTCCGGATCGACCGCCTGGCCGCTCACCGTGTGGGCTCGCGGGAGCCGAAGAGTGATCCGTTGCGGCTCGCGTCCGACCCGGATCGCTTCCCGGACCGGGCCGAACCCGGCGCTCCGGGCCATGAGACTCGTGTTCGTCCCTGGTTTCATTCCGAGTCGGAACTGCCCTCGATCATCCGCCTGGATCGGGGGAATCCGGTTTGCGTAACCTCCGTCGTCCCCGATCGTGACGGAACCTCCCGCGACCGGCTGGCCGTTGGGATCGACGACGGTCCCCTCGATGGTCGTCCCGCGCGGTGGGAGCCGGAGGGTCGCCGATCCGTCTCGCAAAGCCGAGAGCGGCCGGAAGGCTTCGAGGTAGAAGCTCTCGCTGTACGGCCACTCGGCCAGGTGGAGATAGTCGTAAGCCGCCAGTTCGATCGAATCCGGCTTCTCGGGGATACCGATGAACGACCATCGCCCGTCAACGTCTGTCTTTGTCTTTTCGTAACCGAAGTTGACCCACTGCTTCGACCGCGGATACGTCTTCTTCGCCGCGATGACGACGGTCGCCCCGGCCACGGACTTCCCGTCTGGGTCCACGACCCGCCCGCGGACGATGGTCGCTTTCTCCATCTGAAAGAGGAAATGGTCCGGCGGCCTTGGAGCCTCGGCCTTGCGGCTCCAGCGAAACGACTCGCGGACGAGCCCATCCCGCGAGGCTCCGATGTAGACGCTCCGAACCGCGGCAGGCAAGGGAATTCGCGCTGTGCCCGAGGCGTCGGTCGTCGCCGAGGACTTGTGCTGGGTCGTGGTCCAGATGGAGAGGTCGAGCTTCACGTCCGGCATCGGGGCATCGGTCAACAGGTCGCGGGCCTCGACCGTTATCTCGGTCGGCTGCGGGGTGGGATCGGGCTCGTCGGAACGAGCTTCAAGGAAGACCGATGCCGGCGGCTCCGTCGGCTCATTCCCGGCCGCGCCGAGGGCGACGAGCCCGACCGAGACTATCGAACCCAGGACCAGCACGGCCGCCACGGACACCGACCGGATGCGGTTCATGAGCAAGCTCCGGATCAGGGAACGAGCCAGGATCGAGACACCGGCCGGGACCGTTCCGCCGGTCGCCGCCGCCAGCGCCGCACGCGACCACGACGCCGCGACCGCGGACGGCCGGGCGAGGTCGAGCGCGGCACTGATTGCCCCGGCCGAGACCCCGCGTCGGATGAGGCGATCGCGCAATCGCTTTCGCCCCTTCGCCAGCCGGTGATAAACCTTCGGCGCCGTCGAACCGAGCCGGGCCGCGGCCTGGTCGTAGGTCAGCCCCTCCAGGTCGCAGAGCACGACCGGCAACCGCTCGGCATCGGGCAGCCGATCGAGTTCCTGATGGAGGATCGCCCGGACGTCGAAATCGAGCGAGGGGCGAGATGGGTCGGGGATCTGACGGGCGTCGGTCTCCGAGAGTCGCGACGGCCGCCGACGCGCCTCGATGTTCCGCTGCATCGCCGCGCGACTCGCCACGCGAAGCAGCCAGCCGCCGAGAGCCTCGCCCGCACGGATCGAGCCCGCCTTCCGCGCCAGCACGAGGAAGGTCGCCTGAAAGACATCCTCGGCATCGTCCGGATCGCGAAGGATCGCCCGGCACGTCGATGCGACCATCGGTCCGTACCGGATCACCAGCGTTTCGAACGCCGACCCGTCGCCCGCATCGGCGTATCGACGAAGCAGCTCGGCATCGCCGAGGCCGACGGCCGTGCCGGTGTCGAAGAGGTCACGCAGGTGGTTCAGGTTCGTTCTCAAGGTCCCGCTCGCCATGATGGTGCCGCCCTCCCGGAGTATAAGAGGGGCGGCACCGGCGCTGCGCACGGATTTTTCTTGGGAATGGACCGGGCGGGCGTTCACGGCCCCAGGAAAAGGCCGGCCGACTTCGCAGACGATCCGGAACTGGATTAAGTTACCAGGGACCTCAAACCACGGTTCCTGGCGCCTTATCCTGGTCAGAGAAGCTGATCGACCGGATCGCGGCCAGTGGAAGCCAGGGCAAACGGTGACGCCCTCGTTCACGGTGCGGTAGATTCCGGCCGGATATCCATCCAGGGAGAGGAGATGGTCATGGGCGACGAACCACTTCCCGGCCACGGAATGAAGTGGTTCGATGATCTGAAGCAGTCGAATGAGCACGGGGCGGAGTTCTGGATCGCTTGAGACATCCAGCCGTTGCTGGGATGCACGCAATGGCGGAACTTCCAGGGAGCCGTCAAGAAAGCCCAAAACTTCCTGTGAGCAATCGGGTAACGTCTGCGACCATCGCTTTGCCGGCTCCAGCGAACCGATCCCGGGCGGGAAAGGCGCCGTCCATTTCCTAATCCCTTATCGGCCCCCCAACGCCATCGCAACCGCAAATTAAGCCCTTGTCGGCTATCCGCCAATGGCGTAGGCTCATGACATGCGATTCGTCGAGACACCGATCTTCACGCGGGCGATCGAGGAGCTTCTGGATCACGAGGGCTATCGTTCCTTAACAGTTGGTTCTTCTCCTCAGACCGGAGGCGGGTCGAGTGATTCGTGGAAGCGGTGGCCTGCGCAAGATCCGTTGGTCTTCGAGAGATCAGGGCAAGCGCGGTGGATGTCGGGTGATCTACAATTGGGATGAACCGACCGAGACCTTCTATCTGCTTTATGCGTACGGCAAGGGCGAGCGAGACGGCCTGACGGCCCAACAACTTCGGGTCTTGAGCCGCCTGGTTCGCGAGGAATTCGGATGAGAAAACAGGACTTCGACAATCTGTTAGAGGGTGTGCGACAGGCTGGCAAGATCCGGCGTGGAGAACTTCAGCCGGACCGCGTCACGGAATTCGCGCCGCTGGACGTTCGAGCGATCCGCCAGCGGCTGCTCAAGTCGCAATCGCAGTTCGCCCGGATGATCGGCGTGAGCGTGGCCACTTTGCAGAATTGGGAGCAAGGGCGGCGCCGACCCGAAGGCCCGGCGCGCGCCCTGCTGAAGGTCGCGGCCGAAAACCCGGAGGCAGTATCCGCAGCTCTTGATTCAAAGGATAGTGAGAATCGGAACATAGCGAATAAATCGGGCTCCGATAGCTCGTGAGGCACCCTGGTTCATTCATTATGTCCCGCTTTTCGGTCTCCCCCCTCTCAAGCGGATGCCTCTTGCTGTGGAAGAGGATGAACCGGTTCGTCCAATCCACATAGGCATCCTCGGTGCGAATGCTGTAATGCAATCGTCGAGTCGCTTCCCGGACCTGATCGAGTAACCTGGGCATTTCCACATTCCTCCGTCCGAGATTCCGTCCAAATCCATCTGATCCCTTGCGACGAACTGGGAAATTGCGGATAATCCTCTGAAGTCTACGCGATTATACGGAAAATCAGACGTACATCAACACGGCCGTTCACCGGCCGAATTCTTGTTAGCCGGCGGGGAGAGCGTTGGCCATCGCATTGGAAGATTACCTGATCGACCCCGACGGTATTGACTGGTCGGCCGCTCTCGCGGGCTGGACCAGGCTTATCCCCGCCGAGTTCACGCTCTGGCTGGTTAACCGTCTCTGCGACCTGTTCATCGTCACCGACGACGGCTCGGTGCATATGCTGGACGTCGGCGCCGGGACGTTGAAGCGACTCGCAGCCAACCGCGACGAATTCTACCGGCTGATCGACGAGGGCAACAACGCGAACGAGTGGTTGGCGATCCCCCTGGTCGATGACTTGGTGGCGTCGGGACTGCTTCTGAAACCCAGCCAGTGCTATGGCTTCAAGGTGCCACCCGTCTTGGGAGGTCGGTACGAGGTCGAGAATTGCGGCGCCCTCTCGATTCCCGATTACTTGGGCGCGTACGGCTCCATTCACGATCAGTTGCGAGACGTCCCGGACGGTTCTCGGGTAGTCCTCAAGGTGGTTGAGTAGGCTCGGCTAACATTGCGTTGCATCGGACCGGCCTGTGGCCGGCCGCTGAACTCGGTCGTTAGCCGGCGGAGGCGTGGCGTGTCCTATGATGAGGAGGCCGAGCTCACGCATTACGTCTGGCGCAATCACCTGAGCCTGCTCTCCCGCTTCGAGTGGGACGTCGAGCGGGCTACCCACGCTCGCGGGAATTTCGCTGACGGCACGGGCGAGCACGCCAAGCGAGTTCTCGAAAGGTTCGGCCGGTTGGGTGATCCCCGAATTGACGTAGCCTTGGCCGAGGGGCGAGAGGCATTCCGTCGCTCCGCATGCCGTCGCATCCTCGCTGAGCACGCTGAACTCCAGGTCAATCGGTGTCCCCGGTGCCATAAGGTCCTACGGACGCCCGTAGCGAAGCAATGCTTTTGGTGCGGTTACGACTGGCATAATAACAACGGCTAACATTGCGATCCAGCTGACCCGCCTGACGGCGGGCCTCTGATCTTTGGCGTTAGGCAGGCGGAAGTGGAGATAGCGGATGCCATTTCCAAACGCAGTGCGTGATGCAGTGCTCGTCGCTGCCGGTCGGTGCTGCTGTATCTGCCACACTCTCGCCGGTCGCAACATCCAGGTACATCATATCGTGCAAGAGGCCGATGGCGGCCCGAACACGATTGAGAACGCGATCCCGTTGTGCCTTCGGTGCCATGCGGATGCCGGCCATTACAACCCGCACCATCCCCTCGGCACCAAGTATTCGCCGAGCGAGTTGCGGCGGCATCGGGATGAGTGGTTCAAAATATGCGCGGCTTGGGCAACAGCAATGTCATCCCTGCGTGTCGAATCAATCACGCTGCCGCCAGCCTGTGCCAGATTCGAGGTTGTAGTGCGGGAGGTAGGCACGCTGTGGTCCCGATTAGCCAACAAGCCGGTGAGCCGAGAGGTAATCCGGTTCCGCGGCGCTGAGCTCGGCGGGCTCAGCCAACAAGGCGCCTATTTCAACTCTGACGAGTGGGAGCTGTTTCTCATCAGAGGTGGGCGGTTTCTGGTCTACCACAAGCGTGTCGAGCGCGGTGATTGGTGCTGGGCCAGGCTCGGCGGGAAGTGGGGCGAGCCAGATTGTCCGCTGTCGCTTGAGGAAGTTCAGGAGGAGTATCCAGCGTTGGCCACCAGTGCAGGGCTTGAGCGTGTTCGCGTGCTGGAACTGTAGTGCCTTCTATGAAGCCGCTGAAGTCAAGCCCCCGCTGACCGAAAAGCCCTCCGAGTGACCTCGGGACGAACAGAGTACG
>DAIDKV010000257.1 GCA_027449865.1 Planctomycetales bacterium
CCCATCCATGGTTTGACCCCTTGCCCATCGATATCCAGTCCCCAGAACTCCCCGGGGCCGCACTCTACCACAAGAATCTGACGTTCTTCTATTGACGATTCTGGGTGTCCGGCAGAAGAGACAGAAGCCGACGTGCACCCGACCTCGGACGATCCAGGAAAATCGTCCTTCCACGCGACCGGAGGAATCGGTAAACTGATTCGTTCATCCCCGGAGCAGGGTCGTTCCGCGCCGCGAGCGACCATCGGGGATTCTGCCGAATCTCAATGCCAGGTAAAGGATATCGCTCGATAACGTTCGGCGGGTGGGTCGGGTCGGCCGCCCGACTGGCCGGGGCTCCTCCCCGACGATCGGCCCGACGCGATCCTCTCCCCGCCCGACCCGAGGACCTGAATGATCATCGTACTGAAGCCGCACGCGGCGCCCGATGTCGTCGAGCACGTGCTTGAGCGGATCGAGGCGCTGGGCCTCTCGCCCCACCTGAGCCAGGGAGTCTCCCGCACGATCATCGGGGTGATCGGCGACGAGGACAAGCTGCAAGTCCAGCCGCTGCAAGCCATTCCGGGGGTCGAGAAGGTCGTGCCGATCCTCAAGCCGTACAAGCTCGCCAGCCGCGAATTCCACGCCGAGGACTCGGTTTTCTCCATCAAGGGGATCAAGGTGGGCGGCGGCCATCTGGCGGTCATTGCCGGGCCGTGCGCGATCGAGAGCGAGGACCAACTCTTCGAGGTCGCCGCGCGGGTGTCTCGGGCTGGCGCCAACATTCTCCGCGGTGGCGCGTTCAAGCCCCGGACCAGCCCGTACAGCTTCCAGGGAATGGGCGTCGAGGGGCTTCGGCTGCTGAAGGCCGCGGGCGAACAGTTTGGAATGCCCGTTGTCACGGAGGTCATGGACCCGCGCCAGGTTGAGGTCGTCGAGCGCTATGCCGACATCCTTCAAATCGGTGCCCGGAACATGCAGAACTTCGACCTTCTCAAGGAGTGCGGCCGGACTCGGATTCCCGTCCTGCTCAAGCGGGGCCTCAGCGCCACGGTGAAGGACACGCTGATGTCGGCCGAGTACGTTCTCTCGGAGGGGAACCGACAGGTCATCCTCTGCGAGCGAGGGATTCGGACGTTCGAGGACTCGACCCGGAACACGCTGGATCTCTCGGTGATCCCGAACATTCAGGGGCTGAGCCACCTCCCGATCATCGCCGATCCGAGCCATGCCACCGGCCGGCCCGACCTGATCCCGGCGATGGCGCGGGCGGCCATTGCCGCGGGGGCCGACGGGATTCATATTGAGGTTCACGGCTGCCCTGAGAAGGCGCTTTCCGATGGTCCCCAGGCACTGGTCCCTGACCAGTTCGACCGCCTGATGGACGAGATCCGGCCGCTCGCCGAACTGATGGGCCGGACAATCGACACCTGCAAGAAGGAGGCGACCGCGTGCGCACCCTGCTGATCGCCGGAAACTGGAAGATGAACCCGCCCACCCGCGCGGAGGCCGTCGCGCTGGCACAGGAGGTGAAGGCGGGCGTTGGGACCGCGGTCGACGTGCATGTCGTCGTCTGCCCGCCTTCCGTCTTCCTTCAGGCGGTGGATTCGGTTCTGGAAGGCTCGCCGATTGGGATGGGCGGCCAGAACATGCATGCCCAGGCGGGCGGTGCCTACACCGGTGAGGTTGCCGGCGCGATGCTGGTCGACTCCGGCTGCACCCATGTGATCCTCGGTCACAGTGAGCGCAGGCACGGGATGGGCGAGACCGACGCGATGGTGAACGCCAAGCTCAAGGCGGCGCTCGCCTCCCGGCTGATTCCCATCGTCTGCATCGGCGAGACCAAGGACGAGCGGCTGAGCGACCGGACCGAGGCGGTTCTTGATGAGCAGCTTGCCGGGTCGCTCGCCGGGCTCTCGTCCGAGGAAATGGCCGGAACCGTCCTGGCGTACGAGCCGGTCTGGGCCATTGGGACCGGTCTGACCGCCACGCCGGAGCAGGCCCAGGCGGCCCACGCGCACATCCGGAAGCGGCTGGCCGAGGCGTTCGGCGAGGCGACGGCAGCCCGGGTCGTCGTCCAGTACGGAGGGAGCGTCAAGCCCGATAACGCCGCCGAACTGCTCGCCTGCCCAGACATCGACGGTGCCCTCGTCGGCGGCGCCAGCCTCAAGGCCGCCGATTTCCTGGCGATCGTGGCAGCCGGGCGGCAGGTTTCCGCCAGGTAAAGTAACATGCGTCCTGCCCGACGGACCGAGCGACCACTGATCCCTTTCCCGAGGAACTTCCCGTGGACTTCCTGATCGGCTTGCTGAATACCGTGATCGTGCTGGTCTCGGTCTTCATGGTCATCATCATCCTGATCCAGCGAGGCAAGGGCGGCGGACTGGCCGGCGCCTTTGGTGGGGTCGGCGGCTCCAGCGCCTTTGGAACGAAGGCCGGCGACGTCTTCACCAAGATCACGATTGGCGTCGCCATTGGGTGGATGTTGGCCTTGATGCTGCTAGTAATCCTGATGAATGGCCGGGCCGATTCGGTCAACTCGGGCTGGGGCGACGAGGCCAGTTCGTCGAGCAAGGCGCTGCCGCCCGCGAAGGCGTCGGCGACGCCCGCCCCCGCCGGAACGGCACCCGGCTCCGCCGACCTGTCAGCGCCTCCGGCCGCAGCGACTGGCTCGGCGCCGGTTCCCGCGCCTGGCCCCGCCGGGCTGACTCCCTCGCCGGCCACCGATGTCGGCGTTGGCGCCCCGCCGACCCCCGAGCCGGTCAAGCCACCGGCACCGTCGAAGAAGTAAATTCTTCTTATGGAAGCCGGGGTCTGCCTTGGCACGAGGCCCCGGAGTTCCCATCCACGCCCCTTCGACCGATCTCCATCCGCGCCCGCGACCATGTCGCGCGCCTCGGCGAACGAACCAGAGAGGCCGCCTTCCTTGCTACTGAGCATGACCGGATTCGGGGAAGCCCGGCTCCAGGACCCGCGATGGACGATCCAGGTCGAGGTGCGGACGGTGAACAACCGCCACTTCAAGCTGACGGCCCGAATCAGCGATGAGTTTGCAAACATGGAGGGGGCGCTGGAGCAGATGGTCCGCGAACGTGTTCGGCGCGGGACGGTGCAGGCCAGTCTCCGCGTCGATCGTCCGCGTCGCCCGCAGGATTATCGACTCAACCTGGTAGCGCTGGCCAGTTATCGCGACCAACTCCTCGGGCTTCAGGCCGCTGGTGGCGAGGGTCAGGCCGCCTCGATTGAAATCGGGGCGCTGCTCGGACTTCCCGGCGTGGTGGAAGAGATCCGATCGACCTCCGAGGCCCCCGCGGAAGACTGGCCCGAGGTCGCTCGCGTGGTGGAGCGGGCCCTCGCGGCACTGGAAGAATCTCGGGCCCAGGAAGGGCGAGCGATGGCCGACGAGCTGAGCGCGCTGGGTCGTTCCATCGGCGAGCACCTGGGCCGGATCGCCGACCGGGCGCCGGCTGTCGTCCAGGCGTATCACCGCCGGATCACCGAGCGGGTACAGGCACTGGTGGCCGAGCAGGGGGTCCGGGTCGAACCCGAGAACCTCATCCGAGAGGTGGCCATTCTGGCCGATCGCTCCGACATCAGCGAGGAGATCGTCCGGCTCCGAGCGCACCTGGTCCAGTACGCGGCGATCCTTGATGAGCCGGAGAGTTCTGGACGCCGGCTCGAATTCCTTGTGCAGGAGATGGGTCGAGAGATCAATACGATCGGCGCAAAGTCAAATGATGTTGATATAAGTCGATCGGTTGTCGATGTCAAGGCGCTGCTGGAAAAGATTCGAGAGCTGGTTCAGAATGTCGAATAATGCCATGAGGCGCCGTGGGGTGCCCGATCCTCCGGATCGCCGGGGCCGGCTGGTTGTGATCAGCGGACCGGCAGGTTCTGGGAAGACCACGCTCGTGCGCCGTCTGATCCAGCGACCCGATCTTCGCCTGGTCGTCTCGATCTCGGCAACGACCCGGTCTCCCAGGCCCGGCGAGGTCCATGGCCGCGACTACTATTTTTACTCACGGGACGAGTTCGAGGCGATCCGGGGAGACCTTCTTGAATCGGCGGAGGTCCATGGTAACCACTATGGGACGCCATCGGCCCCAGTTCGCCGGGCCATCGAGCAGGGGACTTGCGTGGCGCTGGTGATCGATGTGCAGGGGGGCTTTCAGGTCCGCGAGAAGTTCCCGGACGCCCTGCTCGTCTTCATTCAGATCCCGGGTCTGGATGTTCTGGAAGAGCGGCTGCGGGCCCGCGGTACCGACAGCCCCGAAACGATCGAGATGCGGCTGGGCAACGCCCGCCGCGAGCTGGAACTGGCGGCCCGGTATGATTGCCAGGTCGTCAACGAGGACCTGGACCGGACCGTCGAGCAACTCGCCGCCATCCTGAACCGAAACGGCTGTGGAGCCTAGCACGACCATGATCGATGAGCTGAAGGAAGAGGAGATTGTCAACAAGGTTGGGGGGCGATTCAAGCTCTCGACCCTGATCCAGAAGCGGATGATCGCCCTGAACCAGGGGGCTCGCCCACTGGTCGAGATGCGAGGCGCCGACAAGATGTCGATCGTGATCCAGGAAATCATGCAGGACAAGATCTTCCTCGATCTCTCCGGCAAGCTCCAGACCGTCGAGGCGACGGAGGACGTCGAGATCGCCGGTGAGACGATCGATCTTACGCAACCCTGAGATCGGTCACTCCCCAACCCCCTACGCTCCGCATCGACGCCAGGATCCGCAAGACCGGGGCTCTCGCTGCCGATCATGAGACAACCGGCGAGGGCTTCGAGTCGAGGGGGATCGGCATGTCCATGCGCCAGCGCGCCCTGCAATCCGCGCCTCTGGTCGGGTTCGGCCTGGGGATCGTCTTTTTGGCAATGAGCCTGGCCGGCTACGATCCCGCTGACCCCCCTGGGCGTGGCGCGGATCCGGTCAACGCTCGGCCCTCCAATCCGTGTGGGCCGGTGGGCGCCATGATCGCCCACTCGGTTTTCACGACGGTTGGGTGGGCGAGCTGGCTCATCCCTCCCGCACTTCTGGCCATCAACCTGATGATCGCTCGTCGCCGGGTTCCCGACGAGCGGATGGGCCCGTCAATTGGCTTCGCGATGGTTGTCACCGTCTCGGCCTCGGCCGTCTACAGGCTGGCGCCGAGACTGGAGCCAAGCCCGGCCGTCGGCAGCGGCGGTTACGTCGGGGCGATCGTCGCGGTCTTCCTCGAACAGACGTTCGGTCAGGCGGGCCTGATTCTGATTCTGGTGTCGGCCGGGCTTTTTGGGCTGGCGCTCTGCCACGAGATTCTGATCAGCTGGCCGCTTCGAGAGGCTCGCCACTGGCTCGGTTCCCGGATTCGAGAGGTTAGCGCTGGTCGCTCGCTGGCTCTGCCGACTCCCGGTGGGTCGGGTGGGATGCTCCGCCTGGCGACCGGCGACTGGGACGACCCGCTTGTCCTTCCGGATTCTCCGCGTCCCGCGGAGACGCGCGTCCACGCGCCGATTCCGGTCGCGGGCTCGCCCGCCAGTGCCTCGCAGGGAGCCCCGACACCGGCGATCGCCGCACCGAGAGTTACACCGCCGGCGAGCGGTTTCACCATGCCGGCCGTGGCTCCTGGTGAAGGCTTTGTTCTTCCGCCGATGGAGTTGCTCGAAGCAGCAGCCGCCTTCTCGATCCAGGATCACGAGGCCAAGATTCACTCGCGCGCCATGCTCCTGGAGCGGACTCTCCTCGACTTCGGCTACCAGGTCCGCGTCGTCCAGATCGACACCGGTCCGGTCATCACCCAGTTCGAGATCGAGCTGGAGGCCGGCCTTCGAGTCTCGAAGATCATCGGCCTGGCCGACGACCTTGCGATCGCGCTGGCGGTGCCGAGCGTCCGGATCGTGGCGCCGATTCCGGGGAAGACGACGGTCGGGATCGAGGTTCCGAACGACCGGCGGAACATGGTCCGACTCGGCGAGGTGATCGCGGGCGTGGGCGACCAGATGGCGAAATGTCGCATTCCGCTGTTTCTAGGCAAGGACGCCAAGGGCGTTCCGCTCGTGTTCGACCTCGCT
This sequence comes from Planctomycetales bacterium, assembly GCA_027449865.1. Classification (GTDB taxonomy): domain Bacteria; phylum Planctomycetota; class Planctomycetia; order Isosphaerales; family Isosphaeraceae; genus JAKAUH01. The sequence goes on from DAIDKV010000257.1 coordinate 6,033, forward strand.
GACATGCCGCACCTGCTGATGGCCGGTCGAACCGGCACAGGTAAATCCGTCTGCCTCAACGCGATGATCCTCTCGATCCTCATGACCAGGCGTCCGGACGAGGTGAAGGTGATCCTCATCGACCCGAAGAAGGTCGAGCTCTCGCAGTACAAGCGAATTCCCCACCTGATGCATCCGGTCGTCGTGGACATGAAGAAGGCGGAGTCGCTGCTGGCCTGGGCCTGCGAGAAGATGGACGAGCGTTACGAGTACCTTCGCCGGGCGGAGGTCCGCAACATCTCGTCGTACAACAGCCTTGGCGCCGACGAGATCTACCGGCGCCTCGCCCCTGAGGACGAGGCCGAGCAGCAGCGCATCCCGACGCACATGCCTTACATCGTCATCGTGGTGGATGAGCTCGCCGAGATGATGATGACCGCCGAGAAGGAGGCTGAGGTCCACATTGTTCGACTGGCGCAGCTTGCCCGGGCCGTTGGCATTCACCTGATCCTCGCCACCCAGAAGCCGACGGTGGACGTCGTCACCGGTCTGATCAAGGGCAACCTGCCGGCCCGAATCGCGTTCCAGGTGACCAACCGGAGCGATTCGCGGGTGGTCCTCGACGAGATGGGTGCCGAGCGGCTGCTGGGCAACGGCGACATGCTCTTCCTGATACCAGGCACATCGACCATCATCCGGGCTCAGGGGACGTACGTCTCGGACCTGGAGGTCACGCGGATTAGTCAGTATTTGGAGCGGTTCCCGCCCGAGTTCAGCAAGGAATTGCTGCAGCTTCAGGTGGGTGGTGCCGGCGGCAACGGCAAGGAGCGTGGTGCCGCGCTGAAGGAACGAGACGACCTGTACGAGCCGGCGATTGAGATCGTGATCCGAGAGGGCCGCGGGTCTTGCTCCCTGCTCCAGCGGGCGCTTGGGATCGGCTACGGCCGCGCGGCTCGCCTGATTGATTTCATGGCAGAGGACGGGATTGTCGGCGAGTACAAGAGCGGATCGGCCCGCGAGGTCCTGTATTCGTGGGAAGAATGGGAAGCTCTCAAAAACGGGGGCGAGAACAAGGGCGAGGCCGCTTGAGCCATCAGATCACACCCAATCGCACGCCGTGAGCCATTCGGCCAGAATTGGCCGCCGTCGAGGGCCGAATGTGGAGTCATCCGCATCTGGTCGCGAACAGCTTCCGGGCAACCGCCTACCACGTCGGTGAGGAAGGGGTTAGAGCTCCGCGAATCGAAGGTCTGGCCAGGCCAGGCAACTTCACGGGAAGGGCCTATCGCCCGGCCGCTATGCCCAGGCGGCCTCATGGTAGGCCGAACGCCGGACCGAGGCGTTGCAGGACCCTCGATGGCCTGACCGGTCTCTGTCCGTCTCGTGACCGACCTCTTCGCGGAAATCCGGGTGCGCCTGAGGAGGTGTCAGGTCGCGTTCAATCGCCTTGTAGCCGATGTGGTATCCCCCGCATCGTTTGCATCGGTAGACCGACAGCCGATAGCCCTCGCGTTTCCGGCCGGTGGCCCGATTCCAGACCTCCAGCCCGACCCGGTGGCCATCGGCCGTCCGACGATCGGGGAAGAACAGCTTGCCGCAAGACGCGTCGGCCTGGGGAAGAATCAACTCGGGTCTCGACATTGGCTCTCAACCCTCGCTTGGCTCGCCCGGCATGAATAGGCGGAGATTGGCCTCGCCGGGCGCTCAGGTGACTGAAGGCAGAAGCGTATAGAGAAAGGTTCGGGCGGCTCGATCAAATCGGCCGTCTCATTCTAAGAATCAAACTGAGAGACGCCCTCTTAGTGACGCGCATGACCGCAAGATTCCAGGCGTGTTGACGTGAGGCCACACAGGGCCATGCAGGCTGCGCTCCAGATTGACCGGTGGTCCGGTTACTGAAGCTGTGCGATGGTCTGGACCTCGGCGTCCCAGTAGCTGGGCAGAGTGGCCCAGGGGTTTGATTTCCCGGGGTCTGACACCGTCTTGCCATCCGTGATGTAAATCGATCCGATTCGCTTGACGATGGCCTCACGCAGAAAAGTCTGCATCGTCTTCTCGTCCGCGACCTGGTAAATCAGGGCGGCGAAATGAGATGAGTCATATGCGGCAAGATGGGGTGGCAGCTCAAACTGCTCGAAGCCTTCGTGATTGTAGAAGATGCAGATTCTGTCGGCAGCTTGGCGAGCCAGGTAGGCTTCGTCACAGAGGGTGCCGGGGTCAGAGAGGATGAGGGCGTTGGGAAGTTTCTCCCGGGCGTACCGAGCGATGTCAGCGATGTAGGCGGAGTGTCGGCGGTCGACAGGTTGTTGGTCAATGAAGAAGCCCGAAATGTGGGGATAGAAATGGAGCCAGGCGTCGATGTCGGCCTTGACTTCGGCGGTGGTTCGAACGGCGAACTGAGTATGGACGTAGCCGACAAGGCGAGCGGAACGGCTTTCGGCCTCGGCGAGCAGGGCCATGTAGTCAGGGTTTCGCTCGGCGCCCGGGCCGTTGCTGGGATTGACGATCGCAACGACCTCAACGCGATCGGCGGCATTGAAGATCTTTCGCCACTGGGCCAGGCCGTCACCCTTGGGGTAGAAATAGGCGGGGACCAGCAATCGGAGCCGGCGTGGCGGGTGGTTACTCCGTCGTCCCTCGGCGGTGCCCGGTGGCGGGAGATTGTCCGTTTGGAGGCGATCGACCCGGGAAAAAGGGTGGTTTTCGGACGGTGCTGGCTGCTGGGTTGGCCCGGCCTGGCCGGGTCCGTGCGTCTCCCAGCGAGACCAACCGAGGACCGCGATGGCCAGAAGCACGCCAGCGCCCAGGGCCGCGGCAACGGTTTGATCCGAACGACCGGCGCCGGAAGGTGGTCGGGCAGGAGCCCTGGGGATGTCGCGGAGGCCGGGCGTCGAGCCAGCGGTGATTCCGAGGCCATCTTCCAGCACCGTTGTCGAGCGGGCCTCATCCTCATTGGTCTCAGCCGCGTCGGCCTGGATCGACCACCACGAAGGAAACTCCTCGATCAAGCGCTGCTCGCCTGAGCCGAGGCTTCCGGACATCGGCGTTCCAATGATGAGCTCCGCGCCACAGGCCGGGCAGCGGGTTTGCTTCCCGGTGTGTCGGTCCTCGGCCTTGAACACTCGGCCGCAGCCGCAGACGACCCGAATCATCGCTCCGCCCCCCCGCGATCGCGGACAAGCCCGCACGCAACCGATCGTATTTCGTCGATCGTGGCCGTTCGCCTGGCGTTCACGTGATCTTATGTGCGAGCGCCCGACACCGGCAAGAGGAGGCCGCGGGGATCGCTGCCGCTGGCGAGACGCCTGTGGAGGGCGATGACCGCGGGGCATTGCAGTTCTTATGGTTATGATCTGATTGAGGGGCGGACCGCGAGATGCTAGACTGAGCGGGTCGGACCCTCGCCGGCCGTGCGGGGCCCGTCGTCGATGAAGCCGCACCCCGAGGAATCCTAATGCTGGACCCCACGGCCTCGCGATTCGGGCAAGCGGCCCTGCTCAGCGGTCTGCTGGATGAGGCGGACCTACGTGCGTGCTGGGAGGCTTTGCCGCCTGAGAAGCGAGATGTCGCTGAGCATCTCGACCGCCGCCTTGCGCGTCAGGCCGTGCAGTCCTCGGCGCTGACGCTCTGGCAAGCCCAGCAGCTTCTCGCGGGCCGGACCAATGGTTTCAAGGTCGATCGCTATTTGCTGCTGGAACTACTAGGGCAGGGGGGGATGGGACGAGTCTATCTCGCCCGCGACACCCGGCTGAACCGACGAGTTGCCTTGAAGATCCTGGCGCCCGAACGGATCAGCAACCCGAGGGCAGTCGCCCGATTCCAGCGAGAGGCCAGGGTCGGCGCGCAGTTGCAGCATGAGAATCTGGTGCGGGTCTACGACTTCGGCGAGTCGAACGGCCGTTTCTTCCTCGTAATGGAGTACATCCAGGGAAAGACGATCGGTGGCCTGATCTCGTCGAAGGGGCGGCTGCCTCCAGCGGTGGCGGTCCGTCTCACACGCCAGGTCGCGCTGGCGCTGGACCACGCTCATCAGAAAAAGATGATCCATCGCGACGTCAACCCATACAACATCATGGTGACCGAGGAAGGAGTCGCCAAGCTGGCCGACCTCGGCCTGGCGATTGAATTGAACGAGGAGGCGCAGAGGGTTACGCGCGAGGGGGCGACTGTCGGCACGTTCGATTACGTGGCCCCCGAACAGGCGAGGCACTCGCACTCGGCGGACATTCGGAGCGATATTTACTCGCTGGGTTGCAGCCTGTATCACATGCTGACGGGGCACGTTCCTTTCCCCAGTCCGAGCCTCCCCGAGAAGCTTTTCGCACACCAGGCCATGGAGCCCGAACCGCTCGAGAAGGAGGCGCCGGGATTGCCGGCAGGTCTGGGCGACGTCGTCCGGAAGATGATGCGGAAGCAGCCAGAGGATCGGTACGCGACGCCGATCGAGGTTGTTCAGGCCCTGGAGCCCTACTCCGGTGCGGTCTGGGTCCCTGGAACGGCACCGTCGCCATCCCCATCGGGAGAGATACCGGCAGGCCGTGGCTCGGGATCACATTCATCGGGGGCGGTCGCGGCGGTGGCCCCGGTGGCCCGGACGCCGTCCGGCGCCGCGCCCGATCGGCCGATGTCTGCCAGCAACGAACTCGACGATCCAGGTGTCCCGCTGCTGACCCCCACCGAGGAGGGGGCTGATGACTTTCCGATGCTGGACCTGGGCCCCGAACCGCCGCTCCGCGAAGTGGCGGCGAGGTCGCGAGCCTCGGCAGGTGTTGGACTCTCCTTGAGGTTTCGTCCGATCGCGCAGGAGACGCAGGGGCCGGCCTCGGTGGCGGAGGCGGCTCCCTCGACTGCGATGGGGACTGCCACGATCCGGCTCGGAAAGCAGACCCGGGCAAGCTGGCGGGTTCTCTGGATACCGGTGGCCGTCGCGACTGCGGCGGTGGCCGCTGGCCTGATGTTGACCGCCCGGCTTTTCCCGCCCCGAACGACTTTGCCGACGTCCACCTCCCAAACCTTGAAGCCGATTCCGGATCGTCCGGATGGCCGTTCGCAGCCGAAGCTCGAGGTTCCCGCGATCGCTGTTCGCGGAAAGGGAACCGCTGACGAGATCGTCCCGGCGAAGAACCTCGCGGATGCGATCCGGTCCGCCTTCGGCTCGATGGGACGCGCTGGCTTCGTGGAGTTGCGCGATCGCGGTCCTCTCTCGATGGCACCAGGCGACATCCCCGACCTTCGGACCAGCAGCGGAAGTCTGGAGATCCGCGCCGCGGCCGGTGATCGGCCGGTGATCGAGGCACGAATGGAGGCGAAAAAGCCGTGGATGGTGACCGGCTCGGCGGTCTCGCTGACGCTCTCGGGGTTGACAATCCGCGTCCATCCGCCGAGGACTGCGAATGGCGTGGCCGTCCTTCCGCTGATCCAGGCAGCCGGCCGGGTTCGCCTGGAGCGATGTTCGTTCGAGGTGGTCGGCGATCGAACGGTCGCGGGGCTGCGCGCTCTTCGCTCCGAGGGAGGCATGGTCACGGTCGATCGCTGTTGGTTCCGCGGCTTTGATGAAGCGATCGGAGTTCAGACCTTCGAACAAACCACGGTCGAGATCCGTCGTTCGATGTTTGTCCCCGGATCTGGTGCCGCGGGTGCTTCGAGTGGTCCTGATCCGGGCCGAGGCTGGGCGATCGGCCTGGAGATTCAACCCGGCCGGGGAGCCACGAAGGGTCCTAAGCGCCACCTCAAGCTTGATCACTGCACCATCGAGGGCAGTGGCTTGCTCGCCGTTGACGGTGATGCCGGGCCTTCGCCGATGCCGGTTGTGGTGGAGCACTGTGCGGTCCGTGCTGGAGCGCTTCTGGCCTGGAAGCCACGCAAGCCCGGCGATCGTCTGGATCGCCTCGTCGAGTGGCGGGGGAATGGCAACCAACTCCACGTCCTGGGCCCATCCTGGGTGGTGATGTCCCGCTCGGTGATGACGCCCGAGCTCTCGCTGGGGGCCATTGACCTGTCAAGCTGGTCGAACTTCGTTTACCGAGAGGCCGACCCGATCCGGACGAGGATTCACTACCAGGAGACGAAGCACGAGCCTGGGGCGATGCCTCGTCCCTCCGACTTCGAGATCGACTCGACCCGGGCCCTCGACGACCGCGCCGGGGCGGATCCGGCGGTCGTCGGGCCGTGGAGCCGGAAGGAATTGGTCGGGCCTTCGGGCGGGGCTACTTCCGAGAAATCTTCGCATTGAACCGGGCCAGCTCGTATTCGGCGTCCAGGCGGTCAAGCTCGGCGGTCTCAAGATCCATCTGGGTCACCTGACCTGCCTTGAAGAGCTCTTCTAACTGCTTGTCGGTCCGTTTGAAGTTGTCCACCTGGGCTTCCAGGATCGTGATGCGTTCCTGGTCGGACTTCGCCAGGTCGAGCCGGATCGCGTAGTACCTCTTCATCGCGGCAAGGTAGTCCCCGAACGATACTGCCCCGCGCTTGTACGACTCGAACGTTTTATCGCGAAGCCTCAGGGCAGCCTCGAGTCGCTTCCGGCCCAGTTCCTCCAGCTCGGTCGTCCCGGCCGGTGCGGGCGCCGGGGGACTCGTCGGTTTCGCGGCGGGTTGCTGGGCGACGACGCCGGCTGGTGCCGGGGCCTGCGGGCCACCCCAGGCGCGGTAACCCACCATCCCCGTCCCGGCGATTAAGGCCCCGGCCGCGACGACCGCGGCAGCCGATTTCATCTGGCTCCAGAACATCATGCGGAGAACTCCTTCGGCGAGGACGATTGCCGGGCCGGTTATCGCTGGGCCCGATCCGGATCGGAGCGCGGCCCGGACGGTCGCCGTGATCAGCGATTCCAGGAAGGTTTCCATGGTCGGGGAAGGCGCGGTCAGGGCGACCATCGGGGCGATCCCTCGG
>DAIDKV010000258.1 GCA_027449865.1 Planctomycetales bacterium
GTTCCCACGGTACGTACCGCTCCCAAACGATCCGTCCGGATGCTGGCTCCGTGCCAGCCAGGCCAGTCCCAACCGTATCGAACGGTCGGTCTCCGGCGTCATCATCTCCGCCGTTCCCTCAGGAACATCCCCTCGGCGGCCCTCGCCGAACCGGCCGATCGATTTCGCCGGCTCCTTTTCGGCTTCCTGGGCGGACGCGGATCCGCCAGGGATTGGGGAGATGGACACGATCGCCATCAGGGCTAGCCGTCTGAGACCCGCGCGTCCGGCGATCATGGCGACTCCTCCCGGATCGGTTTTCCTTTCCCGACGGAGAGGTAATATCGGTCGATCAATTCTTCCTTGCTGGCCAGGGGCTGCTCGTTAATCATGTTCTCGATCTCCGCCCGGATCTCGGGTGGAAGGTGGCCCCAGATGTTCTTACCGCTGGCGCTGGAATGCTTGTTCGTCGGCTTGAGCGGCTTCGAGGGCGGCGGTCCCTGGGCCATCGCACCCTCGGTCTGGCCCTGTTGCTGACCGGGTTTCTGGCCTTGCTGCTGTCGGCGACGTACGACCATTCGCATCGACGAGGAGCCCGATCGCTGTGCCTGCTCGATCATCGTATCGATCCGCTTGACGATCTGCTTCTGCTCCTCTCGCGTCTTCTCGCCGGTATCGGGTTTCGCCAGTTTTTGCTCGATATCGCGCATCTCCTTGATGAGTTCACCGGCGGCCCCGCCTCGCTGGCCATCGTCCTGTCGGCGTCGCCGCTTGCGTCCCGTGAGTTCTTCGAGATGCTGGTCGGTCTCCTTGTCCTTGCCCGATAGCTTGTTCTTGTCGGTCGGCCCCTGAGGTTTCGGCATCCCTCCCGGTTCGTCCTTCTCGCCGCCAGGACCGCCGCCCTTCCGAGGATCTTCGGGCGCGGGGGTGTCGACTGTTTCACCCAGTTTCTTCAAAAAGTCGTCGACTTCCTGATCCTGACCGTCGAGCTTTGCGCCGGCAGGCTTCGGGGACGGATCGCCCTGGCCCTTCGCAGTGGTGGGCTTCGGACCAGCCTCGGATGGTTTGGCCTTCTCCGAGGCTTTTTTCGCGGACGCGTCGGGCCGATCGGCCTTCTTGTCGTCCCCTGGCTTGGGGTCAGAGAGTTTCTCAAGGATCGAGTCGATGGGGTCGTCCCTGGTCAGGGGCGTCTCCTGGGCGAACCCTGTCGAGGAGAGCCCGATCGCCGCGACCAGCACCGCGCAAGTTCGGATCGTGGTCATGTTCATTCCTCCCCATCGTCCCGCCTGGGGCGGGTCATCTCGCGGACGAGATCGGCCAGGGTACCCTGATCCTCGGCGAGCTTCTTGAGCTCGGTCGTCTGCTCGGGCGCGAGTTCCTTGCGGCGTCGACGAAGTTCGTCGAGCGCCTCGGTCCGATCGTTGATCTCTTGCTGGAGCATTTTCAAGAGCTTGAGCTGGGCGGTTGGCGGGATACCGTCGCCCTCGCCGCCGCCTTGGCCTCCGCCGCCGCCACCTCCGCCTTGCTGCTGCCCTCCGTTGCGTCCTCGGTCAGCTTTCAAGGAATCGAGAACCTGCTTGAAGCGGTCGGCCGCCGCCTTCGCGGCGTCCTGAGTTTCGGGGTCGGTCTTGAGATCACGAAGCCGGGAGGCTGCCTCCTCCATTTTGTCGGAGGCCCGCCGGAGGGTCAGGGCGATGACTGGGGCCCCTTCGAGTGTCTCGGTGAGTTCGCCGGTCTCGTCCTTCAACCCAGACTGAACATCACCGAGCCCACGGACGCCGACCTGCTGGCCGCGGGAAAGCTTGCCTTCCTTCCGGCGACCGTCATAGTCTTTCGTCTGATCGGCGACCTTCTGCTGCCGCTCGGCGATGGAAGCAATCTGGTCGCCGACGCGGGCGAGTTGCTCGTTCGCAAGTTGCTCCTCGGCATCGCGGCGGGCCTGCTCAATCTCATCCTGGGCCTCTTCCAGATCGGCGAGGGCTTCTTCTTCCTCCTTTTCAGCCTGCTCGCCCTTGTCGTTGTCCATGTCCTGCTGGGCCCGGCCCATCCGGCTCGACGCCGATCGACCCGCGCGCTCGGCGGCGTCGGCCCCGAGCTTGGCGAGTCGTTGGAGTTGTCGCTCCAGGTCCTTCTGGATCTGCTCCTGTTCCCTGGCTAGCCGCTGAAGTTGCTCCTGACGTTCTTTCGAGTCCGGATTGCGCCGGGCTTCTCGCATTTTACGGAGGTTCTCCGCCTGACGGGCGCGGGTCTTCGCCAGTTCGTTCTCAGCGTTCTTGAGCTCCTTGACGAGCCGAGCAAGTTCGCGTTCGCGACGATTCTGAATCGCGTCGACGAGCTCGCGCATTTCGTTGCGGGCCTGTTCCTGACGGGCCTGGGCCTTGCCCATCTGATTTTGCTGGAGTTGCTCGGCGGCCTCGCCCATCTTGCCGGCTGTACCCTTCTGCTGGCCCTTTTCGGCGGCCTCCCGGAGAGCCCCGGCTGCCATCGGATCCTCCTGATCCATCCGGCCGGCCATCTCGCCCATCCGTTCGAGAAGCTTCTGGAAGCCCTCCTTCACCTCGCTTTGCCGGGCGGCGATGTTTGATAACTCCGACCGCTGCTCGTTGGTGAGGTCCTCGGGTTTCTTCCCCATCGTCTCGGGTCGCGCGGCCATATCGGCCGCCTGTTTCATCGCCTGTTCCTGCTGTTTCAGAAGCTCCTGAGCATCCTTGACAACGCCTCGATATGTCTCGAACTCGCTCAGGTCTTCGAGCATTTTCTGAAGCTCATCCGCAATCGCCTTCTGATTTTTTCGAGCGTCGGCGAGGGCCTGGCGGGTCGGGTCCGCTGGACTCGGCTTCGAAGGTGCCGGCGACGGCGCGTTCGGCCTGGTCGATTGTGGACCGCCCTGCTCTTTCGGCTGGCTCCCCTTCAAATCCGGACGACCCGTCTTTGTTGTCTCGGCCGGCTGTTTCGATTTTTCGCCTGGCTGTGGCTGTTCGCTCGCTCGATCCTGAGTCGCTTTCGGCGCATCCTGTGACTCGCCAGACGGCTCGCGCGGTTCTCCGGCCCCAGGCGACTGGTCATCGAGTCCCTTGACGGCCCTGACGATCCCTTGCTCGGCCGGCTCGAGGTTGCGATCACGAACCTTATCCACACGCGCAAGCATATCCTCCATTTGCTTGCGTGTGTCCGGATTATCCATTCGGAAGTTCTTCATATCCTGTAGCATTCGCCGGAGCCGGGCCGAGATCCCTTCATCGCGAGCGGTGAACCGGCCGCCGACCTGCCGCTGGATCGTTGAGGCGTTGTTCAAATCCTCGCGCTGCGCCTGAGGCAAGCGATCGTTCTGCGAGAGCGTCCTCCCGGCGTTCTCGACGGGTGCCATGGCCTGTTTCTGCATGGAGAGAACGCGAGCCAGCTCATCACGTAGTTCGCGGCGAGCGTCGTCGAACTGCCGGGCGGCATCCTCCTTTGAGACGATCCGCAGGCGGATCTCGCGGCTTTTCCCGACGTTTGGACCCTTGATGACATCGAAGTCGCGGGCATCGGCGTGGAGGGTCACAATTGACCCTGGCGCGAGTTTCATTGGAGCGAGTTCCATCGCATAGGCCAGTTCGCGATGCCGCTCCAGCGAGGCGGCCGCGGGGGCTGGCGACTGGTCGGAGGCCGACCAGAGCGGTTTGATGATCTCGCCATGCGGCTCGGATTCTCCGGTGGCGATCTGGTAAATCAGCCGGGCGGAGTGCAGACCGTAATCCTCGTCGATCACGACCTTCACCGGAACGGTCGCCTCGGGGGGGACGTCGCGGTCGGTCTTCGGTTCATCGATCATCACGCGGGGCGCTTCGTCGGCGATCGATCGGACGTCGTACCGAGCCTCGTCGCGGTTAGGGAAGCCCTCCATGTCGACCAGTCGGAATCCAAAATGGAAGCTGGACCCGATTGGAATCGCTGCCCGGAACCGCGTCCGGGAGGCATCAAAGGTCAGCGCCGGCTCTTTCGTCTGTTCTCCAAGGTCGATCAACGCCGAGGAGAGTGGCTTGGTCGCCTCGCCATTGAGCTCGATCCGTGTTCCTTCGAGTGCCCGGAACTGAGACTGTCCCTGCGCCAGGGTCTGTGGGGCGAGCCCGGTATAGGGCGGCGGCACGAGCCGAATGGCGAGCGACTTGATGGCTGGCGGTGGGACGACGCGTACCGGGATGTCCTGGATCGAGGTCGAATCGTCGCCCCCTGTGACACTGAACCGGAATGGCCGGTCAACCTGTTCGATCCGCCCTCGAAACTGACCGCCGGGGAGGCTCCGGAGCGTCTCGCTTGTCTCGCTGCCGTCCTCGAAGCGGTAAACCGCCCGGACGGACTCGGGCACCGTCTCCCCACTTCGAACGCGGACGCCAAGCCCGAACGCATCGCCCCGGGCCATCTTCAGGGTCGTATGGGCGTCGTCCAATTCCAGGTGGGTACGCTGGGGCCACTGAGTCCCGCCGAACGGGAGGATCAGCCGGGCGATCGCGATCCGGCTCGAAAGGGGCGCTGCGATCGCAAACAATCCGGCCAGGGTGAGCGCGGCGAAGGCGACGCCAGCCGCCTTTATCACCGGTCGTGGCTCGATGACCTCGCGGAAGTTGATCGCCTCGGTCTCGGCGAGCGCCTGGCGGACGGTCGCTTCACGCATGACGGGTGACCCGTACCGCTGGTCGGTCGCCTCCATCTGGAGAAACTCAACCGTGCTGGCGAGGCGATCGTTGAGCCCCGGCCAGCGCTCTTCGATCCGCATCGCGATGTCGAGGTCGGCGAAAGGAACCAACAGGGGATACAGAATGCGTCGATATACAAGATAACCACAGGCCGCGACCACCCCGATCAGCAGAATGAGGCGGATCGTGGGGTCGATGTGGAAAAGCCAGTCGACGAGTCCGGCGGCGATTACCATAGGTAAAACCAGCCCGAGGACCCAGCAGAGGCCGTGGACCGCGAGAAGCCGGCGGACCGACGATCGAAGTGCCCGAATTTTGGATTCCAATTGTCGAGCCGTCATCGAGACCTCCCGGCCCGGCCGCGCCGGACGCTCCTCGGCAAGGGTCGGTCGAGCCGTATCGATCCGACCTCACCACGAATCCACCAAACGAAAATTATACCATTTGCTTGCGTTTCCGGAGTATCCATTCCGAGGTGATCAACGCGAGGAAGACGGCCAGAACAGGCCAGGTATTCCAGAGCGGGATCGGCGGGTCGGTATCGAGCAGGACCTTCGACGGCTCGGGTAAGTCGTCAATCAGGGAGCCAGCGGCCAGCGGAGTGTAGAACTTGCCGCCGCTGATCTCGGAGGCCCGGGCCAGTTCGGCGCGGTTCATCTCGATCCGCTCTCGCTCGCCGACCGGGGGGTCGACTCGAAACTCGGCGGTGACCGGCCGATCGAGTGATGGCGGGGGCAGGAGACGGACCATGTATTCTCCCTCGACGGCCTGTGCCAGTGCTCCCTCGAAAATGTTCTTCGAACCCGATACGGGCCGGAGGGTGAAATTGCGTGATCCCTGCCCTTTCCGCTCGATTTGAACGGTAACCTCGCCACCGGGAGGTGCCAGCGCGGGGTTCGGGAATCGTACACGAAGCTGGATCGGCTGACCTCGCTGATACCGCCGGCGGTCCGTGGCGATTTCGGCCGGGCGGTTGCCAACCAGTTTGGACCTTGCCATGAACCGGATCGTCTGGACCCAGAATCGGCCGAAGTAGCGGTCACCAGCCCGGAACCGCCAACGCCAGGTGTCGTCGAACGCGTGAAACATCACCTTGCCGGCGCCAAGGAACTGGTAAACGATCAGTGGTAGTTTCCCGTCGATGCCGGGTGCCGTCGGGTGCTGGGCGAGAACCTGGGCCGCCGGCTTCTTTCGAGGGGCCTCGATATACCAGTAGAGTTCGGGCAACTCATTCCAGATCTGCATGCTGGCGACCTCGTTGTCGCCCAGCCGAAAGATCGGATTGGCGCGTCCCTCGATGGTCAGTTCGGGCCGGAACGAGGAGAGACTGGTTCCCACGGCGGTCGGATTTCGAGCATCCGCCAGTTCGACGGGCAGGAGGCTTTCCAGCGGTGTTCCCCGGTAGCCGAGCGGATCGAAGAGTTCGCCAGCCACGAAGAGCAGTCCACCCCCTTTCTCGGTAACGAACTGCACCAGATTCTGCATCTGCGACTGGCTGAGATAGCTCGTGTCGACGTCGCCGAAGACGACGACATCGTAGCCGAATAGATCTTCCTTGGAGGAGGGAAAGGTGGGCAGTGCCGATCGGTCTTGCTCGCTGTACTCGGTGTCCGAGGCGAGCAGCACCACGTTCAGATCGATGGACTCATCGCGTTCGAGGTAGTTCTTCAGATATCGAAATTCGTACCGAGGCTCGCTGTCCACGAACAGGACTTTCAGCTTTTCCTTGCGAACCGTGACCATCCTCTCGACCCGATTATTATCGACCTGAAGCTCGCGTGGCCGGGGCTCGACTTCAACGATGTACGACTTCTCGCCGGTCTCGCGAGGACGATGGATCAATTCGATCCGTTCGGACTGACCGTCCTTGGGCGCATCAATCTCGCGGGTCTCGATCTCGCGCAGCGACTTCCCATCCGGGGCACCAGGCTCGCGCTCCTTGAGGCGGACGACCAGCTTCTCACCGGCCATCCCCCTCGCGGAGAGCTTGGCCTGGAAGCGAACGGCATCGTCGACGAAAACCACATCGTCGACTAACAACTCGGAAAGCTCGAGGTCACGGGCCGGCTCGGGGCTGCCCAGACCGACTGTGTAGAGTGGAACGCCCTTCCGCGCTGCCAGTTCGGCGGCCTTCGCGAGCGATTCGCCCTCGGTGGTCTGCCCGTCGGAGAGCAAGACAATGGCCGCTGGCGGTGCCCCTCGTAGTTCGGTGAGAACCTGACGAACTCCGTCGCCGAGCCGGGATTGGGTCCCGGCCGCCTCAACCGCTCGAATCCGCTCCTCGGCCGGCTCGATATCGCCCGGCTTGTCGACCTCGGTGAGCGGCTGCGCTGCGTTCGAGACGCGATAGAGCCGGACCCGATACTTTCCCCGCAGGTCGCGAAGTAGTCTCGCCTGGTCGCGGAGCAGCAGCCCCCGCGCGATCGTGATCCGGTCTGGGCTCGCGTCGGTGCCCGGCGTCGCTCCGGCCAGCTTGCGAAGAGCCTCTCGCTCGGTCGGGTCTGCATACTGATCGGCGATCGACGAACTGGCGGAATCGTCCACCAGAATCGTCAGATTGGGCAGCCCCATCCGACCGACGGAGAGGACCGCTTCCGAAAGCATGAAGATCGCAACGACCACCAGCGCGATACGGAGTGTCGCCAGGACGATCTTCGAGAATGCCGACGCCCTCCCCTCATTACGGTACAACCAGCCGATGAGCAGGATCGACCCGACGATGGTGAGGACGAGGATCGTCTGCGACCACGGCTGTTCGAACCGGATCGAGGGATTGATCTCCTCTCCGGGGCTCGCCGGAGCAACCCCCAGGCGATCGGCCAGCTTTCTGAGGATCCAGTCAGTCACGCTCGGGGTCCCTTGTAGAGTAGGCTAAGGCCCACCATGGAGAGGCGTTCGATCGGCGGCTCGGCCCCGCGGTTCAGATCGGCTCGTTGTGCCCAAACTTCCACGCCAGGAACGACTCCAGGAGCAGCAGCACCAGCATGGCGAGCAGCATCGGCCGGTGCAACTCGCCACGGCGCCCGACGGATGCCGCATCGCCCGAGAGTTCCTTCCAGTTGGTCGGATGCACGTACAGGAAGTTCCAGCCAGGCATTGCGACCCCGAGTGCCGTCTGGTCGAGGCGGGCGAGCTCGCTCTCGGCCGGGTCGGGGTTCGCAGCGAACGACGATTCCTGGCCAAGTGGCGCTCCGATCCTGACCTGATACCGACCAGCGAGATCGGTCTGCTCGAAATGAAACTGGCTCACACCACCGGAGGGTCGGAGACGGCCCGCGATCGACAGCCCCTTCGGCGTGACCACGGTCGTCGGCGCGGTCAGTGCCGACTCGGGAAACGCCTGGTCGTACGGTTGGCCGACCCGGATGTTCCGTTCGTGCATCCGTCCCGCCGACGCACGCAAGACAACCTGCTGCATGATCGGGACGTAGCTCTTGTGGATCGGCCAGGTTGTCCAACCCGTGTCGGCCGAGGTTGCCACGACGATCACCGTCCCCCGATTCCGAGACGCCTCAATCAAGGCCGGGTCGCCGGTTTCAAACGCCAGTGCCACCTGGGCCGACGACTTTGGAGGCAGCTTCAGCTTGAGATACTGCCATGTCAGTGCCTGGGTGAGCCCGGCGGTCACCGGCCCACCGGCCCCCTGGTAGTCGGCGATCAGGGGATGCCGGTAGCCGAGTGGGTTGAACCGGAAGGCGCCCTCCTTCTTCGCGGCGTCACCAACGCTCGCCCCCACTTCAACGGGCAGCAGCCCTTTCCCGTCCTGGTAGAGCCATCGGTTGTAGTTCTCGGCGTCGACCTGATCCCCACCGAAGATCACCACACCACCGCCCTGCTCAAGGTATCCTTCCAGGGCCGCGACGTCGGCCTGGCCGAACAATCCCACGTTGCAGAGGACCACTGCATCGTAAGGCGAAAGGTCGCGCCGGGAGAGCTGCGACTCAGAGACAACCTCGACCTTGATGGCATTCGGATGGCCTGGCGAAACTTCGGACGGGGCCAGCGCCTGCGCCAAATAATCGGTCTCCGCCTGATACGCTTCGGGCTTGTACTGGCCGTCGACAAGAAGCACATTCAGTGACTCTCGCACAGGAACAACCAGCCATCGACGGTCATCCAACGGGAGCGCGTCGTCGTCGAGAGCAAGCTGGACGATGTGGTCGCCGGGTGTGGAGAACTCCTGTGGGAAGGCAACCGGCAGGTCATCTCCAGGAGCGATGTCGGCGGGGGGAGCGGCCGGACCGACCCGTCCATCGACGATCAGTCGAGGCCGGACCCCCTGAGCGGTCTTCCCGCCATGGTTATGGATGAGACCGCGGAGTTGGACGCCCGACCCAACGGTCACAACCGGCGCATCGAGGCGTAGCTCAGTAACGGCCCGATTCTCTCCTCCGGGCTCGCCAAGATCGATAACGATGGTGTTCGGCTGACGCGCCGTTACCTTCGCGATCGCTCGTTTCAGCCCGTCGACGGCGGCCTCTGGCGCCTTCCAGCTCGCGGCCTGGAGATCGGTCAGGAAGACGACCTCCTTGTGCACAATCGTCGAGGACTCGAGGACCCGGTCCAGAGCCTCGAAGGTGGCGGTCAGGTCCGTACCGCCGTGGGTGATGGATAGGTCAGCGACCTCCTTGGCAACCGACTTGAGATCGTGCGACGGAGTTCGGATCACGACCCGAGGCGGCTTGCCCATAAGTAGGACGCTCACGGAATCGCCTGGCCGCGAGCCATTGATCATCTCGCCGGCAAGCGCCTTGGCCTCGTCGAACCGGCTAACACCGCCCGTCAGATACCCCATGCTCATCGAAGCGTCGAGCACGAGCACCCGATGGACTCGCCTACCGGCGAGAACCACTCCCATCGACTCGAGGAACGGCCGGGCCATCGCCGTCACTACCAGCAGGATGATCAGTGTCCGAACCGCCAGCAGCAGCCACTGCTCGACCCGGATTCGTCGCTGGTTTTTGCGAACCGCGGCCAGCAGGAACCGCATGGCTGCCCACCGGACTTCACGGAACTTCCGGCGGTTCAGCAGGTGGATCAGGATCGGCACCGACGCCGCCGCGAGCCCGTACAGGAGCGGAGCGTTGGCGAATCCCAGGGCCCAGATCAGCGGCACCACCAAGGGCCTCCTGTGTGGCGGGAAGCACCCGCCGGGAAAGACGACTCGACCTCGGAAATCATCGAACCCTTGCCGCTCGCGAAGCCAGATAACTCGAAAGCGGAACGTCAAGCGGCTGGTCGGTCCGGAGCGGGACGTAATCAATATCCATCATCCGACATCCCTTTTTCATCTCCGCAAGGAAGCTTCTCAATTCGTCCTGATAGGCCCTGCGCAGGGCGTGCGGCTCGGTAAGGACTTCGGGCATCCCTTCGAGGCCCTTGAACAGGGTCGCCGATCGGAATGGGAACTCCAGCTCCGCCGGATCCAGGATGTGGAAAACAATGACCTCATGGCGACGGTGTCGGAAGTGCTTGAGCCCGGTCAAAACCCGCGCCGGGTCGTCGAATAGGTCCGAGAACACCGCCACAACCCCTCGCTTTTTGAAACGCTCCGCCAGGTCGTGGAAGACGATCCCAATGTCGGATTTCTCCCGGGCGGGGGTTACGTCCAGCGTGTGCAGCAATTCCTTCAGTTGCGACGCCTGGCCGGCCGGTTTGAGGTAGCGGCGAACGGCATCGTCGAAGGTAATCAGCCCGACCGAATCCTGCTGCTGGAGCGTCATGTAAGCCAGCGAGGCGACCACGAACCGCGCGTAGTCCAGCTTCGTGACATTCGGTGATGAACCATACGTCATCGACTCACTCGTATCCAGCAGCAGGTACAGGAGAAGATTGGTCTCCTCCTCGTACTGCTTTAGATAGAGCTTGTCGGTCTTCGACCAGACCTTCCAGTCGACGTGCCGGATGTCATCGCCCGGAACGTACTCGCGATGCTCGGCGAACTCGACCGAAAAGCCCTGATACGGGCTGGGGTGCATCCCCGCCACATAACCTTCGACCACCATCCGCGCCTGCAAGTCCAGCCCCTCGAGGCTAGCTAGCGTTTGCGGATCTAAATATTTTAGGTAGTTTTCCACTCTGCTCGGCCTCGTGTTCGTCGACGGGGATGGCCTCGACCAGGCGGGCGATGATATCGTCGGAGCGAAGCCCCTCCGCCTCGGCGTTGAAGTTGGTGATGATCCGGTGGCGAAGGACCGGCCCGGCGACCGACTTGATGTCGTCGATCGAGACGTGATACCGACCGTAGAGCACGGCCCGGGCCTTGGCGGCGAGCACAAGGTACTGGCTGGCACGTGGCCCGGCTCCCCAGCTCACGTAATCTCGAATGAACTCGGGTACTTCCTTGTGGCGCCGGGTGTTTCGGCTCAGACGGATCGCGTACCGGGCCACGTGGTCAGCGATCGGGACCTTGCGGACCAGGTCCTGCAGACCCAGAATGTCTGCTCCCGAAAGAATCTTGCCCACACTTGGCTTGAAGCCCGATGTCGTCAGGCGGACGATATCCAGTTCCTCGTCCTCTGTCGGATAATCGACCAGGATGTTGAGCATAAATCGATCAAGCTGGGCCTCGGGGAGTGGGTAAGTCCCTTCCTGCTCGATCGGGTTCTGGGTCGCCAGCACGAAAAATGGGTCGGGCAATCGGTGTCTCTCACCGCCAACAGTCACCTGGCGTTCCTGCATGGCTTCGAGGAGTGCGGCCTGGGTCTTGGGTGGCGTCCGGTTGATCTCGTCGGCCAGGACGATGTTGGCGAAAATCGGCCCGCGGAGAAACTTGAACTGTCGGACTCCCGTGGCCTTGTCCTCCTGAATGACTTCCGTCCCGGTGATGTCTGAGGGCATCAGGTCGGGGGTGAACTGGATTCGGTTGTAGCTGAGGTTCAACGCATCCGCCAGGGTATGGATCATCAGCGTTTTGGCGAGGCCCGGTACACCAATCAGCAGGCAGTGCCCGCGGGCGAAAATTGCGATGAGCAACTCTTCCAGCACCGCATGCTGGCCCACGATCACCTTGCCCATCTCAGACCGGAGCCGCGCGAACGCGTCCCTCAGTCGTTCGACGGCCGCCAGGTCGTCGTCGCTGGGCCGGATCTCGTCGTTCGTCGCTTCGCTCACGATGGAACTCCTCAAGAGGAAATCGGGATACGGGGAAGGTTACGACACGAAACGGGCCTTACCAACGCCCTTCCCATGTCGCCCTCGCTTTCCCCTTGAAACTCTCCAACTCTTTTTATGTTCTGATGTCGATCGACATAATTCCTTGGTAACTTTTCGATTCTCCGCGAGACCTCCGACGCTGATCTAGCGATCGCGGGCCCCCAGTCCCCAGAGGCCGCGGGGAGTGGCGATCACGGCGCCAAGCTGGTCGGGGTTGAAGGTGACAGCCTCCGCCACCTCACCCGGATCGGGCAGGTCGGCCGCCCGGCTCCTGGCCGGGAAGACGAGCCGCTGGACGAGCGCACCCGTCTCGCGACGCCGGACGATCACGGGGATGGTCTCCAGATCCACCCCCTGCCCTGGCGCCGGCAGGCGAGGATACGCAACCACGTGGTCGGCGGCCAGGCTCAGTGACCAGACCGAATCCTCGGCCGAGGTCGTCCATTTCTCTGTCCACAAGGCGTCACCGGTTTTCAGGTCAATGGCGCGAAGGGTTACCTCGGTCCGGAACCGTGAGACACAGTAGAACCGCGTTTCGTCAAACGCCATCGCCCCTGGCCTTCGGCTCATGTCCTCAAGGCCCAGAAGGCACGACCAGCGCTTCGACCCGGTGGCAGGATCAAGACGGATCAGGGTCCGCCCTTCGTGAAGAACCAGCACCAGCCCCCCGCCTCCGAGCAGACAGGGCGGACCGCGGGCAGGCAGGACATCGCTCTCGCGGTACTCCCAGGAATACTGGCCGGTGTTCAAATCGAGTTTTCGGACACTCTTCGGGTCGATCACCACGAGAGCCGAGTCATCGTCCACGGGCAGCGCCGGCCGCTCCAGTCGTTCCGGCTCCGCGATCGGGCGTCGGACCATGGGACGACCGTCGTCCGTTCGAAGGACCAGAAGCTGGTTCGGCTTATCCACGTTCAGGACGATCCGCTCGGGCCCAACCCAGATTTGGGGGTTGATTGAACCCGGACGGGCCGCCGCGAACGACCAGTCCACCGCGCCAGTCTCTCCATCGAGTGCGACCAGTTCGCTGGTTCCTTTGAGGCAGAAAACTCGCCCCTTGACCAGCCGGAATTCGCTCAGGTCCTGGCGAGTGCCGCCCGCACCCGGCCCTCCGGTACTGCCCTCGGCAGCCGCGAACGGATCGGGGCGAGCGCCGGCACCAGTGTCCCCGGCCTGATTGCCGGGTCGATATCGCCATTGCACCGCTCCGGTCGCCAGGTCGAGAGCCACCACCTGACCAGGACCACCGACAATCAGCCTGTCAACCAGATAGCCGGCCCAGGACACCGTCGTTCCGATCCGGGTCGACCAACTCGTTGACCCGTCGGAGGCGTCGATCATCCGCAGGATGTCCCCTTCGCCCAGGACAATCCGGCTCGCCTCCAGCGATGGGACGACTCCCTCCGTTGAGAGTGCACGGATCGCCCGTTCCACCGGCGAGGTTCGGTGCCATCGACGGAACATCGGCGGAGATGGCGGCGGTCGCTGGCGGTCGGAACGCAGCTTCGGATAAGGCCCGCTTGCGAGCACCCGCTCAACCCGATCCGCGTAGGACGGCCCTCCTGACCTGGGCCGCAAGCCGGCATATCGGGTCGATAGTTCGAGATAAGCATCCCGCGCCGAGACGTGAAGTCTCCGGGCGTCGTAGATCCGGGCCAGTGCCCAGAGTGCTTCGGCCCGCTCGGGGTCATCCTCAGCCGAGCTCAGCAACCGACGATAGGCTCGCGTCGCCTCGGATAACCGTCCTGACGACTCCTCCAGCGCTGCTAGTTCGCGGAGCGCCTCGGGCACCACTTTCGATGCCGGGTAATCACGGCCGACCTGATCCAGCAGATCCGCGTCCTTTTCCTTGCGACCACGCTCAAGCAGCTCCGCAGCGCGCCGGTCGTAGCTAGCATAGGCCGCTCGCCCCCGAGTGCGAAGGATCGACGTCAGTCGATCAGAGACCAACAGGTCGGCGCGGATTGTCCTTCGGCCGTCGTCCGCGGCCACGGGAAGCGGCCGAAGTCGAGGGTCGAGCAGGATCGACTCCAGGGCATCGACAGCTTCAGCTGGCCGTGAGGCATCGAGCTGCACCTCCGAGAGCAGGAGTCGAGCTTCCAGCCGGTCCGAGTCGGTTCGGGCGACCTCGGACGCCGACTCCAGCTCCATCACCGCCCGGCCCCACTCCCGTTCTCGGCGAAGCCGTGCCGCTCGGAGGACCCGCATCCGGAAGAGATGATCTCGGGCTGCCCCAGCCAGGAGGATACCGTCGATGGTCTCATCAGGGCGGGCCTTTTCGATCGTTTCCCTATACGAAGTCAGCGCCAGTTCGTCGCGACCGGTCGCCTCCGCGGCCCTCGCCAGTCGGTAATAGTTGCCAGCCCGCGCCGGGGCCGCGACGATCTCCCGGCGATATCGCTCGATCAGGCGGCTGTTCTGGCAAAAAACGACCAGCCCATCCGCCTGTGCGACGATCAGATATCCGTCGCCTGCCGCGAGGTTGCCGCCTTCCGTGTGATAATTCTCGACAAGCATGATCGGAGGACCAGCCTTCAGCCCGGTCCGCTGATCGAGAACCTGAATTTCGCGATGGGTCGGCCAGTAGATCAAGTCTCCAGCAAGAAGGCCCCGGCCATAACCCTCCAGCGACTTGTTCGCCGTGTCAGGCCAGGCTCCCGCCAGCTTCCCGTTCTTCACGTCGAACAGCAATACACGGTCGCCTGTAACGACCAACCGCCCCCGGGCGACTCCCAGGACATGGGCCAACTTCACATCGTCGGCGATCGGTTCGGTCTTCCAGAGAAGACGGCCGCTTCCGGCATCGAAGGCGTAGATCATGTCCGAATCCGAGGGAGCCACCATGACTCGACCGTCTTCGACCACGGCTGGGTTCAGGTCGCGGTCCCCCGGTTGCCCGAAATGATTGATCTCCTGCCGAGGGTAGGTCGCGACCCACTGGATGGCACCCGTCTCCGCTTCGATCGCAATGACGGCCCCGAGGTTCGTCTGGTAATAGAGCGTCGAACCGTCGAGCGAGAGCAGCCGGTGCCGGTAGTCTCCTGGCGTCGGTCCACTGATCGTCTGGATTCCGAACGCGTTCTGAAACAGGTCAGGCTCCGGGGTTGCCGTCCCCAGATATCGAATCCACTTCTTCTCGCCGGTATCGGCGTCGAAGCAGGCAACATAGATCATCGTCTGCTGGCCATGGTCGGTGATCGCCGCATACACGTTTCGACCATCGGCGACCGGACTCCCCTCAAAGTTCGTCGCCGCCATCCGCCCACCCTGGCGATGGGGTAACTCGAGGTTGATCGAGCGCACTTCCCAGAGGAGTTTGCCCTGTGTATCCCAGTCGAGAGCCACGATCGAACTGTTGCCCGGCTCCGCGGAAATTTGACGGGGACGAAGTCCCGAGGCAACCGTACCGGCTGCCCCCATCCGAGCGAAGATCCGACGTCCAAAGGTCGTCAACGTGTACCGCGGGATCGAACTCGGCGCCTGCGTTGCCCGAACCACTCCCTGACCTTCAGGGTCGTGACGCCAGGCCGGCAGCACGGGCCTCGGCTCGCCGGTCTCGGCGTCGGCCGGCCGATCGCTCAGGTTGTAGGCAAGCACCTTGGAGCCGTCGCAGACCAGCACCTGATCTCCCAGCACGATCGGATGATAGGCCAGGAGGGCGGCGGGACGAGCCTGCGAGGCAGCGGAGGGACGCATCCCTCCCAGACCGGCCTTGCCCGTCCCCACCTTTTCCAGCTCGACGCGCCACTGCACCTGACCGACATCGATCGGGCCGGGAAGAATCCGAGTCCGGTTCGCGGCACCCGCAAAGGTCGGCCATCGCCCGTCGGGCAGACCTCCCATCGAGAGCCGATCCGCGGCCACCGCCTCCTTGAGGATCGCGGTGTAAGAACCCTTCCGGCCGGCGAGCGACCCAGAAGCGCCCGGATATCGAGCCGCAAACGTCGCAAGGTCGGACGGACCAGGCAAACGCCCCTCCGCCGCCCGACATAGCCACTTCTTCGCCGCCACTTTCGCCAGGTCAACCGAGGGATCCGGGTGAATCACCGCGTCCGGATCGCCCGGGCGGTCCGAAACAAGCTGGCTATAATACGAGAGAGCCTCGCCAAACCGTCCATCCTGGAAGGCCAGATCACCGAGCCGCTCCAGCGCCTCGTCTCCCCACGAACTGCAAAATGCTTCGGAAACCACCCGGCGCAGAAGTTCAGGATCGCGTCCCACTGATCCCTGTTCGTACCATCGCCGGGCCATGGAATCGACCCGTTCTCGATAGATTGCCCGCGCCTCGGGTGGCAGTTGGGCGATCCGGCCATGGCAGTATTTCCGGCCGTCCACGTACCGCTCAAACTCGCCCGGAGCGGCTGGATCGACTTTCGGCACACGCGCGACCTTCTCACCAAACCGTTCGATAACCTTCTGATAGAGGTCGATCGATTCCTTCCACTGACGGTCCCGCGCCTGGTTCGCCGCGTTTCGGAGCAGACGCTCCGCATCCTCGCTATCATTTGGGTAAAATCGCGAGCCGCTTCTCGCCGCCTGCGCCGAGGCCGAACGCTCGAACGCCCAGGAGACCACCAGGAGCCCCAGAATCAAGAGCCATCGGCGGCTCCGGCTCGTTCCCAAAAGCTCCACAAGCATGATTCGACCGACCCGATGCGATCGGGACCTATCCATCGCCTGTCCCTCCTCGCTGATGAGCCCCAGATGGAGCCGTCGGCGACCCAAATAAAACCCATTCCTCCGGCGGACCCGCTCAATGACACCGTTCTCGATGGGCTCCGTTCCTGGAGTCAGATCCGGCCATGGCCCCGTGACGGGTCCTCGGGTTACCGAAGGTCGGGTTCTAGCGACCGCGAGGGATAGGGCACGATCAAGGACTTGCCCAATTCTCCTGACCCAAAGCATCATCCCACATTATAAACCCCCACCCCTTGAAGGCAATTTCGATACCAACTTCTGTTCGATCCTCCCGACACCCTGTTTCGTCGATCGGACCGCGACCCTTCTCGGAGAAAGCGGCAGCGCCCTTCGCACCGTCCCTCCCTTCCCTGCCGAACCAGACGATCCGTCCTGCCTGAAAAACAGGCAGGACGATCCCACTCAAACCATAGGTGAGGTCGGGAGGAGTTGGGCCATCACTGGAACATTCGTTCTTTCCTTATGACTTGACCTTCGCCGGATCCAGTTTAATCTCGCCGACATCCGTGACCTGCCCGGCCTCCACCTTGATCGGCATCCCGCGTCCGGCGCCCTTGTTCGCGTATCCAACCTTCTCCTGCCAGATCACCAGATTCTGCGACCCAGCCGGTACACCCTCAATCTGGAAGCTCCCATCCTTCCCCGTTGTCGTGAAAAAAGGATGATCGAAGACCATCACATACGACTGCATCCAGGGATGGATATCGCAGAGGACTTTGACGGGGAGACGCTCAGGGACGAGGTGGATCTCGAGTTGGCCGCCCGCGGCTACGTTTTGATTGAGGCCCGGATTATTGAAGGCGACGAGGCGGACGTTGTGGTTGATTCCGGCATCACTCGACTTTACGACGAGCGTTTGATCTTTATAGATCGCTGTCAGATAGGGGAGAAACTCGCAGTTTGACTGATCGATCTCCACCTTGGGCTTCGATGTAAGCAGCTTCTGGACTGCCCCCTCATTCGATCCCTTGGGTCGTGAGATATAGGCAAAAGCATACTCCACGCCCTTCGTGGTCGGATCAACCACCAGCTCGCGCGACAGGATGGGCCTTGTACTGGCGCAAACCTGAGGATCCTTCTCGGCTTTCCCCTTTTCACAGAGCACGCGAATTGGAGGGATCTCATCGCCGCCCCAGACCAGCCGTCCCTTGATGGTCCCGTACTCACCCTGACCGACCGAGGCCATGGACAGGGAGACAGCGAACGTCGGCGCGGCGGAGGACTGGGAAGGGGCCAGCAGGGCCAGCGCCGGAAGCAGGAGGGCCTGGAAGGGAACGAGACGGCCGCGAATCGCGGCGGGACCGACATGGGATCTCATGGAGTCTCTCCTCGTAGAGTGATTCGTCAGGTGGCCGGCGGGAGGGAAGGACCCGAGAGATTCGGGCTTCGGTAGGTCCCGGGACGCTCAGCCACCCGGGACCATTTGCAAGGCGGATGGCCTCGGGTTGACGTCCGATTATCCCAAACCTCAATACCGCCGGGAAGCCGTCAGCCTCCTTGTCATCCTCGACCGGAATATGGCCCTATCTCGGCGACCGTCCCGTATGGCTCTACCTAATACAATGTCCCTGTTTCGATCTTTCCAGAAAAGCCCACCCCAAAAAATCGCGGCCCATCTTTCGGAATACTCGATCGAAACCGTGTTACCGATCGAACTCCTCCTCGATCTCAATCATTCTATTCCTTCTCAGTGTCGGCCGACTTCGTCGGGGCCGCCTTGGGGGTGAGCTCGGGCTGAGCCGACGTCTTCGTCGTGGTGGAGGGATCAGGGATAACGACGGCGATATCCTTGTCAGCGGGTTGGTCGGAGCATCCGGCCACCGAGACGAGAAGGGCGGTCACCATTGAGGCCGTTGCGAGATTCCCGTGGCGAGCCATTGGATTTCCTTTCCGGTTCGTTGGGGCGATTCAGACGGTATCGAACATTTCCAGGGTGCTGGAGACCTCGTGCAGTCGTGCGGTCAGATACGACCGAATCTCGTCGTTGGTGTTGAGTTGCAGGACATGGTGGGCGTATCGCTCGGCCTGAGCTGTCGAGACAGAGGCAAGAAGGGCCTTGATCGTCGGGATGAAGGCCGGGCTCATGCTGAAACGCCGGAGTCCCATGCCGAAGAGGACAAGCACCGATCGGGGCTGGCCAGCCATTTCGCCGCAGAGGGTGACAGGAGTCCCGGTCCGCTGACAGGCCGCGAGAATCATCTGGAGCACGCGGAAGATCGCCGGATTGAGAGATTCACACAGGTGGGCGACTTTCGGATTGTCGCGATCGGCGGCAACCAGATACTGGATCAGGTCGTTCGACCCAATGGAGATGAAGTCTGTCTCACGAAGGATCGCATCAATGCAAATGGCGGCCGCCGGAACCTCGACCATCACGCCTGTCTTGACGTCCTCGCCAAACGGAACACCCTCGCGCCGGAGGTTATTGCGCGTCTCCTTCACCAGCTTGTTCAGGTAGAGCAGTTCTTCGAGCGTTGTGATCATCGGGAAGAGCATGGAAACGTGTCCATGCCGGCTGGCCCGGAGGATCGCCCGGATCTGCGTGACAAAAAGCTTCGAGTTCTCGAAGAAGATTCGGGTCGACCGCCATCCCATGAACGGATTCGGTTCGCTCCGGCGGCCGAGATAGGGGACGGTCTTATCGCCACCGAGGTCGAGTGTTCGGATGGTTACTGACTGTCCGGGGGAGTTCAGGATGATCTGGCGGTAGTACTCGTACTGTTCTTCCTCGCCCGGGACGTCGGGATGAGTGAGGAACAGGTACTCGGTCCGGAACAGGCCAACGCCGGAAGCACCCACCTTCTGCGAGGCCTGGGCGTCGGCCAGGTTATTGATGTTCGCCAGGAGTTCGACCCGAGTGCCGTCGGCACTGAGAGCTGGCTGGTCGCGGTTGGCGACGAGCCGATCCTTGATATTGAAAAACTCACGCTGAACCTTGCGATACGCCGAGGTCGCCTCCTGGTCCGGACGGAGAATGACCATGCCGTCGCGACCGTCGACGATCATCAGGTCGCCGCTCTCGACCTCGGTCATGACCCCCTCGACGCCCGAGACAGCCGGAATGCCGCGGCTTCTCGCGAGGATGGCGGCATGGCTGGTCGAGCCTCCGACCTCGGTGACGATTCCGGCGATCGGCAGGTCTCCGAGGCTCATGGCCTGGCTCGGAAGTATTTCGTGCGCGACCAGGATCACCGACTCGTCACCGTTTCGCGACTCACCCGTCCCGTTGACATGCATGAAGGGTTTACGCGTCAGGTGTGATCCGATCCGAAGGATCACATCGCGCACGTCGCTCATTCGCTCGCGAAAGTAGTCCTGCTCGATCCGGGCAAACTGCGCCGCGTAGGTCTGCATCACCGACTGAAGCGCCGATAGGGCGGTCATCTGCTGGTTCTCGATCAGATCGTGGACCTTCGAGACCAGAGACGGATCATTGACGATCTGGAGGTGGCCCTTGAAGATGTTGGCCTCCGAGTCCCCCAGTTCTTGCGCCACCTTCTGGATCTGCGTCTCAAGGTCGGCCGCCGAGTCGACCACGGCCCGATCAAACCGGTCCAGCTCTGCTGGAACCTGGCCGGGGTGGTCGAGCCGATGCTGCTCGATCGACCCGAGGACCGACTCCACCCGATGGGCGATGCCGACCACAACACCAGGACTCACGCCGATTCCTTTACGCATGACCACCCGGTCTCACGGTTCGTTCGAGGGCATGTCGGACAGACAATCCGGGCTTCCTATCGGCCGAGCGGGCGCCCGACCCCGGACACACTTGCGGCGCCGCATGGCCCGTGGACTCACGCACGATCCCCGACGCTCCTCCAGGGGTCCGGACGCATTTTAAAGCCAGGTATCAACAGCGGGGGTACGGCGGAGGAGGAGTTCGGCGTCGAAGTCGAGGAACCACCTCATCTTAACCAATCCAGCAATTCTCGCGCCGCAACCCACCTAAGAGCCGTCTCCCTGGCCCTTGACTCGATGATCCCCTGAAACAGGGTATAATCCCCCGAGCGCCGCGTCTATATCTGACTGCACCTTCGGGCGAGTATCCCCGGGTTCTTTGGGGGAGACGGGTCGTCTTCAACCCATCGAGGTGTTGTTCGCATCCTCCCTGGCAGCGTCAGGAGAGGTCCCCATCTTACCGATCGTCAGTAGGGTGGCGGCGGAGAGAAAATAGGCGCCGGCCCAATGATAAGGTGTTTGGTGAGCGGTCGCACCATATCGGCCTTGCCGTCGGAGTTGCTCGACCACCTTGCCCGGCATGGCGATCGGTGATGACGGCAATGGCGAGTGGATCAAACCAAAGAGCGAGAGTAAGCCGGCCAGAGCCATCGCGGAGGCGGCCGGTCGCATTCGGCCGTCGATCAGGTGCGCCAGGGTCGTCGCCCAGATGAGACTCGTCAGAATGAACGTGCCGCCGCCGGCGATCACGGCAACCGTTTGCACCCATCGCTGGACCTCCGCCGGCATGGCGCCGAAGGGTTTGCCGAGCGCGGGCAGGACCTGATTGACCGCGAGCACCGCAAGATAGGCCAGCGCCGGGACGCAGGCGAGTGCGACAGCAGGAAAATGCCGGACGGGCGTGGCGTGGAAAGATTGCGCCGTGATTTCCAGACCGATGAAGAGAAGGATCGGAAAGATGACTGCCTTGGGAATCACGAGGAAAATGACGTCGAAGAAGCCGAAGATCCCCGCGGCGCCCACGAAGAGAGCGGTGGCCAGAGTGTAAGCGGACCGGGCGCCCATCGCCTTGTAGGCGGGCTGGCCGATGTAAGGCGTCGTCTGAATGACTCCGCCGAGGAGACCGGCGAGGATGGTCGCCAGTCCCTCGACGCCGATGATCTGGCTTGTTGGATAATCGTCACCAGCGGCCGAGGCGCTCTCGGTACAGTCGATCCCTCCCACGACGGTCGCGAGGGCCAAAGGGATCGCCACCGGTAGTGCGGAGAGAACCTCGGGCCACGATTGCAGGAACCATCCCCACCATTCCTCGATCGGGATGGGAAGCGAGGCCCGAAGTGTGAGCGGGTGCGAATGCTCGACCGACTCGCCACTCCATCCCGTGAGCCTGCCCAGATAGAACACGAAGCAGCCGATCAAAACCGCCGCCAGAGCGCCCGGAAATGCCCGAGGAAGTTTCCACCTGGCCGTCAGCGTCGCGAGGACGACCACCATGGCGACCATCCCGGAGATCGGCTCTCCGGCGATGTCCAGAAATGGGAGAAAGCTGATCAGGACGAGGGCGATCGCTGTCAATGATCCGAGCAACCCTGCCCGAGGAATGAGCTTGCGAATCCACCCGCTGAACGGGGCACAGGCGAGCTTGAAGAGACCTGAGGCCAGCAGGATGGAGAGGCCAAGGTACCAGGCATGCCGCGCGGCGGCCTCGGGTTCAAGCCCGCGCCGGGTCGCTTCTACAAACGCGGGACCGATGATGAAGAGAACAGCCCCAAAGGTGCTGGGCGTATCCAGCCCGAGTGGCATCGCGGTGACGTCGGCACGACCATTTCGGCGAGCGAGTCGCAGGCCCATTAGCGTGAAGATCAGGTCGCCGAACAGGACACCGGCCGCGGTTCCCGGAATCATTTTGGTCAGGACGAAAGTGGCGGGAAAGCGGAAGCCGTCGACGAGCAGGCTCGCCATCAGGATCATCCCGCCGACGTTATCCAGCATGAGCCCGAAGAAGGCGTTGATATCGCCCCGGGCCGCCCAGCCCAGGCGGGCATGGGGCCTCAACATCGCGTCGGCCGATGGATCCAATTCGGTTCGCTCCTCGCCGGGCAGACCGGCACCACGTCATACCGCCCTCGTGGCTCTGCTGTCGGCAGCCTTCGCCGCGGCCATTGCCAGCGAACCGACGGCCAGATAGACAACCGCTGTCGAGGCGATCGCAGCGCTGAGTCCAAACCGGTTGGAGGCGACTCCGACGGCGATCGGCGCCACTACGCCTCCGGCCCAACCCACGGTGTTCATCAGCCCGGCGGCTGTCCCTCGGTCCTCGACAGGGACGACGTCGTACAGCGCGGCAAAGATGTTGGCGTCGTAGATCCCCTTGCAAAGTCCGGCGCCAACCAGCGCGATCATCAACAGGGCCACCGAGCCCGTACCACCGCTCAACAGCACAAACGGTGCCGCGATCAGGAGTCCGAGGGCCTGAGTCCGAATTCGACCTCCGGCCGACCGGCATGCGGACCGGTCGGCCAGCCATCCTCCGAAGGCCGCGCCGGGAACACTCGCCAGGGCCCAGAGCGTCGAGGTGAATGCCGATCCCGAGAGGCCCCACTCCAGCGCCTCACCCACCATCGACGGAAGCCAGACAAGCAGCGCCGCCGCCACAAAATTTGCTCCGACGAAGACGAGCAAGAGCATTGCCGCCGCCGGGTTGCTCGCGATGATCGCGACCTTGCGGGCGAGCGAGGCCTGCGAGCGAGGAAACTCGGATGTCGTCTCCGGACTCGACGACCGGCCTCGCTTCGGCTCGACCAGGACGATACCCAGGATTATCGCATAGGCGAGGCCCGCGAGCCCGAGGCCCCAGAATGGGGCACGCCAGCCGGCGATCTCGCCGAGGTAACCGCCCAGGAGCCAGCCCCCGGCCGTCCCCAGATAAACGCTCGTCTGGTGCACGCTCATCGCGCGAGACCGAGTCGTCGGCCCGTGGTAGTCGGCCAGGATGGACATCGACGCCGGGAAATAGGACGCCTCACCCAGTCCCTCGGCGGCGCGCAAGAAGACAAGTTGTCGGAAGCCGCGAGCCATCCCGGTCGCCGCGCAGACGAGACTCCACACGGCCAATCCAGCGACCACGAGCCATCGGCGGGAGAAACGGTCTACAAGGTATCCTGTCAGTGGCGAAGCGATCGCATACAGAAGCATGAACGCCGATCCAAGCGTCCCCTTCTCCGTATTGCCGATGCCGAATTCCGCTCCGAGCAGCGGAAAGACCGCGCTGAGGGCCAGGCGATCCGCGTAGTTGAAGAAGCCACAGAACCAGAGCAGGCCCACCACGACCCAGGGATAGGTCGGGCTCGTAGCAATTCGTGGCGATCGTCGATCTCGAGACACGCCTCACCCGCCTTCCACGCGACCGGGCAACACCCCTCGTCACCCTCGGCTCGAAGGAGAGAGTCTAAGGCGACGAGGAGATTGCCGCAACCCGGCCGCGAAAGGCGGATCATCGAATGGGCCGTCCACCAGGAGATCTGGACTCCCGGCGCCCAACGCCAGCGTTGATAGCTGTTGCCGAGAGGGCCATCTTCCTTTCGACGACATTTCTCCCATTGAATCGAGCCGCGTGGATCACGAGACTGCTCGCATCGCGATGGCCGGCCGGTGCCTCCAGGCGATTGCCCGAAGCCGTCACCGGGAACTCATCGGGATCCAGCGACCCGGCGAATCCCAGCGTCAGCGCCGGCGGCATGTTCGAACCCCGGTGAGAGGACAGGAACGGGCCCGTCCATCGAACCACGTTGTCACGTAGCTCGACGCTCATGTAAACGCGACCGCGATTGGTCTTTGCGCTCGAATGATGCTCCACTCCGAGCAGTCCGCCCGTCTCGGTATCCTCAAGGATGTTCCGCTCGATCACGGTCCCCAGGCAAGGTACGTGCGACCATCCCCAGATCATTGGCGATTCCGTGGGGACCGCGTAGATGCGCCAGGCGAGGCCACCACCGATCAGATGATTCCCGACGACCCGAAGTCCGAAGTGATTTCCCGGAAGGACCAGGCTATCGGAACGCCGACCGCCCCGGATGTCGATCCGGTTCCCCTCATAGACCTGGCCGACGAATCCCTGCGAGATGGAAACGGCGTCCGTTCCGGCCGGGACCGCCCGGTCGAGCAGAACGGCTGTCGGGTCCAGAACGTGGGCGACCCGTCGCCAGGTTCCCGCGGCTGGACCACTGAGAATCGAAACCACCTCGCCGGGATGCACGCCGTTGCCCTGAGGGCGCCCGATTCGGAGGACCTTCCCATCCGTCGAGGCGGCCATGACCTTCCCTTCGTATCGAAGCGTGTAGCCCTCGGTCAAGATGATCTCCGGCTCATTGCTCCAGGGAATCGTCTCGTCATCCCGAGACCCGACTCCCTCGACGGTGTTCCCCTCGATCCGGTCAAAGAGGCTCGAACCGGTGAGCACGAGGAACCGCCAGGTCTTCCCGCTCGCGATCGGCGCCGACAATCGGTTCCCCCGGATCGTCAGATCGTGGGTCCAGTGCCCCGTGATAAAACCGTGCGAGAAGGTCCCTACCGGAGTTCCTCGATACTCATTCTCGACGATCCGCCAGGGACCGTGAAAAAACTCGATCGTACCGCCCCGAAACCGGTTGCCCACCACTTCGCCAGACCAGGCTCCGACCAGGCGGAGCAACCGAGGTACCTCAACCCATCGAGTCGGATCGTCAACCGGCGGTGATTCAATGTCGAGCCGGCGAAAGGCGACCTCATGTTTCGGAAGGTCGTAACCTGGCTCGGTGTTCTCGGTCATCCCGATGATGGCGGGCCCGTAAGAGACGCTCCAGTCCCACCGGATCGGACCGGCGAACCGGACGGCGAAACCCTCCAGTCGGGAGTTGCCATGGCGTACCTTGATCACTGTTTTCCAGGGGGCCTCGCTCGGCGACTGAGCAAAGAGCAGCGTGGCGCCGCCCTCGGACGTCAGCATGGCGGGCCGATTCAGGACCAACGGACGATCGAGCCGGTAGGTTCCCCTCGACAGGACGACCCTACCATGACGGTCGAGCAGGGCCTGAAGGTCATCGCCCGGCCGGGCCGTCACGGTGGCGGAGTCGGGCTTCGGCTCGAGCCGGCTCAGGTCGGACGGTCCCCCAGCGAACTCTCCATGCCAGGTCCGACCATCGCTTCCCACCAATCGGACGGAGAACCGCTCTCGGCTGGTCTCGCGATAGGGGGCAAAGAAGAGGTCCGCCGTCCGTCGATCATCGCGGAACCGGACTTCGAGTGAGCCTGGATCGCCGTCGAGATGGGCGGCCACCCGATCATTGACGCGGAAAGACCAGGCCTGGCGAACGGTGTCGGTCAGCTCGATCGCGACCAGGCGCCCGCTGCCCGGGAGCCCTCCCAGCACGACGTGTACATCCCCGGGATGGTCCGGTCGGCCGCCGTCCTGGCCGAGCCATCGAGCATCGAGTCTGGCCTCCTCAATCTTCGGCAACGGAGCAACCGGCATCCGAAGCCGCGGATTGGTGCGGCCGGCGACAACCGAGGTCGCATCAGGCGCGCCGTCCTGATAGCCGATGATTATCCTCAGGCGTTGGCCCGAGAGATCACGATCGGGCTGGAAGCAGACGTCGCCCTGGCGGGGGTCTTTTGGATCCTTGAGGAACTCGGCGTTGTTCAGGCCCTTCGGGTTCATACCGAACTCCCATCGGGCTCCACTCGAACCCTCGATCCGAAGGCTCTTGACGGCGTACTTTGGGCTCAGCCGATCGAGATGAATCCGAGCGTCCTGGAACCCGTCAGGCCCGACGGACGGCCCGAGTCCCGCCTCGTCCGAACGCCCCTGCCCAATCCAGCGCGCCCGGGCGATGAAGTCTGGCATCCGCAGACTCGTATCGATTCGTCGCGATCGGAATTCGGCCTCGGCGGTCGAGCCATCGTCGTAACGCACCAGCATTCGACAGGCCGAGCCGGGCGTCATCTCGATCGCGTCGACAAAAACATCGGCCGTCGTCGCACCCCTCGACCGAACCAGGTGGGCCAGCCAGTTCCCCCCCGGCGGATGATACTGCCAGTGATGACCGCTCGGGATGACGATGTCGATGAAGTCAACCTCCCGGCGAGGATCGAGACCACCAACCGACAGGTGAATATCTTGCACCTCGTTGGGCTCGAATCGCTGGCTCGAGCTGACGTAATCGTGCCCGTCCTGCCCAAGCCAGCGAACCGTCAGCCCCCGGGCCGATCGGCCGGGCTGATAGCCGGCCCGGTGGACCGGAATTGGCTCAGAATGGCGCTCCATGGCACCATTCTCGGCGGCGGCGACCGCCCCGCACAGGAACATGGACCAGAGAATTGATCTCATGATCACCTCCATGGAGAGTTAGGGCGTTCCTTCGGAGGGCGCGTGGTCAGGCCCGTTTCCACGACCGAAGCATATCACAATCGGGGTCGGAAGACGTGGCAAGTTTCCCGGCGAGGAGAGACGCGGTCCGCGGGTAGAATGGACAATGCGGCCGGATCACGGCGGACCCGCGGAGCCCCGAGACAATGGCAAGGGATGTGACGAGAAGCCTCTTTGGCGAGGCCGATGTGCCGGAGCCGACCGAGACCTGGCCGGATGCACCACTCGCGGAGCGGATGCGGCCCAGGGATCTGGGCGAGTTTGTCGGTCAGGGGCATCTTGTCGGCGAGGGTCGGCTGGTGACCCGACTTTTGTCGGAGTCCGGCCCCCTGCCCTCGCTGATCCTCTGGGGCGGACCAGGGACCGGCAAGACGACGCTCGCCCGGCTCCTGGCCCGGCAGGCTCAGGCGCGGTTCGCCCCGGTTTCGGCCGTCGGCGCCGGGATCAAGGAGGTGCGCGAGGCCATCGCCGAGGCAAAAAACGACCGACGCCGCGGACGTAGGACCGTCCTCTTCATTGACGAGATCCATCGATTCAACAAGGGGCAGCAGGATGCCCTTCTACCGGCCGTCGAGGACGGGACCGTCAGCCTGATCGGCGCGACGACCGAGAACCCCTCGTTCGAGGTGAACGCCGCGCTGCTTTCTCGATGCCGGGTGCTGGTCCTCGAGCCGCTCTCGGACGCCGATCTCGCGACGATCCTCCGACGGGCGATCACCGATGTCGACCGCGGCCTGGCCGCGCTCCGGCCTTCGATCGACGACGAGGATTTGAACCGCCTCGCCCGCGCCTCGGCCGGCGACGCCCGGGTCGCGCTCTCCACGCTCGAAGCGGCGGTCCGTGCCGCCGCGCCCGACGCCTCGGGCCATCGCGTCCTCTCGTGGGAGTTGCTCACCGAATCGCTCGGCCGGGCCCGATATGCCTATGACCGGCAGGGCGAGGACCATTACAACCTGATCTCCGCGCTGATCAAGTCGATCCGGAATTCCGACGCCAACGCGGCGGTCTACTGGCTGGCGCGGATGATCGAGGGGGGAGTCGACCCGATTTTCCTCGCGCGTCGGCTTTGTATCCTGGCGTCGGAGGACGTCGGCCTGGCGGACCCTCAGGCGATGGTGCAGGCGGCCTCGGCGGCGCAGGTGACGCACCTGATCGGCCTGCCCGAGGCTCTCTATCCGCTCACCCAGGCGACGATCTACCTGGCCCGCGCCCCGAAGTCGAACCTGGTCAAAACGGCCTACGTCGCCGCCTCGGCCGACGCCGCCGACTCCGCCCGCGAGCCGGTCCCGCTCCACCTGCGGAACGCGGTCACACCGCTGATGCGGGGCGTCGGCTACGGACAGGGTTATCGATACGTCCACGACGACCCATCGGCTCGCGACGAGATGCGCTGTTTGCCCGATCGCTTCGCCGGGCGCGACTACCTGAACCCCTCGTGATCCGACCGATCGACGAGTCTTCTCATCTCCCCGGCGAATGGGGCGTTGGCAATCTCGAGGGAGACTCAGCGCGGGTCTTGCTTGCCGACCTCGTCGCCGACTGGCAGCGAATCATCGACCACGTAATGGCCAGAGCAATAAGGCACTGATCGATATTTTCAAATCTGGTGCCAGGCCCTTCCCGGTTATGCCTGGGAAGCCCGCTCGCGGCATTTCACCACGGAGACACGGAGAGACAGGGAACCCATCGGAAGGCTCGGACGGCTTCCGGCCTCTGTGGCTCGGTGTCTCCGTGGTCGATTTGGCATGAGGGTCCACCGCTCCCGTCCGCGCGCCGAGGGACCGGTCCGCGGCCATTTAACGCCACACCACCGCCTACAACGTCCTCGGACTCCCCTATCTCTTCACCAGTTACAACGCCGCCATCGGCGGCTCGATCGTCAACCAGGTCGAGGACCTCTACAACGGACTCGGCCAGCTCACCGGCGAGTACCAGGAGCAGAACGGAGCCGTCAACACCTCCACCTCGCCCGAGGTCCAGTACGTCTACACCGAGATGGCCGGCGGACAGAACAACAGCCGACTCACCCAGATGGTCTATCCCAACGGACGCGCCATCGACAACCCCGGCCTCGATAAGTCGATCAGCCGCCTCATCGCCATCGCCGACGACAACAACGGCTCCCCGGACGGGAAACAGGGGCGCAGCTGGTTCTTGACGTGCAAACAACTAGCTGCGTCCCCTGTTTCCCACCTGAACTTCTACTCCCATGAATTGCGGGAGTCAGTGAGATAACGGAGGCTGGGATGGCCAAATGGGCAGCCTCCTGATCGTGATGCCGCGTATGAACTCTGGAACGATGCTCACACTGCAACGCTGAAAGATTATGGATTGAAGGAAGGGCCTGGAGTCTTGTATCATCCAGATGCAACTCCCTAACCGAGCGGGCCGAGTAAACAGAAAAAGGGGGAAACAGAAAAAGGGGGACAAACCACGACTGTTCGGCTCGACATTTGCCATGGACCGCCGAATCGCCTGCTGACCGGGCGCATGGCACTCTCCTGGTCCCTGGTGACGGGATCTCATGATCCGTGCCGTGCTTCTCCTTCGGCGGCCCGGCGACCGCGGCG
>DAIDKV010000259.1 GCA_027449865.1 Planctomycetales bacterium
GTGTCGGCGGGAACGGCGGTGTCGGCGGTGTCGGCGGCGGTGGCGGCGGTGGCGGCAGCCCCGGCGGTGGCGGCGGAAGTGGCGGCTTCGGTGGCGGTGGCGGTGGTGGCGCCGGCCCAGGCGGCTTCGGCGGCGGCGGCGGCGGAGGCGGCGCGAAAGGCGGCTTCGGTGGCGGTGATGGAGGCTTCGGGGTCGGCGGCGTCGGTGGCGGCGGTGGCGGTGGCGGTGGCGGGTCGGCCCTGGGTGGCAATGTCTTCGTCCGCGGCGACAACGGCGCCTCGCTCTCCTTCGTCGATTCCTCGGCCGGTGCCGGGACCCTCGCCGGAGGGCTGGGCGGCCTGGGGGCGAATAACGGCTCCAACGGCGCGACGGCCGGCACGGGCCTCTTCAGCACGGGCGGGACGCTGAACTTCACTGTCGACCTGGGCCAGTCTCAAACGATCGGCGGCTCGATCGCCGAGTCGGGCGTTCAATCGAACCTGCCGGGCTCGGGGATGGTTTCGCTGCTGAAGGATGGGCTCGGAACGCTGACCCTCACCGGTGACAGTTCGGCCGCGAACTTCGGCTATTCGGGCGGGACGAGCATCCTGGCGGGCACTCTGCTGGCCGACAACGCGACCGGCTCGGCCACCGGGACCGGCGCCGTCACGGTCCTCTCGGGTGCGACCCTCGGCGGGACGGGCACGATCGCCGGAGCGGTGACGTCCGTCGGCGGCGTGCTGGCGGCCGGCGATCCGACCCTCAACGGCGGCGTCGGCACCCTGACCCTCTCCAGCAGCCTGACCCTCGACGCCGCCTCGTCGCTGTCGTTCAACCTGGGGACGACGAGCCATTCCGACCTGATCGACGTCGGAGGCGCCGCGACCCTGGCCGGGGTCGTGAACCTCAACGCCCTCGGCGGCTTCGGCGTGGGGACCTACGACCTGATCAACTACGGGACGCTCGTCAGCGATAGCCTGACGCTGGGGACCACCCCCGCGGGCTTTCAATATCAGCTCGTGGACAACACGATACTGAAGCAGGTGGACCTGATCGTGACGGCGGCGGCGGTCCCCGAGCCGGGCTCGCTGATCTTGCTGGCGACGGGGCTCGGTCTGGCGGGCCTGGCGTCGCATCGGCGTCGGTCGCGACGCGCCCGGGGCTGAGGATTCGTCTGTTCGGAGCCTCGATCGCGAAGCGTCCGAGAACCCGAGAGCGAAACGGAGGAGGAGGGTCTGTCTCCTCCGTTTCGCTCTTTCGTTGTTTCGCGATTTCCGACGCCCGGCGATCGGGTGATCCCCCCTACCCTCCCAGGCTCACCGCGAGGTGGACCCCGAGCGATGGAGTGTCGGCTCGGCACTTTCGAGAGAAATATCCGCGGCGTGGAGAAACCTGCACATCAAGTTCCGATCGATCTGGAAGGGAGCCGGCGCGGGGATCATTCCCGCCCTGGAACAAAAAAATGGGAACGGCCGGGTCTCGCGGTCGCTGGCTTGCGGCCTCGAATTCTGGATCGCGGCTTGCAATGCCAGGTTCCGGTGTGGTAAGCTATTGATTCATTGCGCAGCGAGGTTTGCGCATGCGTCCCATTTCGCCGATATCCATTCGTGAGGCAGGTCGCCAGATCCATAAAGGATCCGGCTCGATGGCGGGGGTGAGATGCGGTCTGATCGGCTCGGGCGACTGGCGCGATGGAGCACAGGGGCGCTGTTGCTGCTCCTGATCCAGTGCTTCGCCGCGCCGCGATCGGCCTGGGCCGGCTGCAACAACCACCTCGTCACGTCGAAGTCGGAGCGGCTGCTCGCCTACAATCGGCTGGATGACCTGATGACCGGTGGCCTGTCCGAGACCCACTCGGGGACTCCGGAAAACGACCGCCCCGACTGGCCGGCTCCTCGACGTTGCTCGGGCCCCGGCTGCTCGAGCGGCGTCCCCGTGCCCCCGTCCACTGCCTCGCCCAGCCCCGGCGGTCCGGATCAGTGGGTCGCGCTCGAGGCCGCACGGGGCCTGATCTCCGCGTCCCCGCCCCGCCTCGTGCCCGATGAATCGGCCGCTCGGCCCGACGGGCACAAGCCCTCGATCTTCCATCCTCCCCCCGCCTGATCGTTCCCTCTCATCGGTCGGACCGCGTGCCCATCGGGGCGGCGCGACTGCCACAACAGACGGGCTCCGTCATCTGACGGTCCCTCTGAACGCGCAGAGGACCACTGAGTCACCGATAGTCCTGGGGTGAACGATGATCACCACGACGTCTCGCTCGACGTTCGTAGACCCACGGTCCGCGCGCGATCGCAGCGCGACCGGGTCTGGTACGTTCGGCCTGAAGGCGACCGTCCTCGTCGGGGGCTGATCGCATCCGCCCGGGCTCGCCTCTCGGGCGTGCCTCGGATCCTCCGCTGCGCGGTCCCTCGC
This sequence comes from Planctomycetales bacterium, assembly GCA_027449865.1. Lineage (GTDB taxonomy): Bacteria > Planctomycetota > Planctomycetia > Isosphaerales > Isosphaeraceae > JAKAUH01. The sequence goes on from DAIDKV010000259.1 coordinate 2,392, forward strand.
CCGGTTCGTCGGGCCTGCGCGCTCACCTCGCCACGTTCTTATTTTTGAACTTCATAAACCGATCGCAAGGGTCCAGGACCATGATTCCGCGTCGTTCGCGCCCGGGGTTCACCCTGATCGCGTTGCTGGTCGTCATTTCATCGCCCAACTGAGCTGTGGACCTCGAACCGCGTAGCTCAGCGGATGAATGATCCTCGGAAGAATGGCCTTGGACCGATCGCCCAACACGAATCTAGAGACAACTCACATGAACTCGGATCGCCTCGATTCTCGGGAGGAGAGCCCTGCCATGGCCCTCCTCGCCGCCGTGGAGAGCGGCCACGTCGACCTGAAGTCCGCCGTCCGCTTCCTGGCGTCCCACCTGTCGGAGGCGGAGGGCCGGCTTGCCCACCTCGACCGCTCGATCATCCGAATGAAGCGGCGGGCCAGCGACGTGGAATCCCGACTGGCTGACCTGGCGAGAGAATCGTCCCGGCATGAGGAGTCTCTGCGGATGATCTGCACGATCCTGAAGGACCTTGATGACCCCTACGGGTTCGGCGTCGGCCTCGATGAGCGGCTCGCCTGCGAGGGGCCCGACTGGACGCCGGACGAGGAGGCATAGGCCACCAGGAATCGATCCACAAGAACCGCGCCAAGATTCAATCCGCATCAATATAAGGATACCTGTCATGGCCCGACCACCCGGATGGCTCCGGCGCCGAGGCACCTTATTCGTGTCTGCGGCCATCGTCATCGGCCTGTACATCATGACTCGCGAGCCGGCACTCACCCAGGCCGAGTCGGAAGAGGTCGTCAACCACGACTGTTCGGCTCGACATTTGCCATGGACCGCCGAATCGCCTGCTGACCGGGCGCATGGCACTCTCCTGGTCCCTGGTGACGGGATCTCATGATCCGTGCCGTGCTTCTCCTTCGGCGGCCCGGCGACCGCGGCG
>DAIDKV010000260.1 GCA_027449865.1 Planctomycetales bacterium
CGAGCGATTTTTTTCAAAACTCGCTTCGTTCGATTGTCAGGAGTCGTGAGACTCACCTCGGAAAGAGATTCGACGCTGTCGGCCGGTGGGAGGTGCCTTGTGAGCCTCTCGCCCCGGCCGTTTCCGTCGTCGTTCTCATCCACGAGGCAAGAGCCATATTACCGAGCGATTCTTCCGGGTCAACACTCTGCCCCGGTTTCTTTCTTGAATTCTCCCCGGAACCCTCATGAAGATCCGAGGGCATTCGGCATAAATCTCACGGAAATCCAAGTTTCCGTCAGGCGCCCTTTGGCTGGAGTCGAGGGGCCTGACGGCCGATGAAAAACCCAGGAACGCTCGGCGCTCCCTCTGAACCGGGCACGGAACGCCCTCGGGACGACTTCTGTCCCGTTCCTCGCGTTGCGGCGAAGTCCACGGAAGGTCTTCCAACCATGTCCGCGACCATGACGCGTACCACCCAGGGTGACTGGGTGCAATCGGTATTGTTCGACCGTGGGTATCTGGCCCGGATCAAGGGGGAGGCCATCAAGGTCTACCTGGCGATCGTGCAGGCCAGCGGCGGGCAGCCGGACCGGAGCGTGACGATCAGCCTGGGGCATCTAATGACCCGGACGCGTCTCTCGTGCCCGACGGTGATCGATAGTCTCGCGCGGCTGGAGGAGCTGGGGCTGGTCGTGTCGACGACCGGCCAGCGCGGGAAGGTGAAGACCTATTACGTCTCGGACCCGCCGCCGCTGGCCGGGGCCTGGGGAACGGACGAGGAGTGAGGGCCAGGGCGGGTCGGACCCGCCTTCAGGTCGGATGGTGCCTTGATCGCGCGGGAATGGAGTGGATGGGCCGTCCCCCATGAATTCGTCCTCCATGAATTCGTTCTTCTTCCGCGTCGAGCACGACCTGCTCCGCTCCGAGGCGTTCAAGACGCTCGGGGGATCGGCGGTGAAGGTCTACCTGGTCATCGGTCTCTACTCCGATTTTGGGACGGACTGGGCCTATCCGAGCATTCGGACGATCGCCCGCCAGGCCGGATTGAGCCGGCAGACCGTTCTGGCCGCCATCGAGCAGTTGACCGGGCTGGGTTTGCTGGCGACGAGCAAGTCCAAGGGACGGTCGACCGCCTACCGGATCATCCGGCAGGCGCCTGAACGCCCGTCGCGAGCCCGGGAGAAGTCGGCGGCCAGGGGGTCCGAAAAACCGAGTGGAACCGGTCCAAATTTCTTAGAGGTGACCCCTTCGACTGTCCCAGAATCTTTAGAGGTCGCCCTCTGGAGTGTCCCAGATTCTGGACCGGCACCGGCCCAGGCGGTCGGCCCGCCAGGCCCCACGACGGGGCCCGAACGAGAACACGCAACGAGAGAGGAAGCAACGACAACGATCCCGATCCCCGGGACGCCGTTCCGCCTCTCGGCCGAGGGACGCCTTCTTGTTGCTGTGGATCTTCAGGAATTGCTGACAAACCAGGGGATCCCCGGCCAGCTTGCCCACAAACTCCTGGCGCAGAAGGATCCCGAGGCGGTCGCCAAGGTTCTGCTCAACGCCTTCTATCTGAAGAGCCAGGGGAAGCTTCAAAACGGCCCCGGCTACATCCGGGCCGGGATCGAGGACGGTTATGACCTGCTTCCCCAGGTCGCCAGCCGGCTCGAATCCCGTCGACAGGAATTGCAGGCCAAGCTTCGGCAGGTCGAATCCCGACGACTGCAAGCGCGCGAGGTCGACCGGCAGGCCGCCGAGGAGGCGGCCGTCGCCTACATGATCGAGCAGCTCTCGCCCGAGCAGCTCGACGACCTGGTCCGTCGGGCCGTGGACGAACTCCCCGAGCCGCTCGTCCGACGTAACCCCACTCTCACCAATCCCTTCGTACGAAGCAAGGTGTACGAGCTCGCCTGCGGCACGCCCCTTGAGTGAGGTGGGAATTTCACCACAGAGACACAGAGGCACCGAGAAAACAGGTCTGGGAAGAAAGGATGCCATCGATCATCCTAAACCGAGACGCACTCTCGTTTTTTGTTTTCTCGGTGCCTCTGTGTCTCTGTGGTTGATTTGCGGTCTGCCAAAATGGCTGTTGCCAAGTTGGCAGTCGTTTTGAACCTTTCAAACAGGTCGATTTCCTGTCGACGCAAGATCGAATGGCGGTTTTTCCATTGGACGGGATGGCCGACGCATCACGAGCAGGTCGCGCACCTGGCCGAGCAGCCTCCCCTCGGTCCGGGCCCGGCGGACATGCTGCGGCAGGTAGGCCCCGTCCATCGGGCAACTGATCCGGCGCTCCGGCAGAAAGCCCGCCTGACGCGCGGCCTCGTAGCCTAAAAAGGCATGGTCGATGTAGCCAAATCCGGCGGGTATGTCCTTCTCGGTCTGGGCGGCGAGAAGCAGGGCGAGGTAGCCGCCAGGGCGAAGGGCCTCGAAGGCGTGGCGGGCGAGGTCGTGGAGGAATTCCATCCATCCGTTGAGGGAGGCGGTGGCGACGCTGTCGGGGGCGTACTGGGCAGCGAGCATGGTGTGATAGGGGGGATCGCAGAAGATCAGGTCGGCGCCGTGGGCTTCGGGGGGGATACCAAGGCGGACGTCGTGGGGGTGGATTTCGGGTCGGACGGGATGGAGGTCGTAGGCGAGGCAGCGTCGGCCCATGGACTGGCAGACGTCGAGGGTGGTCCCGCCGCCGGCCATGGGGTCGACGACCAGGGCCCCTGGCGTCGTGAAGTAGTGGAGGGTGTGGGCGACCAGGGCTGGGGGGATGGAGCCGGGGTGGGGAATACCGAAGGCCCGGTCGTGGCGGAAGGCCCAGACGTCGTAGGGGGTTGGGCGGAAGTCGGAGCCGAACCGGTCGCGACGGCGGAGGTCCTTGTAGGCGGCGTGGATGGTCCTGGTCCCTCGGTCGATCTGGGCGACGCCGCTCTGGGCCCGAGCGTCGCCCGAGGCGGCCATCCGCCAGAGGGTGCGGGCCTGTCGGTAGAGGTCCTTGCCTCCCAGGCCGAGGTGCCGGGCGATCGCGGCGTCGGTCCGGCCGGCGCCAGCGGCTCGATCGTCGGAATTCCGACATTCGGCGCGATCGGACCCGAGCAGGTTGGCGCGTCGGCGGGCGTTGGCCTGGGCGCCCCAGAGTTGCTCCAGGGCGTCGGCCTCGCGCATGAGCTGGCTGAAGGTCTTGCGGCGCTGGCGGTTGTATTCGAGGACAGCCGCCTGCCGCGCCTCGCCCTCGGGAATGGAACGCACCTGGCAGGGAACTTCCGTCATCCCGATCGCCCGGGCCGAGGCAAGCCGTCGGTGTCCCGAGATCACCTCCCAGGTCTCCGGCTCCGACCCAGGCGCGACAACCAGCGGGACGAGGATCCCATGCTCGTGAATGCTGGCAATCAGATCCTCGACCTCCTCCGAGGGGTCGCCGTAGACGGTCAGGCTGAACGGGCTCGGGCGGAGTTGATCCGGGTCGAGGGCGATCGTGTCCGAGGTTCGATGTTCGTCAATGAGGGCAAGCATGGTGGTCGGCATCCTTGTCGATGGCGTCGGGGACTCCGTCCCGGGGGGTTTGATAACAGAGGGGGGCGGTTCTGTCGAGGACGATCGATAGGAATTGGGATGGACCTGTCTGGGGATCCGGGGAGAATGCGGATCCCATTGGTCCGGGTTTCTGGGCCGCGGCACATCTTCACGGGACAGGAAGATTCCGGAGCAAGGCAAGGAGGCCCGCGCATGTCGACCCTGCGCTACGATCCGACGCACCGGCGCCGGGCGGTTGGGATTGGTCGATGGCGGCGGCAGGAGGCCGTCCGATCGTCGTTTCTTTCGGTGGTGGTTCCGGCCCGCGACGAGGCGGAGGCGCTCCCTCAACTCGTCGCCGAGATCGCCGAGGCGCTTCGTCCGCTCCGCGATGGGGATGGGGATGTCGACCTCCGGCCGATCGAGGGGTTTGAGATCGTGATCGTTGACGACGGCTCGACCGACGCGACGGCGGAGGTCTTGCTGGAGCTGGCGGACGACTACCCGGAGTTGCGGGTGATCGTGATGGCGGAGGGGGTGGGTCAGTCGTCGGCGACCTGGGCGGGGATTCGGGCGGCGAGTGGGGAGTGGATCGCGACGCTCGACGCCGATCTTCAGAACGACCCGGCCGACCTGGTTCATCTCTGGCGGGCGTTGCCTGGTCACGAGGTGGCGCTGGGGTGGCGGGCCGATCGTCGGGATCCCTGGTCGCGCCGGTTCATCGGTCGGTGGGCGAACCGGGTTCGCAACGCGGTGCTGGGCCAGTCGATTCGCGACACCGGATGTTCGGTCCGGATTTTCCCCCGCGCCGAGGCGCTCCGGCTTCCGGCGTTTCGGGGCGCCCATCGGTTCCTCGGGCCGCTTTTGATCCGGGAAGGGTGCCGGCTGGTGCAGGTTCCGGTCAACCACCGGGCCCGAGAGCACGGACGGTCGCACTACCACATTGGGAATCGCTCGATCCAGGTGATCGTGGATCTCATGGGCGTGGCCTGGCTATTGAGCCGGCCGATCGAGGGCCGGGTGCTCCGGGCCTGGGACGCCGACGAGACCCGGAGACGGGCCCCGGCCGCGGCCCTCGCGGAGGATTGAGCCGTGTCGGATCCGTCGAGGTTCTGGCTGGCGGTTGGGTTCGTGGGGCAAGGGCTCTTTACCGCGAGGTTCCTGGTCCAGTGGATCGCCTCGGAGCGTCGACGGAGGGCGGTTGTCCCGTTGGCGTTCTGGTGGCTGAGCCTGCTTGGCGGCGGATCGTTGCTCGCGTATGCGATCGCCCGGAGCGACCCCGTGATCGTCTTCGGGCAGTCGATCGGTCTGGCCGTCTACGCACGCAATCTCGTTCTGATCCACAAGACGGATTCCCGGCAGAGACAGGAAAGCACAGAGGTCGGATAAAATAAGTCTGGCGCCGAGAGTGGGCGGTTGGATCGGGGAATGGATCACGCCGAGCAAGATGAACGATGAGGATAAGGTTCGCCTTCTCGTATCCGACGATCCTGTTATGATCCCCCGTGAGGTGCCGGCGAACCAGGACGGCCGGAGGGGGTCCGACCGAATTGGCACGCGGCCTTCGGAACAGGGCTCGTGGAACAATGGCAAGGATCACGCTGCGCGCGGATCGCTTTGGCACGGAGGCGAGCGAGTCGGAATATGGGGGGCTTGAAGGCGGGGACATTCTCTATTTCCCCGAGTCGCCGCCGATGATCTCGGATGAGGACCGGGCCTTCCTCGTCACCCAGAAGCAGGTCGATGCCTCCTACCACAAGAACGTGAGTTACCGGCCGATCGAGGACCGGCTCAAGGGGGTCGATCAGGAGGATCCTGCGCAGAGGGCGAGGGTCCACGGCATCCTCCGGAACTACTCGCGGCGGGCGATTAGCTTCATGGGGACGCTGCTCAGCCGGTACGCGGTCGACTGGAAGATCGACTTCGCGAGCTTCCGGCCGATCGAGGAGCGGGGGCGTAAGGTCTCGCTGCACTCGCGGAACGACCTGCTCCACTTCGACAACTTTCCAAGCCGCCCCTCGCACGGCGACCGGCTGCTCCGGATCTTCACCAACATCCACCCGGACCGCGAGCGGGTCTGGATCACGACCGACCCGTTCGAGGAGCTGGCCGGCCAGTTCGCCGACCGGGTTGGGCTGAACCGTCCGGAGGGTTTGCTTCAGTCGGGCAAGCAGCTTTCGGCCCGAGTGGCCTCGCGGCTGGGGTTGCCGGTGGTTGACCGTCCGCCGTACGACCGGTTCATGCTCCGGATTCACCACGCGATGAAGGAAGACGCGGCGTTCCAGGAGTCGTGCCGCAAGGAACGATGGGAATTCCCGGCCGGTTCGAGCTGGATCGTCTTCACCGATGGGACCAGCCACGCCTGCCTGAGCGGTCAGTACATGCTCGAGCAGACGTTTATCATTCGGCGGTCGAGCCTGGTTTTCCCCGAGAAGGCGCCGATCGCGGTGCTGGAGCGGCTCGCCGGCCACCCGCTGGCGCGGAGCGCCTGAGCGGGGCTGATCGATCGGGCGACCGGGGCGGTCGCCTCGTCGGATAAGCCCTCGGGCTCGGAGGGGTCGTGATTGGGCGAGGAGCCCGAGCTGGCCGGAGGGCTCTTCGCCGCGCCTTCGGCGGATCGACCCGATCGAAGGATAGCCAAGCGGGTTGGCCGGAGTTTACAATTGTCTCATGCGGAGGGGTGCCGATCCCGTCCCATTTTCCGATCGAGGAACCCGGGGCCGACCCAGCCGATGGCCGCCAGCGAGACCGATGTCCTTCTGGTCCGAAACGTCCGGGGCGCCGATGCCGAGGCCTGGCGCCAGCTCATCGAGCGGTTCGAGGGGCGGCTCCTCGCGTTCGTCGACAGCCGGCTGCGCGACCGGGCCGCCAGCGAGGACGTTGTTCAGGAGACGTTCATCGGCTTCCTGACCAGCCTGCCGCACTACGACGAGAAGCGCGACCTCGAAGCCTATCTCTTCTCGATCGCCGCCCACAAGCTAACCGATCACCTCCGCCGTCAGGGGCGCCGGCCGATCGATCAATTTGGCTCGGATGACCACGGTCGACCGCTTGAGGAGGTTCCGGGCGAGGAGCGTCCGGCGTCGAGCATCGCCCGGAGCGGCGAGCGGCGGAAGGCCGAGGAACGACTGCTGGCCGAATCTCTCGGCCAGCTTGTCCACGACTGGCTGGCCCGCGGCGACTACGACCGCCTTCGCTGCATGGAACTCCTCATCGTCAAGGGATGGGCGAACAAGGACGTCGCCAAATTCCTCGGGATCACCGAGCAGGCGGTGGCCAGCTACAAGTTCCAGACCGTCTCCCGCCTCAAGGAGATGGCCCGACGCGCCGGGCTCTCGTTCGAGGAGTTGGGGGGGATTTGAAGGGGCATGCCAAAGGGGGCGGCTCGGGAGAGCCGTGAGACCAGCGACCCGATGAGGGATGAGGATTGGGGTGCTCGTCGAGCACTCAATAGATCACTTCAGGAAAGTGCTCTTCCTTGCGTTGATCGTTTCGAAGGATCATCTTGAGAGGATCACCATGCAGGATCCCTTTCTCGGCGAGATCGCTCTGGTCGCCTTCAATTTTGAGCCCGTCGGGTGGGCCTTTTGCAACGGACAACTTCTGTCGATTGCCCAGAATTCAGCGCTGTTTTCGCTGCTGGGCACGACTTACGGCGGCGACGGCGTGACCACGTTCGCGTTGCCCGATCTCCGGAGCCGGGTTCCGCTGCACTTCGGCCAGGGGACGGGGCTCTCCAGCTACGCGCTCGGCCAGTCCGTCGGCGTTGAATCCGTGGCGCTCCAGACGCCGCAGATCCCGGCCCACACCCATTCCTACTCGCCGCAGGCCTCCTCTCAGCCGGGTTCGACGAGCACGCCCAGCGGAGCTCTCTGGGCCGCGTCGGCCGGTGGTGATACTCTCTACAATTCCGGCGCCTCCAACACGAACATGGCACCTCAGACGCTCGGCCAGACCGGCGGCGGTCAGGCGCACGAGAACCGTCAACCGACCCTGGCGCTGAATTACATCATCGCCCTGCAAGGGATCTACCCCAGCCGCGGTTGAACCCGCAAACCGGAGGAGCCTCGAAAGATGAGCAACCGACGCGTTCTGGCGATGGGGCTAATGCTGACGATTGGGCTCGCGCAGGCCGCAACGGCTGGCGTGATCCATGCCGGCGACCTGATCGTGACCGATTTCGTCCACCAATCCCTGGTCGACGTCAATCCAACCACCGGGGCCAGTTTCACGATCGCGACCGGCTTCATCAATCCCCAGGGGCTGGCCATCAACTCACAGGGGATGATCTTCGTCTCGGACATCGGCACCTCCACCATCGACGAGGTGAACCCGACGACCGGCGCTGTGACGACGTTTTCGGGCAATGGCGTGGGGACGGGTCCCGCGCTCGACCGGCCCTTCGAGATGGCCTTCCAGGGGAATACGCTCTACGTTGCCGATGGCGGGACTCCTAATGGCTTTACGACGACCATCTATACGATTGACGCCGCTGGTAACCGGACAGTCGTGGCGGGAAACAACGGCTCGGCGGACAATCTCTTCGGCATCGGCGGGGTTGCGGGTCTGGCTCTGAGCCCGACCGGGTCGATCTTCGCCTCGGCGGCCAGCCCCGGCGCGCACACGATTTACAGCGTTGGACCGGGCACGGCGACGCCCTTGACGACGTCCATCACCGCTCCCCAGGGCCTCGCCTTCGGCGGCGGCAAACTCTTCGCGGTCAGCGGCGGCTCGATCAACCCATCGATCTGGTCGATCGACCCGACGACCGGGGCCGCCACCGACATTGCCGATAACAAGGGGATCGGGACGGGGCCGACCTTCGGGAACCTCCGAGGGATCGTTTATCAGAATGGATCGCTCTATGTCACGGACCTCGGCACCACCGGCAACGGCCAGATTGACGTGGTGAACCTCGCGAACGGCGATCGAACGGTCCTGGCGGGCAACGGCACCGGCGGGACCACGTTCGGCCAGCTCTCGTACGGGATTGCCTTCTATCCGACCGTCGCGAGCGTCCCGGAGCCTTCCGGCCTGGTCCTGGCGGCGCTGGGAGCCACTGGCCTGGCGATCGCCGCAAGGCGACGGAACCCCCGAGAGAAACGATCATGATCCACTCCGAAGCCGAGCGTACCCCGCCAGCCCCGATCGACGACGAGCTGTTGCGTGCCTACCTGGCCGACGCGCTCATCGCCGAGGACTCCGCGCGGGTCGAGAAGGCGCTCCGCGACTCGGCCGAGCTGCGTGCCCGGCTCGAAGAGGTCCGCCAGGGGCGTCAGGATGCCCAACTCCACACCCTGGGCGCGATCTGGCACCGAAGTCGGCTGACCTGCCCGACCCGACAGCAGCTCGGCAGCTTTCTGCTCGATGTGCTCGACCCCGGCCTGGCCGACTACATCCGGTTTCACATCGAGGTGGTCGAGTGCCCGTTCTGCCGGGCGAACCTGACCGACCTCGAGGCCCAGACCCAGGCGCCGACCGGGTCGAAGTCGCGCCAGCGCCGGATCCTTCAGTCGAGCCAGCACCTGCTCGGCGAGGAGAAGCGCTGATCGGATCGGGCCTTCACCTTGAGAACCACCCTGAAATTCCGGTTGGTAATCCCGCGCATCCTGACTGCCGTCGGATGACCGGATCGGGCCGGGTGGCCGCGGGGACGGCCGGATCAACGCCCGCATCAGGGCGATGGTGGAGAGATTGGGCTCGCGAGCGGCAGGTGGGAGGGTGATGCGGGGATTGGCTGCGGTCGAACACATCGAGAAACCAGCTCCGACCCGGGCTCCCTGTATAGCGCTACGTCCCTCTTTTCGCCGTCCCTCTTTTCGCGTCCCGTCCCACTTTTCGCGTCGACACGTTCCGGTTGGTCCGTATCGGCTGACGGTGATTCCCTCGATCCGGGGCCGGTCGGCCGGTCAGATCGCGATTCAGGGGATGCCTCAAAAGCAGATCGAGCTGGTAACGCCGACGGTCCGGACAAAGGGCTCAACA
>DAIDKV010000261.1 GCA_027449865.1 Planctomycetales bacterium
GATGCATGAGGGAAGATGAGGCCGGATCGAAGGACGGGGCCCGAGGGCTCCGGGTCGTAGAAGGTACGTTCAATGATAATCCGATACATGTGATGCCGTGCCGCTCGGCCGACTAATATATAACGCTTGTTTTGGGTCTAGATAGCACCGCGACCATGGGTGATCTCCGAGCCGACGGTTTCAGTAGCTCAGCCAAACCGGGCTCCGCGGCCGGCGAGAACCTCCATGGGGGTGGATGGCCCTCGGATGTTCGCTCGCAGCAGGGCACGGTGGCCGCTTCGGTTGAGAGTTCGGTCGCCGCCGAGCCATCGTGCCTGATCTGCAACGGCTCGGTGCGGCCGCGCTATGGGCTTCCGGGCCTCTCGCGTCGGTTTTCGCTGGAGACAGTTGCCACGGTCTCCTGGTGCGATGTGTGCGACGTCGGCTTCCTGTTCCCACGCCCCAGCCCCGAGGCCAACGCGCTGCTCTACGACGAGTATTTCGACCGGAAGAACCGCGGTGCGGCGCTTTCGGTGCGACCGCACCCGACGTTGCTGAATCGCCTCCGCGTCCATCTCGCCTATCGCCTCGATTGGGGGTCAGGGAGCCAGATCGACCTGATTCGGAAGCACGTCAGTCAGGGCGAAGTGGATATGTGCGAGATCGGTTGCGGCACGGGTGACATGCTGTCGGCCTTCGCGCGCGCTGGGTTCCGGACCGTGGGGGTCGAGCCCACCGCGTCGGCGATCCGCCAGGCGCGGGAGAAGGGCCTGGAGGTCCTGGCAGGGAGCGCCGAGGAACTCCCCGCCGCGCTGCCCCGCGCTGCCTTCGATATCGTCTTGCTCACGCAGGTACTGGAACATTGCCATGACCCGATCCGGGCCATCCGCGGCGCGCTGTCTCTGTTGCGGCCGAGAGGGGTGCTCGCCGTGGACGTTCCCAATTGCGGCTCGTTCCAGTTCCGGGATCGCGGCATGGACTGGTTCCATGCCGATCCCGGTCGGCATGTCAACTACTTCACGCCCGGCGCCCTGCAGGCGCTGATGGGGCGAGTGGGAGCCGAGGTGCTCGACCGCTACTACTACCAGTACCTGGACCATTTCCTCGAAGAGCGGATTGAGGTAGAGCGCGTCGGCTGGGAGAGGACACAGCGTGGCGAGGGCTCCAGCGAGCCGTCGGGCTCGCCGCCGGTCAGCCGGCTCCGGCTGCTTGGGACGCTGGCGCGCACCTGCTTCCTGCCGCACGATCAGAAGTACGGGCTCGTGGGAGTGATCGCACGGCGCGTGGGGACAGTGTGATTCCAGGTCCACCGCGCCAGGTTTGTGCCGCCGGCTCTTGAACAGGCGACGAGTCGCGAGGCACCGTCGCCCCGGACGATCGCGCCGAAGGTCCCAGCGCGACTGGCCGCGATCTGCCTGCGAGCGATCGCCCGACGCCCCGAGGATCGCTTTCCCTCCTGTGCCGATTTCGCCGAAGTCCTTCGCCGATGGATTCGCGACGGCCGGTGATGAGCCCACGCTGTCGGTGGGGCGCCCGAGGGTTGAACACGAAAATCACGAAAGGCACGAAAGGGGAGAGCCCCGATCGGAGGCCGATCGTCCGGGCGGCCGGCGATGGAGCCGGCGCCGGGCGAGGGCGTCAGTGTTGAATATGTTGGCGGGCCGGCCGGCTTCGGATACGATGCGCCCGGGATGGAGGTAAGGCCACCCTCGCGATGTCGCGCGGGCGGTCGGGCCATCCGGGGAGCGTAAACGATGCTCGAAACACTCTGGCTGGTCCACCCCGAAGAGGCGATGTGCGACGCCTTCCGGCGCCGGTTTCACGGGTCATCGGGCGTCCGGGTGATCCGGGGGACGTTCGAGGAACTCGGGCCGCATGATGCGTTTGTCACCGCCGGGAATGCCTTCGGGATCATGACCGCCGGGATCGATGCGGCCGTCGTTCGGTACTTCGGCGAGTCGCTCATGCGGGGCGTCCAGCATCGGATTCTGGACGACTTCTTCGGCGAGCAACCGGTCGGGACGGCCTTCGTGATCCCGACCGGCGATCGGTCGATCCCGTTCCTTGTCCACGCCCCGACGATGCGGGTCCCGGGGAGCATCGAGGGAACCGACAAGGTCTACAACGCGACCTGGGCGGCGATCCTGGCGATCCACGCGCACAATCGGGTTTCGGGACAGAAGATCGAGGTGGCGGCGATGCCGGCGATGGGGACGGGCTTCGGCGGCGTCCCGTACGACGAGGCGGCCCGGCAGATGGCGGCGGCCTACCGACACTATCGCGAGCCACCCCACCGGCTCGACTGGGACTTCGTCGTCGAGCGGCAGAAGGCCATTCATTACGATGGCGGTCGACAGGTGGTCCGGTGAGCGGCTCGGAGGATGGATAGCCCGGGTTTGAGAATGGTGCGAACGATGTCGGAAGTCGATTCGATCGAGCCTCGGCCTTCTTTCGTGTCTTTCGTACTTTTCGTGTTCGATGGTCTTCAGGATTCGGTCCGCGGCATCCGGTCGGCCCTCAACCGAGGGCGATCGCTCTGGCCCCCGGAGGCTCCGGCGTCTGCGACGCCTCCGTCCCCGGCCACCCCGACTCCGGTCGAGTCCCGCGCTCCATTCGATCGATAGGATAGACCTTCATGAAACGGCACGTTTTCGCGATCGTCGGCCTGATCTTCGTCGTCCCCGCCGCCGCTGATGGACCAAAGCCGAAGATCAAGGATCCCGACCTTCGGGCCGAGCTGCTCCGACGCATGAAGGCTGATCAGGACGCCCGGGGCGCGATCGTCGAATGGATGAAGCAGAACGCCCGGGGAAATCTCTCCAGCGAGGCAGCGATCATGGCCTCGCTGGACGCGATCCAACGGGCCGAGCTAAAGCGACTCGGCGAGCTTTGCCATCGGGTCGACGAGGAGAACACCCGGCGCCTCGGTCAAATCGTCGAACGACAAGGATGGCCGACGTTCTCGCTCGTCGGCAAGGACGGCGCGAAGGCCGCCTGGATCCTCGTCCAGCACGCCGATCACGATCCGAGATTCCAGCGAAAATGCCTCGACCTCATGAAGAAAGAGCCACACGATCAGATCTTCCGGGACGATCTCGCGTACCTGACCGATCGCGTGCTGCTTGCCGAGGGGAAGAAGCAGGTCTATGGGACGCAGTTCGACCTGGTCGACGGCAAGTGTCGGCCGCGTCCGCTGGAAGATCCGGCGAACGTCGATCGTCGGCGGAAGGACGTCGGCCTCTCGCCGCTCGCCGAGTATCTCCGCGATGCGGAGAGAGCTTACACGGGCACACCGTCTGGGAAGTGAATGACCGCCGCGCTCCACGAAACTCTTACGGAGGCACTCCTGCGGGGTCGTCGCCTGATGCGCAGCCTGGGTGGACCAGGCCGTCGTGTCCGGCGCCGCGGCCAGGATCAACAACGTCCTCGTTCCAGACTCCCGCGGACTCACCCTGTCGGCGAACGAGTGGGGGGAGTCAGTCGTCCAGGCGGAGTTCTTCAAGGGTTTGCGCATCAACGAGATCGAGTTGGAGCTGAGCCAGCGCCTCCGGCGAGAGAGCTTCGACTCGCCGTTCGACCTCGGCCGGCAACGGGCCGAACTTCTTCCCCATCATCAGCAAGGCCGATCGCCGCATGCCCTGTTCGATGCCGCGTTCGATGCCCTGTTTGATGCCCTGTTTGATGCCCTGCTCCATGCCACGTTCATATGTGGTCTGCATGAGAGGCTTGACCTCGCGATAGGCTTCGGTCTGCAACAGCGTTTGCAACCGTTCCTTCTGCGTCTCGTCCAGGTCCGCGTATGCTTCCAGGCATTCCGTCAGCAGGAACCGTCGAAAGTCATTTTCGCTCGAACCGGCGATCCGCTTCAAGCCCTCCGCATACATCTCGGCCCGACGTTCGGCCGACTGCCGCATCAGGGCACTGAGCGCCACTCCCAGCAGGTTCTCGCCCGTCACATACGTCTCCGCCTCAAGACCCGGCAGGCCGACGTAGGTGTACGCGAACCGGAGGATCGGCTCTTCCCAGAAGTGCTCTTCGTACACATCCCGGCCGATTCCATCCAGCCCAACCCGAAGCAGCAAGGCGATGGGGAGGACCGGCAAGCCGGTGTCGCGACGCAGTTGGACGTAGTCGTCGAACATCCGGGGTCGGAAGGTCGCGACGCTGTCGCGCGACTCGACCTCGATGTGGACCAGCGCCACCAGGTCGGTGGCGCCGGCGCTGGGCGGCGGGGCGTCGGGCCGGAGCTTCAGCAGGGCGATCAGGTCGAGCAGGCGTTTTTCACCCTGGGGCGGACTGGTGAACAGTTCCTTGTCCAGCTATTCGATCTTGGTGAATTCAAAGCGAGCCGCCCAGAGCGGGAAGAAGCAGAGGAAAAACACATCGAAGAACTCTTTCAGGAGGACCTTGAGGCGTTGATCGTGGTCCTGAGATTCGGGCGCTGACATCATTGAGTTCCCCAGGAGCCTCGGGCCCGAATCAATGCCCGACGATCCTGAGGATGCGGTTGTTGCTGCTGTCGGAGATGTAGAGGGTGCCGTCGGCGGTGATGTAAACGCCGTGCGGTTGGGCCAGTTCGGCGGCGGTGGGTGGACCGTGAAGGCCCTTTGAACCCTTCCGGCCCGTCCCGGCGACCGCGACGATCGTCCCATTCTCGGGGCGGTAGAGGCGGATGCGGTGGTTTTCAGTGTCGGCGATGTAAACAAGCCCATGCGAGTCGGTGCAAAGATGCTTCGGACCGTTCATCCGCGCCTTGCGGGCGTCGCCGCCGTCGCCGGAGTCGCCCTTCTTGCCGTCGCCGGCGACCGTCCGGATCCGCCCCGATCGGTCGACGACCCGGAGCGCATGGCCGCCTCGTTCGAGGATGTAGACATTACCCTGTCCGTCGAGGGCGACGGCTCTCGGGTCGACCAGCGGCGCTGAGCGGGCGTCGTCGCCATCGCGCGGGACGCCCTTCTTGCCGTTGCCCGCGACCGTCGAGACGATCCCGGTGTCGAGGTCGACCCGTCGGACGCGTCGGTTGTCGAGATCGGCCAGGACGATCGCGTTCGCGGCGCGATCGACGGCGATGCAGTAAATCCCGCCGAAGTCCGCGCGGGTCGCCGGGCCGCCGTCGCCCGAGAAGCCTTTCTTACCGGTCCCGACGATCGTCTCGATCCGGCCGGTGTGAGCGTCGACCTTCCGGACGCGGTTGTTCCACGAGTCGGCGACCAGGATATCACCGTTTTTGAGCATCGCCAGGTGATGCGGCCCGTTGAGCCGGGCCGTTGACGCCGGCCCGCCGTCGCCCTGGTCGCCGGGCTGGCCGTCGCCGGCGATCGTCGAGACGATCCCGTCGGGGCCGATCTTGCGGAGGCGGTGGCCGGTCATCTCGACGAAGTAAAGCGTCCCGTCGGCGCCGAAGTCGACCGCGAATGGCGAGACCAGCTTCGCGCGATCGGCCGGGGCGCCGTCGCCGCCGGTCCCGCCGCCGGCGACCAGTTCCAGTCGGGTTGCCGGCGCCTCGGCCTGGGCGGCCTGTCCGACGATCGCGAGCATTAGCAGGATCGGGGCCATGGATCGTTCCTTTCGAAGTTGTTGCCGTCTCTGGTCGGCCGGCGAAGGATCGAACACGAAAATCACGAAAATCACGAAAGGGGATAACGGCGCAACACTGGAGAGATCGTTCGAACGCCGCCAGTCGCGAACCGGCTCGTACCCTGGTCTTCTTTCGTGAATTTCGTGATTTTCGTGTTCGATCCCTCCGAGATCCGCCCGGGGGTGGGTCACCCGTTTGGACTGCCCGCCGATGATATCCCATCTCCCTGGCGCCGACGATCCCCAGCCGATCCCGGCTCGTTAAACAATTGTCACGCTGGCGGACCGACACACTTTCTTCGTAAGATGGGTCTTCACAGGCGACGACCTGTCACGGCCCCGTTGCGCTGCATCGGGTGTGCGAGCCGGGATCGGGCGTCGCGATGTGGACGACTATGAGACGAGACGAGAGGACCATCCCGCCCGGGGCGACGGGCCCCGACTCGGTTTCCCGCCGGTTTCGATCGACCTGCTTCCGACAATGAACCGGGCGATGGTGATGCGACCGGCCGACTCGCGGATCGCGATACGTGGAGCCTCCCAGATGATGAAGATCAAGGCGAGGGGCAGTTGCGGGCTCGGGGCCGTCGCGGTCCTGCTCTCGATGACGATGGCGACGACAATGGCTGGCGACACGAAGCCGGCCGCGAAAAAGACGAAGGCCGTTGTGAAGGCGGGAGGGCCGAAGGTCAGCTACGACAAGCAGATCCGGCCGATCTTCCAGGCGCACTGCCAGGGTTGTCATCAGCCGGCGAAGGCCGGCGGCGCCTACGTGATGACCGCCTTCGACCGGATGCTCAAGGGCGGTGAGAGCGGCGAGAAGGCGATCAACCCCGGCCATGCCGACGCCAGTTTCCTGATCGACAAGATCACTCCCGAGGACGGCAAGGCCGAGATGCCCCAGGATCAGCCGCCGCTCTCGGGCGCCGAGATCGAGCTGATCGCGCAGTGGATCCAGCAGGGAGCCGCCGACGACACCCCTGTCAACGCCCGCGCGAAGTACGACCTGGAGCATCCGCCCGAATACACCCGGCTGCCGGTCATCCCCGCCGTCGCGTTCTCGCCGGATGGTTCGCTGCTCGCCGTCGCCGGGTTCCACGAGGTCCTTCTCTGGAAGGCCGACGGCTCCGCGCTCGTCGCCCGACTGATCGGGCTCTCGCAGCGGATCGAGTCGCTCGCGTTCTCGCCCGATGGCAAGCGGCTTGCCGTGACCGGCGGCCGGCCGGCGCGGATGGGTGAGGTCCAGGTCTGGAGCGTCGCGAAGCGGAAGCTCGTGCTCTCCGTTCCCGTCACGTATGACACCGTCTACGGTGTGAGCTGGTCGCCCGACGGATCGAAGATCGCTTTTGGATGCGCCGACAACACCGTCCGCGCGATCGATTCGAAGACCGGCGAGCAGGTGCTTTTCATGGGGTCGCACGCCGACTGGGCGCTCGACACCGTTTTCTCGGCGGACGGCAAGAATTTGATCTCGGTTGGTCGGGACATGACGGCGAAGCTCACCGAGGTCGCCACGCAGCGGTTTGTCGACAACATTACCTCGATCACTCCGGGCGCCCTCAAGGGCGGTCTTGGGGCGCTGGCGCGGCATCCGAATCGGGATGAGATCGTGGTCGGCGGCTCCGACGGCGAGCCGAAGCTTTACCGCGTCTTTCGTCAGACGGCCCGCGTGATCGGCGACGACTCGAACCTGATCCGCGAGTTTCCGCCGCTCACCGGGCGTGTCACCAGCGTCGCCGTGAGCGACGACGGCAAGCGGATCGCCGCCAGCAGCAGCCTTGATGGCGCCGGTGAGGTGGTCGTTTATGGCTACGAGTTCGACACCGGATACCCCGACGAGCTGAAGAAGATCAATCAAAAGGTGGTGAGCTCGCGGTCGGCCGAGGAGAAGGCGAAGCTCGAGAAGTACCACAAGGAAGGCGTTCGCGAGATCGCCCGGGTGAAGGTTCCGCAGGGCGGGATCTACTCGGTCGCGTTCCGGCCCGATGGCAAGGTTCTCGCCGCCGCGGGTGCCGACGGAGTCATCCGGCTGATCGACCCCGAGAAGGGGACGACCCTCAAGGAGTTCGCCCCGGTCACGGTGAAGCCCTCCTCGATCGCGCAGGGACCGCCGCCCGCGCCCGTCGCGCCGAAGCAGGAAGAGGCCGTCGCCGCCGAGGCGCTGCCGAAGGATGCGAGCGTCCGAGCTCTTGAGGTCACGCCGAAGGCGCTTCGGCTGAACCATCGATTTGCTTATGCCCAGATGCTGGTCACCGCCCGGCTCGCCTCGGGCGAGAAGATCGACGCGACCCGGATGGTCGAGGCGGTGCTCTCGTCGCCGGTTGCCGAGGTTTCGCGGTCGGGGCTGGTTCGGCCGATCGCCGATGGAAAGGCGACGCTTTCGCTTCGGCTGGCGGGGCAGTCGGTCGAGGTTCCGTTGACGGTTCTGGGTGTGAACACGTCGCCGAAGGTGGATTTTGTGCACGATGTCGCGCCGGTGCTCTCGCGGCTTGGCTGCAACGCCGGGACGTGTCACGGGAGTGCGCAGGGGAAGGCCGGCTTCAAGCTTTCGCTCCGCGGTTACGACCCGATCTTCGACGTCCGGGCCCTGACCGACGATCACGCGGCGCGTCGGGTCAACGTGGCCTCGCCCGACGATAGTCTGATGCTTCTGAAGCCGACCGGTGCCGCGCCTCACGCGGGCGGGGTGCTGATGCAGCCTGGCGAGCCGTATTACGAGATGATCCGATCGTGGGTTTCCGACGGAGCCCGGCTCGATCTGACCTCGCCGAAGGTCGCTCGAATCGAGGTGGCGCCGGTGAACCCGGTCGTCGAGCGGATCGGGACGAGGCAGCAGCTTCGCGTGCTGGCGACCTACGCGAATGGCGAGGTCCGCGACGTCACCCGCGAGGCGTTCCTGGAAAGCGGCAACTCCGAGGTCGCGACCGCCGGGCGATCGGGCCTGATGACGGCCATCCGTCGCGGCGAGGCGCCCGTGCTGGCCCGGTTCGAGGGGAATTATGCCTCGACAACCCTCACCGTGATGGGCGATCGGTCGGGCTTTGTCTGGTCGGAGCCGCCAGCTTACGGAACGATCGACAGGCTGGTCGCCGCGAAGTGGAGGCGGATGAAGATCCTGCCGTCGGGCCTTTGCACCGACGCCGAGTACATCCGGCGCGTGTCTCTCGATCTGACCGGCCTGCCGCCGTCGTCGGCCGACGTCCGGAAGTTCCTGGCCGATCCGCGTCCCAGCCAGGTGAAGCGCGACGAGCTGGTCGATCGACTGATCGGCAACCCGGATTTCGTCGATTACTGGACGAACAAGTGGGCCGACCTGCTTCAGGTCAACCGGAAGTTCCTGGGCGTCGAGGGCTCGCTGGCCTTCCGAGACTGGATTCGGAAGCAGGTCGCGACCAACACGCCGTATGACCGGTTCGTCCGAGAAATCCTCACGGCGGCCGGATCGAACCGCCAGAACCCGGCGGCCTCGTACTTCAAGATCCTCCGCGAGCCGACCGCCACGATGGAGAACACCACTCAGCTCTTCCTGGCGATCCGGTTCAACTGCAACAAGTGCCACGACCACCCATTCGAGCGGTGGACCCAGGACCAGTATTATCAGACCGCCGCCTACTTCGCTCAGGTCGATCTGAAGGCCGACCCCGAAGGCAAGGGACAGATGATCGGCGGATCGGCCGTCGAGGGCGCCAAGCCGCTCTTTGAGATCGTCGCCGATACCAGCAAGGCGGAGGTCGTTCACGACCGGACCCGGAAAGTCACCGCGCCGAAGTTCCCGTATGAGAATGCCTATCCCCATCCGCCCGCCGGCTCGCCCCGACGGCTCGAACTGGCCGACTGGCTCACCTCGAAGGAAAACCCCTACTTCGCCCGGAGCTACGTGAACCGACTCTGGGGCTACCTCCTCGGCGCGGGGATCATCGAGCCGCTCGACGATATCCGGGCCGGGAACCCGCCGAGCAACCCCGAACTGCTCGACCACCTGACCAGCGAATTTATCAAGAGCGGCTTCGACGTCCGCCACGTGATGCGGCAAATCTGCAAGTCGCGGACCTATCAACTCTCGGTCGATTCCAACAAGTGGAACGCCGACGACCGGGTCAATTATTCGCACGCGCTGGCGCGTCGGCTGCCGGCCGAGGTGCTGCTTGACGCGGTTTACCGGGTGACAGGCTCGGTTTCGAAGATCCCGGGCGTGGCGCCGGGGACACGGGCCGCGGCGCTGCCGGACTCGGGCGTGGAGCTGCCGAGCGGGTTCCTGGCGACCTTCGGCCGCCCGGTTCGCGAGAGCGCCTGCGAGTGCGAACGATCGAGCGGGATGCAGCTTGGGCCGGTCATGGCGCTGGTGAGCGGCCCGACGCTGGCCGACGCGCTGGTGGACCCGTCGAGCGAGCTGAGCAAGCTGGTCGCCGGTCAGGGCGACGACGCGAAGCTGATCGACGAGCTTTTCGTGAGGATTCTCAACCGGGCGCCGACCTCGGCCGAGGTCGCGACCTGCCGGAAGGAGATCCAGGCGATCGAGGAGGATCACCGCCGGCTTGCCGAGGAGCTGGGTCGTCGCGAGGCCGCGTTCGCGATCCAGCGTCCCGCGCTCGAGCGTGAGCGACTCGCCCGGATCGCCGCGGCCGAGTCGGCCCTGGCGTCGTATGAGCGCGGGCTCGGCACGAAGCTTGCCGAACAGCAGAAGAAGAAGGCCGAGGAGACCGCGCGGCTCCAGGCCGATCTCAAGAATTACGAGTCGACCGGCCTGGTGAAGGCGATGGCCGACTGGGAGAAGGCGCACGCCTCGTCGCTCGTCGATCGGTGGGTGGTGCTCGCCCCGAAGGCGACGACCACGACGAACCGGTCGGTCGCCGAGAAGTTGCCCGACGGCTCGATCCGGGTCTCGGGGCGGAACAAGAACGGGGTCGTCACGCTCCAGGTGGAGACCGAGCTGACCGGAATCACCGGGTTCCGGCTGGAGGTTCTGCCGGATTCGAAGCTGCCGAACAACGGTCCCGGCCGGGCCACCGACGGCAACTTCGTGCTGAACGAGCTGGAAATTCTCGCCGGGCCGAAGGCCGACCCGAAGGCGTCGAAGCCGGTGAAGCTCAGCAATGCGCTGGCCGACTTCAGCCAGGGCAACTTCCCGGTCGCCAATGCGATCGACGGCAACGCGAAGCAGCCGGCCAACGGCTGGGCGGTCTCGCCGATGACCGGGACCGTTCACTGGGCGACGTTTGAATCGGCCCAGCCGATCGGCGGTCCGGGCGGGACCGTTCTGACGATCAAGCTGCACCATCGGTATCGCGACGACTGGACGCTCGGCCGGTTCCGGATCTCCGCGACCCGAGGCCCCACTCCGATCGGCCTGAGCCTTCCCGAAACCCTCCGGGCCGCCATCGCCGTGGCACCCGAGATCCGAACCGAGGCTCAAAAAGCCGCTCTGCTGTCCTACTTCCGCGTGATGGATGCCGGCTACCGATCGCGAACCGAGGCCCTCACCGCGAGCCAGGCGCCGATCCCGGTCGATCCGAAGTTGCAGACGCTTCGGGCCGCCATCGAGGCCGCCCGCAAGCCGATCGCCCCCGACCCCGCGCTCCTGGCGCTTCGCCGCGACGTGGAGATGAGCGTCGAACAGGTCGCCACCCGCCGGCTCACCGCCGCGCAGGACATCGCCTGGGCCCTCATCAACAGCCCGGCGTTCCTGTTCAACCATTGAAACACGCGTGCGAGGCGAAAAACACGCCTCGCCCTGTTTTTTTCTCCAGATCGCCCCCCGAGCCCGCCTCTCGACGCCGAGGACGGGTCGAGGAGGGCGGTGGCGCGCCCGGAAAATGCGTGCAGCCGTCAGGATTCCTGCGGTGCAGCGGAATGGAGAGCCGATCAGGGTCTACCGACTCTCCCGGCGCGTCGGACAGGGCCGAGAAAAAAAGTCGCGAATTCGGCCGGGGTGGTCGGGGCCGAATTTTGATCGACGCCGCATTGTTAATAAGAGTTGCGCGGCGGCCCCTCGGAAAATCAGGACGGAGCCACGTTCCCGGACGTGGAACATCCGACCTCCTGAAGGGTCTGGATCGCCATCCGACGGATCGTCCCGGAAAACCCGGTGAGATTCGAGGAGCGAACTCTTGAGAAATGTTGCGGAATCGGGTAAAGAGAAGTTTGATCCATCGCCCTGACGCCACTCTCTGGTCTCTCATGGAGAGCAACGGCGACAGTGCGGAGGGAGCGTTTCATCAAGTCTTTTTGAAAGACATGGTACTGAGGGTCTCAAATGCGCAAGTCACCGTTCGTGTTGCGGTCGTTGACGTGGCGAGTCAGCCCCCTGGTGGTGTCGGCCCTGTTGATCGCCGGTTGCGATCAATCCCCGACAAACCAGACGGCAGCATTCCCCGATGTGCCGAAGGTTGACATGAATACCAAGACACCTCCGAAGCCGGCGCCGGGGATGGACCGGGTGGGCTCGGATATCGCCCCGAAGTAATCCGTGAGTAGTTGAGGGCAGGCCGATCCAAGGGGATGGCCTGAACCGTCCCGGGTTTCTGGCGCGTGATCGCGGCGATGGGTCGTTTGCCGTCGAGCGCACGATTGGACGCCCGGGGAGATTCGGTCGGAGCACGATTCGCCGATCCTGTCTGTCGGTGGAAGGCCCTGCTCCTAATTTCTTGGGATCGATCCGATCCGATTCAGCTCTGGGTGTGTGTATGCGCGCCCTTCGTATCCTTGATGCGGGATGACCGGGCTTCTGGTCACGCGTCGACGTCGTTATCGTCGTTCTCTACTCATCACTTCTCGATTGGCTTCTCGGTTTTTTGGAGGCTGAATTCATGCGAGGAAATCCGTTCCTTTCCCGGACCAGGCGTCCGGGCCGCACCGTTCGGGGGTTCACCCTGATCGAGCTGCTGGTGGTCATCGCCATCATCGCCGTTCTGATCGCGCTTTTGCTTCCGGCGGTGCAGGCCGCGCGCGAGGCCGCTCGCCGCGCCCAGTGCACCAACAATTTGAAGCAGCTCGGCCTGGGCCTGCACAACTACCATTCGGCGAACAACGCATTTCCGCCGGGCGGTTGCCGGACTTTCGGCGGCGGTAACAACAATCTCTGGGGCTCGTGGAGCCCTCAGGCGATGATGCTCCCCTACCTGGAGCAGACGCCGGCCTACAACGCGCTCAACTTCTCGTGGGAGATCTGGAATAACGGGACCGGCTCGGCGATCAACGCCACCGGGATCTCGATGAAGATCAACTCCTTCATCTGCCCGTCGTCGATCACGGTGCCCGCCGGCCAGGGCTTCTTCTACAACATGCCCCTGCCCGGCTATTACCTGCCCGGCAACAACTACTTCATGTGCACCGGCTCGAGCGTCATGTGGCGGTGCGACCCGGGTGCCACGAGCAACGGCCAGCGGTGCGTCCCCAACGGGTTGTTCTGCGTCGGCGGCGGGGCTTACTCGATCAGCGACGTCACCGACGGGACCTCGAACACCATCGCCGCAGGCGAGTGGCGGACCGGCGACTGGAACAATTTCCAGAAGTCGATCCAGGACTTCATCGGCAACCAGAATTACTCGGACTGGCAAGCCACCTCACGCGACCTGATCTCGCCGTACGGCAACATGCCCCTTGGCGGCAGCCTGGTGCAGACGGCCCTCAACCAGTGCTCCACGATCTGGCAGACCGGGAGCGACTCGAGCTACGGCACTGGCGGTCAGCGGAGCTGGAACGGCCCGTTCTGGGCGATGGGGCTCTACGCCTACTCCCTGGGTAACGTCGTCGTCCCGCCCAACTCGCAGTATCCTTATTGCGAGTTCTGGAGCACCAACGCCGACTGGGACGCCGGTGGCATCATCGGCCTGACCAGCTTCCACCCGGGCGGCGCCAACATCATGATGGCCGACGGCTCGGTTCGCTTCCTCAAGTCGAGCGTGGCCTGGAACACCCTCTGGGGCCTCGGTTCCCGGGCCCAGGGCGAGGTCATCAGCTCTGACTCGTATTGAGCGTTGTCCTTCGGTTCGTCGTCGGGTCGGGAGGCTGAGGCCGTCTCGACCCGACCGGCCCGCGATTCCAAACGCCGTCCGATCGCCCAATCTCCGGGCGGCCGGGCGGCGTTCGCGTTTCGATCCTACTTGCTCGGAAGATCCTGGACCGTCGTCCGGGCGAAGTGGCTCCAGCGCTCGTTGATGGCGTCAACGCCCGGAACTCCGCCATGGACGTAGAGGCCGTATCGGAGCCGGAGCGGCTGGCCCGGCTGGATGGTGATCGGCCGATCGAAGGTCAGACTGGCTCCCATCCAGCCGTCGTCGCGGACGTGGAACGGAGTCGGGTGGCCGGGGTTCGACGGGTGGTCGAAAAGCGTGATCCCCTCAGCCGCCTTCGGAGTGATCGGGCCCGAGTAATCCACCCAGCGCGCTCGCTTCCAGAAGACGCCGTGGGAACCCTTCTCGCCGATATTTCCCTCGGAATTGCGGATCAGGCCGCCGCCGTCGTTCACGCCGATGGTCTTCGCCATCCTCACGCCGATCGGGCCGAAAGGCGTCTTGCCGAGCGTGGCGGGTTGACCCTGCGCCTCGAACTGAAGGTCGAGGATCAAAAGCCATTCCTCCCGCGGAAGCGGCTGCACGACCATCCCCCTGCGCTCCATCATGTGGGTCTTTCCGCCCTTCCCGACCCAGGCGTTCAGCGCGACGATCGAGGCGCCGGCGTCGGCGTCGTCGTAGCGGATGATCCGGCGATGGACGATCCGGCCCGCGCCTCGATCGTCCCAGAAGGAGTCGCCATTCACGTCGTGGTGAGCGATCCAGACGGAGTTGTGGTGGCTGTGCGTCACCGGATCGTGAGGGTGTCCCATCCGGGTCAATGACCGGCCCGAGGGACCGACGATTGGGTAGAGAAACGGACGGTGGAGGGTCGGGCCGAAAAAGTAGCGGGTTCGCTCCACACCGTCGCGCTGGATCGACGCCTGATCGTCCGGAAGCGGGAGCACCTGCATCCGGGGGATGGGTTTGGCGTCGGGCAGCGGCACCTGCGCCTCGGCGGGATGGCCGACCAGAACAAGGACCAGGGAAGCCAAAAGGCGGCCGGGGCGCCCCGCGAAGAATGGACTTTTCATCATGACTGGTCGTCCTGATAAGAAATGGGAAATCCATCACCGAAAGAAATCTTACCTGTTCGGGCGCTGGCCGATGACGATGGGGACATAACCGGTTTCCATCCCCTTTGGCGGGGTGACGATCAGGGCCGGGTCGAGCCGGACGAGGGAGCCCGAACGGGGTGGCGGCATGTAGTCGCGATCGATGGTCCAGCGCTCGTGGATCGCGGCGACCAGTTTTTGAAGGCGCTCCCTTTTCGTGTTGTCCCAGTGGTATTGCTGGAAGACGGGCTGATCGATGAAGCGATACCAGGCATAGGTCACCCTGGAGCCATCAATCAGGGTGACGGTGGTGGCGGGAGTCGCCGGACCCGGGGTTTTCCAGGCGGGGGAAGTCGGGGTGATGTAGGCCGAGCCCTTCGTCGACGCGGGGAAGCTCTGGGTCGTCAGGCCGGTCTCGGGTGGGACGTCGCTCGATCGGATGGGAATCCGCTTCTCGCCCTCGTGGCGGAAGTATTCGGGGAAATCGCCTGGCCGGGTGATGCCGTTGCGCGACCATTTCATCCCCCAACGATTTCCTGGGAAAATCTGGGTTGAGCAAATGGCCTCGACACCGGTGATCAGCTTGCCGCCCTGGTCGTATCGCGTCGGGCTGGTGGTGAGTGTGGGCTTCGAGATACCAGCGGGATCGAACGCACCTGTGCAGGGAACACCCTCGTCACGCCAGCGCTGGATGGCATGGGAAAGCGCCGCTTTTGAGAAATAGGTCACATCCTGCACCAGGACCGCCTCGCCCCGGGAATCGACAGGAAAGTGTAGCCTGGGGATGCGAGAATACACCGTGCCCTTGCCATCGCCAGCTTCGAGGCGAGGCACCGTGTTGATCTCGATCGCGCCGCCGCCTACCACGCCGGGCCGGGCATCCAGCCCTCGCCCGTGGAGGAACGGTTCGTGGAAGATCGCGCCGATCTTGCTCCAGGTTTCCGGGACGTAGAACGCGATCGGGCCCTTGAAGTTAGCGGCGTTGAGGAAGCAGGTCCAGCTCTGGTCGCCTGTCGGCGGGTCGTTCGAGGTTGGGGCGGTGAAGGGGAGGGCCAGCCAGGCGTACCCAAGGAATTGCCCGTCGCGGCGGTCGCGAAAGGGAAGTCCGTCGGGCGGGATCAGCAGGCGATTACTGAGCTGGGCGATCCCAAGGCGATCGTCCGGCAGCGACTCGTCATGGTAAAAGAAGGACCACCCCGGCGAGCCGACCTCGTAATCGTAACACTGGGGTGTGGCATTCATGCTGAACTTCGGCCAGTCGTAACGGAAATGATTCCCTGCCCAGTAACCGAGCCCGCCCTCGACCGTTTGAAAAACACTCCCCCAGGTGGGTCCACGTTCCTTCCAGTTTCGGGCGAGCGTGCCCACGGGAGCCAGCGGACGATCCTTGTTATCCGAATTGTCGGGAAGGATCCAGCAGCCCGGTAGGCCGATCTGAAATCCCGTGTAGGGCCGGTCGATCAAAGCCCAGACGGCCGAATAAAAGCCAATACCCGCGGTGTATTTCGCCTTCTCGGGGTCTGGCCGTGTACTGTAATGGATATAGCCGTGAAGGCCGTTGGAATGCGTGGTGATCGCCGGCGGCTCGGCCCAGGCATGGGACGGACGAAAAACGACCG
The DNA here is from genome assembly GCA_027449865.1 of Planctomycetales bacterium. GTDB lineage: Bacteria > Planctomycetota > Planctomycetia > Isosphaerales > Isosphaeraceae > JAKAUH01. The sequence continues at coordinate 16,282 of DAIDKV010000261.1, forward strand.
CCAGAGACAACAGAAAAAAGAGGCAAATCCGTCGGACCGGCCCGAGAATGGGTCTGGACGCGGAGCTTTCACGATCACCGCTTGCCGTCCATTTCTGGGATTCGGTTGACCCCCGAATCTGGTGATCCTCATCGCGTTTCCAGGGGACGGTTCCACTCGGGCTGACGCCCAATTCGCCGAAGGGTCCGCTCCAGGTCGATTGTCGTTTCGTGGTTGGCATTGGGCACCTGTCGGCGAAGTGATCGTTGGTCCACGACGATGGACCACCCTGCTCTTGAGTTTACTCGCAAAGGCTGGACGAATCAGCAGAGAGTCAGAGCGAGGTCGAGTCGCAATCGATCGGAATGGATTCACCACGGAGTCAGCGCACGGTCGAGTCGCGATCGATCGGAATGGATTCACCACAGAGTCACAGAGGGCACAGAGAATACAGAGTAAGAAGGGGGCACAGAGGACGATTACGGAGGCAAGAAAGTGGGTCAGTCTTTCCAGCCTGACCCACTCGAAATGGTCAGGCTGGAAAGACTGACCTACTTGAACTTCTACTTTAATCTTCTTGTGCCTCCTGGGGTGGAACCAGTGTGGAGAGCCGGCGTTTCAACTCGCGGAAATCGACCGGCTTGACCAGATGATCGTCGAAGCCGGCCTCGGCGGCTTGACGGCGGTCTTCTTCCTGGCCCCATCCGGTCAGCGCGATCAGGACCATCGTGGCGCCCCACGATTCGCCCCGGATCCGACGCGCGGCCTCGTAACCGTTCAGGTGAGGCATTCCAATGTCCAGCAAGACAAGGTCCGGGCGCTCGGCCTCGGCGCGGTCGACGGCCTGGGCTCCGTCGTAGGCCGTGAAGACCTCGTGGCCAAGGATGCGGAGCATGCGCGCGAGGCTATCGGCCGCGTCTCGATTGTCGTCGGCGACCACGATTCGAAGGCCCGTCGGGATCGAGGTCCGTGTGGGGTCGGGCGTCGGCGATGGGGCGGGCGCTGGAGCCGCCTCGGGCGCGATCGGAAGCCGGACCACGAACTCGCTTCCACGGTCGGCGCCCTCGCTTCGCGCCTCGACCGTTCCGCCGTGCATCTCCACCAGTCCGCGAACCAGCGAAAGGCCGATCCCCAGCCCACCCTGCGAACGCTCGAGCGCGGGTGCCGCCTGGGCGAACATTTCAAAAAGCCGAGGCAACATTTCGGGCGCGATGCCGATCCCGGTGTCCTGGATCGCGACCACCGCGCGGTCTCCCTCTCGCGTGGCGGAGAGCGTGATTCGTCCGCCGGCCGGTGTGTATTTCGCGGCGTTGTTCAGCAGGTTGGCGAGCACCTGGGCCAGTCGAACCGGGTCGGCGTTGAGCGGGATGGGGCGGCTCGGAAGCTGGAGCTCCAGCGAGTGGACACCGGCGTCGATGAGCGGGCGGCTGGTCTCGATCGCCGCTTCGATCACCTCGGCCAGATCCACGCGCCTGGGCTTCAAAACAAGTTTGTCGCGTGTGATCCGGCTGACGTCGAGCAGGTCGTCGAGCAGGCGAGCCATCTGGTCGACCTGGCGGCCGATAACGTCGCGGGCCCAGGCGATGTCGTCGTCGCCGTTGGCGATCCGGTCGCGCAGGAGTTCCACGGCGCTTCGGATGGGCGAGAGGGGATTGCGGAGCTCGTGGGCGAGGGTGGCGAGGAAGTCGTCCTTGCGGCGGTCGGCCAGGCGAAGGCGGGCGACGAGTTGCATTCGTTCGTAGGCGACCGAGACGTATCGGCCGAGGGTTTCCAGGAATTCGAGGTCCTCGGCGTCGAAGGCGTCGCGCGATCGGCTGGCGAAGGCCAGGATGCCGAGCCGTCGGCCATCGGCCGAGAGCGGCGCCGCGACGCAGGCGCGCAGTCCGTCGGCCCGGATCGCCTCCAGTCGGGTGCAGACGGCGCGGGCGAGGTCGGCCAGCACGAGCGATGGCCCGTTGGTGGTCTCGCGGTCCGACTCCAGCGCGAGGTGGGCGATGGCCTCGGCGGAATCGGCGCGCAGGCCCGAGCCCGAGACGACTCGCGGCGAGCCGGTTGTCTCGTCGAGCATGGCGTGGAGGTAGGCGTCGATCCCGAGGTTGGGACTGATCGCGGCGAAGAGTTCGCGGGGCATGGCGTCGGGGTCGTCGGCCTCGAGCAGGAGCGCGGCGGCCCGGGAGAGGAGTCGGAGCCGCTCGTGGCGCCGGCGAAGCGACTCCTCGGCGGCCTTGCGTTCGGTGATGTCGATGACGACGCCGGTCAGGCGGACGCTTCCGCCTGGTCCGCCGGAGAGGGCCTGTCCGCGGTCTTCCAGCCAGAGGATCGAGCCGTCGTCGGGACGGACCAGGCGGAACTGGCTGACGTATCCGTCGACCGTCTGGATCGCCGTTTCGACGGCCTTGCGGTGGCGTGGCCGGTCGGCGGGGTGGATCAGGCGATAGGCGGCGACCGCGCGGTCGGGGATGGCCTCTCGGGGGAGGTTGTAGAGCGAGGCGGCGTCGCCGGAGATCGCCAGGCGGCCGGCATTCAGGTCGTACTCCCAGGCGATCATTCGGGCGGCGGCCAGGGCCATTCGCAGCCGGGCCTCGCTGGCGCGAAGCTGCTCGTCGGACCGGTCGCGGAGGATGGCGATCGCCACGAGCTGGCGGGCCACCTCGATCAGGTCGGGATCGAACCGCGATGGGTCGCCGGGCGTCCGCCGGTAGACGGCGAACGTTGCGAGCACCTCGCCGGAGGGGGCCAGCACCGGCGTCGTCCGGCACGATCGGAGGCGGTAAGACCCGAGCAGAGCCCGCCAGTCGTCGCCCCACCGGTCGTCGGTCTCGGCGTCGGTGACCACGATCGTCCGGCCGGTGGTGAGGGCCATTCCGCAGGGGCCGAGGTAGGGGGGATCGATCGAGGCGCCGTCGAGCGCCTGAAGGTAGTCGGGCGGGAGGCTCGGCCCGGCGCCGATTCGGATGCGGCGCCCTCCGCGCTCGAGGATCAGAACTGAGGCGAGGAGGCTCTCATCTTGCCGCTCGATTCCGGTGCAGACCTTCGCGAGAACCTGGTCGAGCGGGGCGCCCGTGGCGACCGCTTCGAGGACCTGATTCTGGCAGGCAAGGATGGCCTCGGCCCGCTTCGACGCGGTCACGTCCTGAAAGGCGACGACCGCGGCGCGGATGGTGCCGTCCTGGTCGCGGACCGGGGCCGCATTGGCCAGGACCGAGGCGCGCGAGCCGTCGCCCCGGATCAGGTCGATCGGCTCTCCGGCGATGATCTCGCCGCGGAGGGCGCGGGCCAGCGGCCAGTCGACCGGCTCCAGCGGTCGGCCGTCGGTCCGGAAGCCGCGAAGGGTCATCCGGCCGGCGTTTTCCTGGAGGGTCACGCCCAGCTCATGCTGGAACCCGGTGATCCGCGCGGCCGCCTCGTTGGTCAGAAGGAGCCGGCCCGTCCCGCCCTCCGCGGCGATGATCCCGACCGGAACCTCGCGGAGGATGCCCTCCAGGAGCGAGGCGTCGGTTTGCAGTCGGGCGAGAATCCGGCGCCTGAGGCCCGAATCTTGGAGGCGTCGGGGCCGGTCGACCGGTCGGCGAACCCCCGCCGAGAGCCGGGCGACACCCAGTCCCGCTGCGACGAACAGCAGCCAGCCGATGGCATCGAAGGAACGCGCTGGTGCCGGACTGAGCGCTCCGAAGAGCGAGCCGACGGCCGTTGCCAGCATTGCCGAGGTGGGTCCGCCGAGCCATCCGGCCGCGATGACCGCCAGCAGCATCGCGGCGGTCGAGGACGCCGGGTTGGGCGTCATCCGACCCGTCGCGATCCCAGCGACCGCGATGATCGCCAGAGCCACCCCGCCCGATCGGGCCACGGCGGCGATTGGGAGACGATTCATGGGGCATCCTCGTGCCCGCAAACGACCCCCACCCGGCCGTTGCGAGAAACGAATTTTGTCGGATCGAACGTCGACCAACGCGGGGAGGCGCCGTGAGGCCGTCCTCACCCTTCGCTCTCGATCCACCGAGTATAATCTTGCCGGAAGGCCATCTCCACCATGAGGCGGCACAAGATCGCTGGATGCGAGATCCGGCCGGGAAAGGCTGACCGACTGAGGTGTCTGTAAGTCTCAGGGCAGGAAGATATTTGATTTATAGAATCATGCAAATGCAAGTTTCGATATGATGGTTTCGCAAACTTTTAACGTTGAGGATCGCGCCGTCACTCCCGGGTGAGATCGGGGGATTGCCAGGCCCGGCTCTCGGGGTGGTGGGCGTTCCAGGCCCGCCGGGTGGAGACGGTGCCGATGACCGGCGAGAGCCGATCTCCCGCGAGCGGGCCGGAGAGGGCGCGGCCGGTCAGCGGGTCCCAGGTTGAGCGGGTCTCGGCGTCGACGAGTTTGTCACCGCGGCGGGTGAAGTTCAGAACGCGGTTGTTGGTTCGGCGGTCGAACGCGGTGGTGCTGAGCGAGTCGGCATGGAAGGTGAGAAGAAGAGGGAGGCCGGCGAAGGTATCGTTGATGACCGGGTGCGCGGCCATCGCCGCGAACGGCCAGGAGCCGGTTTGACCGTTGCGCGCCAGGCCCCATTGCATGGCGTCGAGCCAGGCCGCCCGTGACGCGGCCGACTTTCCGGTGATGGTCCGGGAGTACTTTCGGCTCCCACGCGAGAGCAGGACGGCTGTGGTGCTGGGATGGGCTGTCCGCCAGGCCTTCCAGTCGATCCAGAGGGCGGGAAACTGGTCCAGCATCTTTCCCTGGAGCGGACCCTCGATGGCACGGCCCTCGATCTGGATCCATCCTGAGCGGGTCTCCACGTCCTCGATCAGCATGCTGGAGTCGACGGCGAGGCCCGAGACGTAGAAGGTGAGGGTGCGGTTGTTGACCTGTCGCGAGAAGACAAGTGGGGCCTCGCAGAGGCCGCAGAAGGTCGCGACGATCGGTTGCCCGCCGAGGGAGTCGTTGACGACCTCGCTGCCCGGCTTTCCGAGCATGTTGAGCGGATAGGCGCGCGACTCGCCGCCGACCTCGGCGCCCAGGACGAACTCGTCGTCGGCGATCCTCGGACCGACCTCCACGGCTGGGACGACCTCGAATCGGACCAGCGGGGGAAAAGCCGAGAAGGTCATCATGTATTCGTGACGCGGTCCGTCGGGCTTTCGCTCGCCGCTGGGCACCGAGGTCAAGACGGCCGGTTCAGGGGTCTGGGGAGTGAGCCATTCCAGCAGCCCGGGGAGAAGCGAAAGGGTTGCCGTCGCGGTGATGGCCGCGATGGCAACCCAGAACAGTCGTGGCCTGGGTACGTTCATCACTCGCCTGAATGAATCAGTAGGAGCCGCTGCTGACGACCTCACCCTGGGCCCGCGAGCCCAGTTGCCAGATGGTGATCTGATTGACGGACGACTTCAGGAAGTGGACCGAACCGTCGAGCATTGCCACGTTGGCCCCGCCTGGGTGATAGCTGCTCAGGCCGTAGCTGCCGTACGAGCCGTCGTTGTCGCCGCCGTACAGGTAAATGGCGCAGTTGGGATAGTTGCTGTTCGGGGCCACGAGGGTATTCCCCACCGTGTCGCCGAAAAGGCCCTGACACCAGAACTGGCCGAGTCCGCTCCAGTTGTTCGAGGAATTCACCGTGCCGAGCGCCGAGCCGGCGCAACCGACGAGCCAGGTGTTCAAATAAGAGCCGCCCCCGGGCATGTTCATGTAGGGGCCGAGGGTCATGCCGCCCGGTAGAGAGCTGCCGACCCGGATGACGTCCTGCGGGATGGAGAGCTTGGATTGGTTGCCGTCGCCGGAGCGCCACTCGCCGAAGCCGATGGTGTTCGAGGTGCCGTCGAGGATGTCGGAGATCCGGAAAGTTGGGCCGAAGACCTCGAACGGACCGTTAGGGGCGGCGGATGCACCGTTGGGGCCCATGAAAGACACGCCGGCCGGGTTGCCGCCGTACTGGCAGAGGCTCGAGCCCACGGAGGCGAAATAGTTGATGTTGGGGTAGGGGACGCCGTAATAAGTGTTCCAGTTGCCCCCCTGAAGCAGCGGCGACGACGGGCACTGGAAAGCCTTGATCGTCGTGCGCGTGGCGGTCGAGTTGACCATGCCGTCGATACCGCTGCCGTAGCCCTGGTTCACCAGCATGAAGTTGCAGGCGTTGTAAATCGACTGCTGTTCGACGAAGGGGAGCATCATCGAGAAGGCGCTCCAGTTGCCCCAGGCACCGCTGCCCCCAGGGCTCTCGGCGATTCCCGTGTTACTGCCGCCAGGAGGGAGACTGCCGACCGCCGAAACATAGTTCATCGCGGCCAGGCCAATCTGCTTCAAATTATTGGTACACTGAGCGCGCCGAGCCGCCTCACGCGCCGCCTGCACGGCCGGTAAGAGAAGTGCGATCAGCACGGCGATGATCGCAATCACCACCAGCAACTCAATCAGTGTAAAACCGGTTCGATGGCTCTTCAGAGAGTTCTGTGCCCCTGTCATCTGATTGTCTCCTGGATGTGACAGAAAAAATGAGGATACCATCCAGAGGCCAACCCACTCGGGAAGGTGGATGCTCCATTTTGGTGTCGTTGTGTAGCTCGAAACCTGGTCGCGAAACACTCTCGGTGTTGTTGCTTATGCATCCATTATTGCTCAATAGTGGATGCATTTGAGGATGCGCGCTGAGAATCCCGAAGAGGCGGGATTCCTGGCCTTACCAGCGATGGGTCACCGCGCAGACTTGTGGGGGACTTCAAAGCCGCCGTGCGGTGGCATTTTCCGGGCTGGCGCCGGAGGGGATTTTGCTCGACTTCTGGACGTTTCCGAAGCCATCCGGAGGCGGTGGTACCTTGGCGAGCGGAATCTCCTCGCCGCCGCTGTTGCATCCCGTGGTCAGGCCGAGGCAGGTTGATGCGAACAGGGCGCAGAGGAGGGCGATGACGGCACGGGGGGGCTTCATGGGAGAAGGTCTCGCGAGGGATTTCAGGGGCGGTTTGTGGCGAGTGCAGGCCGGCGGCAAGGGGGAGGCGGTGTGGCGATCCAGGACTGGCGGAGATTCGGGATTGCGGAGGACCGAGGCGAGCTCATCTTATAGGTAGGTGCGTAACGTTGTTGATCCCGGTGGCTCGCACATCCCATGGATGCGAGAATCACAGGGTTTGGACCGTCACCCCAACCTGGCTTCTTGATGCACGACAATCAACCGGAGGCACACGGAGGTATGCTATTAGAGAGGCGATTCTGCCTCGCGTGTCGGTTCAGCTAAATTCTTAGTTAACCGCCGAATGACCCAATATCAAGAGGTTTCCCAGAATTCTCAGAATTTCCTTTGAGAATCTCTGGAGCTGAGGATGGGAGACGAGACATCGGAATCCTGGAACGTGCCCGGCAATCGGCCAAGATTCTCTTTCATCTTCGGAGGCGTCCGCGGCCGAGGACGCTGGAGGAGCAGGTTTACGCGGCGGCGGTTCGCGAGGGCGACGCCTGCCTTGACCTGGGTGCGAATGTTGGGTGGATCGCGCTGTTTCTGGCCCGGACGGCGGGTCCCGAGGGATCTGTGATCGCTTTTGAGCCGGTCTGGCCCACCTATCGGCGGATGTGCCAGAACATCCAGGCAACCATCAACATTCGCGCGCCCATTTACACCGTGCCGATGGGCGTGGCCGACGTCGATCGGGTTGCGACGGTGCATGTTCCCCGGGGTCGGCCCGAGGCGGCCTCGATCGCGACGGCGGCCGACGACGAGACGGTTCCGGTCGACCGGTACGAGTGCCGGTTCGTGAGGCTCGACGGCTTCCTCGGCGCCCGAGGCGAGCCGCCCGGCGATTTCTGGAAGATCGATGTCGAGGGGGCCGAGTTGATGGTCGTGCGTGGGGCGTCGGGTCTCTTCGCCGATGGGCACCGGCCCATGATCGCGGCCGAGGTCTTCGCCCCCTGGCAGCGCCGGTGCGGATATGAACCGTGGGACCTGCTTGGGCCGATGCTCGACCTCGGCTACCGGTTTTTGTTCCTCTGCCCGGGCGGGCTGGTCGAACATCGGCCGAGATCCGATCAACCGTTCCCGGCGGGCTTTCAGGACGGGTATAACCTCCTCGCGTATGTTCCCGGCCGGCACGAGGACCGGGTTCGCGCCCTCGGGCCCCTTCGCGAGGGGACCGGTCGGGCGCTCCGGGTCGGACGGGCCCCGCGTCCCAATCAATAATTCACGATGTTTGATGATGTTCTCTGAGAGTCGGCGCGATTCGCACAGGAGGGGGGGAACCGATGAGATGGCGGTCTGGTCTGGTGCCTGGCGTGGGCGTGTTGGTGGTGGCGACGGCCGGGGCGATGGCCCTGGCGATCGATCAGGGGAAGCCTCACGAGGCGCCTCCGGCCGCGATCGCCTCGGCGTTTGGGCCTCCGGCCGAGTTTCGCGAGGATCCCAGCGCCTATCGGTCGCCCCTGATCTTTCACGACGGCCGTCGGGTCCGCGACGCGGCCGACTGGCCGGCCCGGCGCCGGGAGATTCTTACGGACTGGCAGGCGATCCTGGGGGCCTGGCCGCCGCTGATCGATCGGCCGAAAGTTGAGGTTCTTGGGAGACACCGGCGCGAGAACTTCGAGCAGCGCCGGGTGCGTGTCGAGGTCGCCCAGGGGCAGACGATGGAGGGCTACCTGCTCGTTCCCGATCTCAAAGGACCGGCTCCCGCCGTGCTGGTGGTTTTTTACGAGCCGGAATCGGCCATCGGAGAAGGCAAGCCCGGGCGCGACTTCGCCCTCCTGCTGGCTCGACGCGGGTTCGTCGCGCTTTCCCTGGGGATCTCGCCGTTCGCGATCAGGCCCGGCCAGGGCTATCCCGAGATCCAGCCGCTTTCGTATCTCGCCTACGTCGCGGCCAATAGCTATAACGCCCTGTCGCATCTGCCCGAGGTCGATCCGAAGCGGGTCGGCGTGATGGGCCACTCCTACGGCGGGAAGTGGGCGATGTTCGCTTCGTGCCTTTACGAAAAGTTTGCCTGTGGCGTCTGGTCCGATCCGGGAGTGGTTTTTGATGAATCGCGGCCCGACGTGAATTACTGGGAACCGTGGTATCTCGGCTGGGAGCCTGGCCGAACCCGCAAGCGAGGTCTTCTCACGGCGGAATACCCGAGGATCGGAGCCTACAAAACGTTGATCGAGTCGGGCCACGATCTGCACGAGTTGCACGCGCTAATGGCCCCTCGACCGTTCCTGGTCTCGGGCGGCTCGGAGGACACGCCGAATCGGTGGCAGGCGCTCCATCACGCCCTCGCGGTGAACCGGTTGCTGGGTGAGGAAAACCGGGTGGCGATGACCAACCGGCCCTCGCACAACCCGACCGAGGCGTCGAACGAGCAAATCGTCCAGTTCCTCACGATGGTCTTGAAGCCGGGCGGACGATAGCCGGCGGTCGGCCGGATGGCGAGACTGGGATTGTGTTTTCTCTTCCTGGAAAATATGAAGGGAAGGAATTCCAGCGGGAAGATTTCAGATGAAAAATGAAAGATGCCATGTCATCCTCATTCGATCTGGAATCTGTTTGGATTGATCGGAAGTTTTTAGAGATTCTCATATATGTGTATATTGATAATGCCCGATCGGTTCCCATGTAGGAGCCGGCTCCAGCCGGCGATCTTCGCGAGACCTTTGGCTTCGTCCAGGTCGCCAGCTGGAGCTGGCTCCTACATGGGCGATTGGCCCGGTCCTTCGCCATTGGCTGATCGATTTGACTCACGAGAGCTTCCGCCGGCGATCTTCGCGTGACCTTTGACTTCGTCCGGGTCGATCACCCTTGTAGGAGCCGACTCCTGTCCCCCGAGGCTGTGGTCCGGTGGGTCGCGACGCCCTGGGTGAGCCGAGAAATCTTCTTTCAAGAGGACTGTCCACCGATGCTCTGGCTCGATCAACTCCTGATTCTGCTTCCCGGCCTGGCGCTGGTGATCTGGGCGCGGGTCCGGATCGCCCGGGCGCGGGCGGACGCCGGGAAAATCCCGGCCGATCTCCGCGGTGCCGAGGCCGCGGAGCGGGTGTTGCGGGCCGGAGGAGTGGGAAACCTCGCGATCGAGCCCGCCTCGGGCGCGCTGAGCGACTATTACGACCCGCGCAGAAGAGTGCTCCGCCTCTCGCCAAAAACGCACGACGGCCGATCGCTCGCCGCGATCGGAACCGCGGTCCACGAGGCCGGCCACGCCTTCCAGCAAGCGGCCCGATCGCCCTGGCGATTTGTGCGCAATGCCCTCGCACCCATCGCCGGAATCGGCGCGAAGGTCGTCGCGATGCTGATCGTCGCCGGAGTGGTGATCGACATGTTCCGGCTGGTCGAGATCGGGATCGACCTCTTCCTCGGGCTCGTGGTGATCCAGTTAATCAACGTCCCGGCCGAGCGTGACGCGGCCCGTCGCGGTCGTGAAGCGATGTTCGCCGCCGGGCTCCTGAGCGACGAGGACCGCCCCGCCCTCGACCGCCTGCTCAACGCCTCGGCCTGGAAATACGTCGCCCAGACACTCCCCTACCCCAGCGCGCCTCGATTCGGGAACCGGACCGAGACCGGGCCCCAGCCCATCGAGCCGGTTCCCGGCGCCCGGTAACGAGCCACGCGCACACCGATAGGGTCGCATCCACCGACGACAGAGAGGGACCGGATCGTCAGGCCGTCGCGCTATCCAGCGGGCTGCGCCAGATGTCGTTTCTGGGGAAGAGGATGCGGGCGGCGTCGATGGCCGTGCTGGCCGAGGCGACGAAACCGTCTTCCTCGGTCGCGGCGTCGATTCCGGTGTGGCCGAGGATCAGCCGGGTCATCGCCGAGGGAGTGAGCGTCAGGTACCGACGGCTCAGCTTCTCGCGCTCGATCCGGGCGTCGCGGGGTCCGGCGTGGATCAGCCAGCGTTCGTCGGCCACGCAGAGCCCCAGCTCCAGCGGGAGCGAGACTCCCGACTCGATCGCCCGCCGCGAAAGCTCCGGAAGGATCGCCTCCAGGAGCCGGCCCAGGTCCGGGACGTGATACATCGACGAGGTCCCGTCGTACGTATCCTGGTCGATGATCCGGCCGTTCGAACTCCGGACAATCTCCATCGCTGGGTGCGAGGTGGGCGCGTGGATCGTCACCTCGGGATACGCCCGCTCCAGCGCCTCGGCCCGGACACGGCCGAGCAGGATCCGCATGGCCTGCGGATAGGCCGGGTCGTAGGCCAGTTCGAGGATCTTGTGGTCCTTGATGAACGCGTAACCGCGGACCGCCTCGCCCTGGCAAGCGACCCAGATCACGTGCGCGTATCGCCGGCCAATGATCCAGCGCCAGTATTCCTCGGTGCGCACGACCGAGCCGGTCGTGCGCGCGTACTGGCCCTCGTAGAGCCTCATCAGGTCGCCCAGTTCCACCTGCCGCCACGGTCGGACGTGCCAGAAGGCGCCGCGGCCCTCGAGAACTCCGTCGCTCACCTGCGGGAGGTTCCGGCTGAGGATCTGGCCGAACGTCTGCCGGCCACAGACGGCCCATCCGAGCGGCCGGTAAAACTGCGGCATCCCGGTGGTGAGCGCCTGGAGCACGGCCCCGCCACGACGGGCTCGGTCGCTCGCCAGCCGCATCAGGTTCTGCGCGAAGCCCATCCCCCGGAACTCCGGGAGCGTTCCGACCCACATCACTCCATTGACCGGGAGAGTCGCCGCGCCATACCGGATCGTCCGGTCCGTCAGATGCACGTGACTGACGACCTTGCCGTCGACCTTCGCCAGCAGTCGCGCGTCGGGCCGGTACGCCGGATCTCCGAGCGCTCCGAGAAACGAGTCGCGATCGGGCCCGTGGAAGACGTGCAGCAATGTCTGGTAGACGGCCTCATGGTCGGCCTCGGACCCCGGCCCATATTCGACCGTTCCCCGGGCGATCGGTAGCCGTAATCCAGGCGTGGGGGATTTCATGGGTTCTGCCATACCAGGACCGGGGCTTCGACGAGCAACACGCGGGGCTTCCGACGACTTCCAGGGACGTTCTATCGGGGAACCCGACCGATTCTTTGTTCTCATTGTACGTGCTCGCTGAACGCTCCGCCGCTATCCAGAATGGGAAAATCTCAGGGTCAGGCCGCATCTCCCGGCAAACCGGACCGGGGCCAGCCCTTGGATCGCTCGAACCCACCATTTCTTTCTGCTTCGGGCCCGTCCTGGAATCCTGCACATTGCGATCCCGCCGGTCTCTCTTCGGAATCCTTCCCCCGGCATATTTTGAGAAGCCGCCAAAAAAACGGCCCGGGATCACCGCTTCCCGCGTGCTCGATCGACGGAACTTCCTGCCCGCCCGAATTTTCTGTCGACTACTACACCCTTCTCGCGGCCTTCCTTCGCAAGTCCCGCGGACGGTGCTCTCTCGGAGATCCTGTCCCGAGCCGGCTCCCGCCGGCGATCGGCGCGTCACCCTGAGCTTCGTTCACGTCTCTCGGCTGTAGGAGCCGGCTCCAGCCGGCGATCAGAGCGTCACCCTGGGCTTCGTCCGGTCGGGAGCTGGAGCTCCCTCCTACATGGGAATGGGATCATTCCATCTATCACGTCCCTCTCGGCTGTAGGAGCCGGCTCCAGCCGGCGATCGGCGCGTCACCCCGGGCTTCGTCCGGTCGGGAGTGACACGCGCTCATTCCCGGCCCGTTCCGGCAGGAACTTTCGCCCGAGCTTTCAGGATCGGGCCTTCCATCCCCCGACATCCCGAAACGCCCCGCGAAGCCGATCCTCGGAATGCAGCACCGAGGCAAACTCGCGACTCCCGGCCATCCGGCTCGACCGAAGCCCGGCCAGGATCGATCGCCGACGCTCCAGCATTTCCGCTCGCTGTTCCGCAACCCACGGCTGCATGGCCGCGTTGATCCGGCGCAGGGCCACCGCCCGGGCGACGCGATCGCGACGGGTGGAAATCGGTCCGGCGAGGGCCGCGCGCTTCTCCTCTATTAGTTTACGAAGCTCGGGCGAGGAGGGTTCGGGAAGGTCTCGATCCGGATTGAAGGTGAGGTCGCGGAGCCGTCGGTCGATTTCGAGAACATCCGCCGGGGTGACCGGCTCAACCGGAAGGCCAAGGCGCGCCGTCATCGAGATCGCCAGAAATCCAGGCGGCTCGATCCCGAAAAATCGGGCGGAGATGGCGTCGCCCAGTTCGTCGTACTTGGCGCCTCCGATCCCGTGCAGGAAGAGGTCTCCCAGGAAGAACCGGGCGAAGGCGGTGGTGGTCAGGGCTCGGGTCCGGATTCGGACCGAATCCGCGGGGAGATCCCGCAGCCGTTCCACGGCGCAACAGGCTTCGCCGTCGGCGTGGAGGGGCAATTCGACGAGGATCTCGTCCTCGCCGCCGATCCTCAGCTCCATCGTCCGCCCGCGTTGCCGGGCCAGGAGCGGACGACGACGCGCCCGCGAACCGGCCCGCCAGGCCCAGAACGGCGCCTCCAGCCAGTCGCCCTCGCGCCCGAGCGCGGCGACCGGGTGATGCCGGCTCCGAATCCGGTGCGCCGATCGGTACTCGGCCAGGCAGCCGTTGTGAACTTCCTGGTAACGCGGAAGCTGCGCGATCAGGTGCGAGGCGAACCAGAGAAAACCCTCGGTCTGGCAGAGCTGACCCAGCGGCAACTCCAAATTGGCGACGCCCCAATCGGCCTCGATCTCGCGACGGGCCAGCGAGAACCGCATCCCAACCGCGTCGACCTCTCGCCCCCGTCGCACGGCTCTCGGCCAGAAATTCTCCAGGAGCGGATGGGCGATCGCTCCATCAAGAACGTCGCGTGCTCGATCGGCGAAGGTGGTGAAAACCGACTCGTCGACGACCTTCCAGTCCTCGTACGGAATCTCGCCGTGCCAGGTGTCGAACGGAACGGGAACGCCGGTCCATCGTCCGTCGCGAAGCGCCGGGACGCGGATATCGGAGCCCTTGGGAATATCGTTGTCGACGATCAGATTGAGCGCCAGCCCGCCGGCGGCGTGGGCCAGGCCGGCGGTGGCGAAGTTCTTGCCCCAGACGCCCGGGTGGAACAGCTCGGGCTGGTGTCCGGTGACGACGAGCGGCCGGTCGGCGTCGGCATCGGTCTCGCGCTCGGGAGCGGCGTCGAAACCATATCGGCGAAGGAACGCCCGGGCCAGCGTGAGAACCTCGCGACGCGTCTGAGCCCGAAGCCAGTGGGCCGATCGCCCCTGAACGTCGTAATCCCAGCCCGAGAGGGTCTGGGCGTTGGCGGCGAGCAGCCCGAGGGCCTCGTCCCCAGGCGGGTCGACCAGCAAACCGCCGTCGGTCGCGGGGGCACGAAGGCGGCGGGCCGTCATCCCAGACACTCCCCGGCCGCCGACATCCCCGCCCGATCGAGCGCCTCGCGGAAAACCTTCCGATAGTGCGCCAGCCGATACGCGGCATCGTCAAGCGACCCACCGAACGCCCGCGATTCATCCAGATAAATCAGCGGGACCGCAACCTCGACAACGCTCATCTTCCGCGCCGCAGCCTGCACCCAAACTTGCAGGGGCATGGCGTAGCCGTCGTCGGTGATCTCGAATTGTTGGAGGGCCGAGGTCCGATACGCCTTGAAGCCGCAAAAGGCGTCGGTAACATTGAGCCCGAGGCATTCGTTGAGCCATCGGGTGACCTCGACGTTGATCCGCCGGCGCTCCTCGGGCGGGCGCTGCGACGGGTCGAAGACGTGCAGGTATCGGCTTCCGGAGACGATCTCGGCGTCGGCCAGCCGGGCGGCGACGTCGGGGATCATCGAGGGCTCGTGCTGGCCGTCGCAATCGAGAGTGACCAGCCCGTCGTACCGGCCCTCGATGGCGGCCTTGAAGGCCGACTGCAACCCGGCTCCGTATCCCCGGTTGCGCTCGTGGCGGATGGTCTGGATCGTCGGGAACTTGCGAAGAAGTTCGGGCGTTCGATCGCTCGACCCGTCATCCACGACCAGCACATCGCCCGCGTACCGGAGGACCTCGGTGAGGACCGGTTCGAGGTACTTCTCCTCGTTGTAAACGGGAATGGCGGTGAGGAGATGCATGATGAGATCGGGGCGCCGGTTGTGTCCAAAATCGATGAAAATCCGGGGAAGCGAGTCCCCGCATTGTAGGACACGAGGGGCGAAAGTCAACGAACGCGGACGAGCCCGGATGGGGGCTCAGGAGAGTGTTGCAATCGCCACGCCGCCGCCGGGTCGGACCTCGATACCGATCTGGTGATCGGCCAGCAGGCCCATGCCGATGAGGGCCTCATTTCCGACGGTCCAGCCAGATCAGGAAACCGGCGAGGGAGGCGCCTGCATCGTCGGAAATCGGGGACGGGAGACCACGAACCGAGAGCGGCCGTCGCCGACAGGATGTTCACCGGCTCCAGGCTGGACCCGGATTCCGACGTGTCGGGCGACGGCCGGAGGCAGGTCAGGCGAGAAAGCCTGACCGGACGGACTTCGGATTTCCTCAACTCGCCCGCCGCCGCCAGGTCCACGCCGCGACCGGCAGGGCGAGGCCCAGCAGGATCAGGCTCGACGGCTCGGGGACCGACGCGGGGGCGAGTCGGTCTATGACCAGCACGCCGTCGCCGCCGTTGCTGATGCGCAAAGATCCCGTCCCGCCGGCCAGGTTGGCGAAGTTCCCGCTCCCTGAGGCCGTGAAGGAATCGGTCTCGATCAGGATACGTCCCCCGCCACCGCCGCCCGTTAGGACCGGATCCGTGCCAACATAACCCGAACCCCCGGTACCCATACCCCCATTACCACCGCTGACGTCCAGGACATCGGAACCGACGAGACTTACGGTGCCGGCATGAAGAAAGATCCCTCCGCCGCCCCCGCCGCCGCCGTCGAGAAAGTTGGTGCCGCCAACCGCCGAGATCGTGCCGCCATTGATGCTCAGCAAACCGATAGCTCCGATCTCGATGGCTCCTCCTCCACCGCCGCCCACAGTGGAAACGCCACCGCCACCACTGCCACCGACGAGTTGAAGGCCCAGATTCCCGTACGGCTGTCCGGTGCTCGCGGAGCCGAACCCATAGCCGGCACCGCCGAACCCTCCGCCACCGCCGACCACGCCGCCGACCCCACCCCCGGGGCCGTCCCCGGCACCGCCCTGACGACCGCCGGCATAGCCTCCCGGCCCGGCGATCCCACCGCCCGCGAATCCGACGCCACCATCGAGATTGACCATCGTGTCGGTGAGACTGATGCCGCCGCGCGAGAGGAGCGCCAGCGGGGCATTCCCGATCGTGTTGAAGTACGCGCCGCTGAGCGTAATCTCACTAAAGTCGAAGACAGCGATCCCGTTCGACGTCACCCCCGTCGATAAAACCGCCCCGTTTGAGTCATCGGTCAGCGTGTCGTTCGTTGTGTTGAATGTGTATCCTCCATAGGAATTGTTACTCGTGATATCGAGCGTCCCCAGCGACGCGAAGGCATTCGGGTCGAGCGGACCGGCCTCCGCCCTCGGCGTCCCCATCGCCACCGCCAGCGCCATCGGGAGCGCCAGCACGGCCGTCATCGGTCGCCTCATCGAATCGTCCCTTTCCTGTTGCCGACTCGGCCCGTCCCCCGTGCGCGCGGGCGGCCGGGGCCCTCGCCCGGCCTCCATCTCTCCGCAGCGTTCTCGACGCGCCGCTATCGGCCGCATCGGGACGGCCCGGCACGGTCTTGTGTGCCATCCCATGTTATACAACAACCCATGCACACTCGCGAAGGGGCCTGAATCCAATCCTCCTCGTTCCCACGGATCCGCTCTCGATGTCCGCGGATCATCCGCACGGCCCGACATCGCGATCGAGGCCATCCCTCCCGCGCGAGTTCTCCTCATCCGCCGAGCCGTCCTAGATTCCCTCGTATCGCACTGGCCGCTTTCCGGATGAAAACGTCCAGATCAGACTCGGCCATCCACGCAATCTCTCCGCGCACCAGGAGGAAGCCTCCCCGATGAAGGCCACACCCGCCCGCCGACGCCCCCGGACCCGACGATTCGAGCCGGTCGAGGCCCTGGAATCTCGCGAGCTGCTCAGCACGTTCACCGTGACGAGCCTCAAGGCCACCGGGCCGGGGACGTTCCGACAGGCGATCCTCTCGGCCAACGCCCATCCGGGCGCCGATACGATCGACTTCGCCGTCGACGGGACGATTCAGACCGGCCGGCGCTCGCTCCCCGCCATCACGAGCCCGGTCGCGATCGACGGCACCTCGGCGCCTCACTTCAACGGCTCGCCGGTCGTCACGGTGAACTTCCAGGGATCGAACGGGCTCCGATTCGCACCGGGGTCGGACGGTTCAACCCTCCAATCGCTGGCTCTGGTGCGCGCCGGCGGCGCGGGTGTCACGCTCGCCGCCTCGAACGTCACCGTGCAGGGGAACGACATCGGCGTCCTCGCCAACGGCACCACTCGCGCCGGCAACCATGGCGACGGCATCAAGATCCTGGCCTCGTCGCACGGCGACCTCATCGGCCAGCTCAACCCGGTCACGGGGGTTTCGTACTACAATTCCGATTCCGTCGGGTTGCAGCCGGTCTCGGGCTGGCAGGGAATCCGCGATTCGGGGACGCCCGGCCAGTACCTGATCACCGGGACCTCGGGCACCAACGGCCTGCTCTACGTCGGCCCGATCTCGGGCGCCGGCGGGACGAGCTACGCGGTGAATTATCCGGGCGCGACTTCCACCAGCCTCTACGGCCCGGACATCGTCGCGGGGGATGTCCTCCGGCTGGTCGGCAGCTACAAGACCGGCAACGGGCAGGTTCAGGGCTTCTCGTTCCAGGGGACGACCGCCGACCTCTCCAACCCCGCCGATTACACGACGATTGACTATCCGGGCGCCTCGATCACCTACGTCCACAGCACGGCGGGGGGGCTCGCGGTCGGCAACGGCGGCGACGTCGCGGCCTCAAGTTACCACGCCTTCATCTATAACGACACAAGCAGCCAGTTCACCGAGATCGTCTATCCGGGCGCGACGACCACCTCGGCGTATGGGATCTGGTTCAACGGCGGGACGAGCTACACCATCGCCGGCGGCTACAACACGTTGGGCGGTTCCGGCCTGCCGACCGCCGCGGGCTACCTGGTCGACTACAACGCCTCGACAGGCCAGTTCTCCAACTGGACCTCGATCTCCGGCCCCGGCGCCTCGCCGACCGGCTCGGCGATCGGCACCCACTTCGAGGGGATCAGCGGCCCTCAGCAGGGCGTCTACACCCTCGCCGCCGGCACCACCGACCTTTCCTCGGGAGCCCCTCTTGGAGCGTATCTCGCGACCGTCTCCCGCAACCCTGACGGCACCTTCGGCCCCGCCAGTTGGGTCCCGCTCCACTACCCCGGCGCGACCGGCTCGCAGTTCTCCAACTCCGTCGCCGACAACCAGATCGTCGGGATCGTCACCGTCGATACCGGGATCATCTCGTACCAGGCGACCGTCAACACCAGCTTCCAGCTCTCCAACGTGATCTCGGGCAACGGCGGTAACGGGATCGGGATCTACGGCGCCTCGGGCAACCAAATCGCGATGAACAACATCGGAACCGACGCCTCCGGAACGCGGGCCGTCGGCAACCGCCAGAACGGCATCCTGGTCACGAAGGGAGCATCGCACAACCTGATCGGCGGGACCGCCAGCGGCGGCAACGACCCGACCGCCGGCGTGATCGTCCGCCCGACGCAGGGCAACCTGATCTCGGGCAACCAGGGCAACGGCGTTTTGATCACCGGAGGCGCCACCGACAACACGCTCAGCGGCAACTTCGTCGGCACGACCGCCACCGGAAACGCAGCGCTGGGGAACCGGGGCGACGGCGTCGCCATCGTCCGGGCGAATGGGAACGCACTGATCGGCTGCCAGCTCCAGGATCATCCCTTCATTTACTACAACGTCCTCAGCGGCAACGGCGGCAACGGCCTCCGGATCACCAACTCCAACAATACGACGGTCCAGGCGAACTTCCTGGGCGCCGGGGCGAACAACGCAACGGTGGTCGCCAATCGCCGAGACGGCCTGCTCGTTTCGGGCTCGTCCGCGAACACGGAGGTCGGCGGCGTGATCCCGCTCGGCAACGTGATCTCGGGGAACAACCAGAACGGGATCGAGGTGACCGGCCGGGCCAGCGGGTTCACGTCGTTCAACACGTTTGGCGGCGTCTTCGCCTTCGCCGGAGCCGCGCCCAACCGTCGCGACGGCATTTTGATCACGTCGAGCGGCGGCAACAACCAGATCCGCACCTGCATCATCGCGGGGAACGGCGGCAACGGAATCGAGATCGGCGGCAAGGCCACCGGCGTGCAGGTGACGCAGACGGCCACCGGCACCAACACCGCGATCAACGCGCCCATTCCCAACGGCGGCGACGGGATCAAGATCGACGGCCAGGCCCATCAGATCGCGATCGGCGGATTCCAGCCGTCGATCGAGCCAGCGACGACCGCCTCGTCCAACGCCCGATACGGAATCGAGGTCGCCGGGCACGCCCACGACATCGCGATCTTCCACACCAACATCGGAACCAGCGCCCTGGGAACACAACCGCTGGGCAACGCCCTGGGCGGGATCGCGATCGGTCCAGGAACGTCATCGGTGACCATCGGCGGCGCGGCGGCCCCGTTCCAGGACACGATTCGTTACAATATCGGGTCGGGCGTGATCGTCCATTCGTCGAGAGGCGACCGGGTGTACGGCTCGACGATCGGCAACAACACCGGCGACGGCCTGACGCTGATCAACGCCCGGCAAACGACCATCGGCGGACCGCTCGCGTCCGGCCTGGGCAACCGAATCCTTTCGAACGGCGGATACGGCCTGACGGCCCTCGGCGCCAGCAACGGATCGGTGGTCCAGGGCAACACGATCGTGGGCAACACCCTGGGCACCGTGAACATCAGCAGGGCCCGCGGCCTGACCTACATTCCCTGATCCCACCCCTTGAATGGCTCGATCGCGGGCTCCCCCAGACGCCCGCGATCGAGCCCGTCGCAACTCGATTCTCCACATCCCAACGCCCGTCGATCCTCCGCCCGATCGACCCTTCAGACCCCCGGCCCTGGCACCCGGGTTGCCGACCTCGGCAGAACCCCAATAGCCATCCGGGTCGGGTCGTCGGTAAAATGAAGGGTCGAACCGTTTGCTGGAGGGTTGTGTCCGCTCCGGTGGGGTTCGTCCTGGTCCCTGGTCCCAGGAACATCAGCCGAGGGGGTGATCTGGCCCGGCCCTCCCGGCGCACCGGAAGAATGGAATGGTCGAGCAAAACCCGACGAACAGCCTGCCCGTTTCGGAAACCACCACCCCACGACGCACGCGGTCGCTCCGCTCCCGAGAGTCGCACGACCTCCAGGACGAGGTGCCGCACCACGCCACCGACCGACGAGAGCCCAACCGCATGGGCCTCGCGCTCGAACACGCCCGGCGCTGCGCCCGGATCGCCGATGACAACCGCGCGAAGGATATCGTCCTGCTCGACCTCCACAAGGCCACCCCGCTGGTCGACTACTTCGTCATCGCCACCGCCGGCTCCCGCCGACAGAGCAACGCCATCGTCGTCGAGATCGACCAGGAAATGAAGAAACTCGGCGAGCACAAGCTCGGCATCGAGGGCTCCGAGGAAGGACGCTGGACCCTCATCGACTACGGCGACTTCGTCGTCCACGTCTTCTCCCCCGAAGACCGCGCCTATTACAGCCTCGAGGATATCTGGGGCGACGCCCCTCGCCTCGACTGGCAAAATTCCTCGGATGCCGGGGCCGATCGCAAGGATGAGCCCGTCCGGTAATTTGTTATTAGTAATTGTTTATTTGTGGCTGGGGATCGATGAACGTACTCGACCTGTTGAAAGCCCGGTTCGGGACCGCGCTCCCGGAAGGCGCCGATCGTTCGGCGTTCTCGGCGGCGGTCCGGCCGGCGACCGATCCGAAGTTTGGCGACTATCAGGCCAACGGCTGCATGGGCCTCGCGAAGGCGACCGGCAAGAAGCCGCGCGACCTCGCCGCCGAGATCGCCGGAGCCGTCGACCTTGCCCCGATCGCCGGGCCGCCCGAGATCGCCGGGCCCGGGTTCCTCAACATCCGCCTCCAGGATGACTGGATCGCCGGGGCACTCGGCGAGCTGTTGAACGACGACCGCCTCGGGCTCGTCGCCCCCGAGAAGCCGAAGACGATCGTGGTCGACTTCTCGTCGCCGAACGTCGCCAAGCCGATGCACGTCGGGCATCTGCGCTCCACCGTGATCGGCGACAGCCTCGCCCGAATTTTGACCGCCGCCGGGCACAGGGTCATCCGCGACAACCACCTCGGCGACTGGGGATCGCAGTTCGGGATGATCCTCTGGGGCTGGAAGAACGCCCGCGACGAGGAAGCTTTTGCGACCGATCCCGTCGGCGAGCTCGCCCGGCTGTATCGGATGGTGAATACCCGGATCTCCCAGGGAGAAAAGGACGTCGAGGAAGCAGCGCGCCAGGAAACCGCCAGGCTCCACGCCGGCGACCCCGAAAACCGGGCTCTCTGGGATCGGTTCATGCCGCATTGCCTGGGCGCCCTCCGGAGGATGTACGACCGGATGGGCGTCACCTTCGACGCCTGGCTCGGCGAAAGCTTCTATGATTCCAGGCTCGCCCCGGTCGTCGAGGACCTCCAGAAGAAGGGGCTGGCCGTCGAAAGCGAGGGCGCGACGGTGGTTTTTGTCGAGGGGATCAAGGCCCCGTTCCTCGTCCGCAAAAGCGACGGCGCCTTCACCTACGCCACAACTGACCTCGCCACGATCCAGTATCGGATGGAGACCTGGAAGCCAGACCAGATGCTCTATGTCGTCGATTCGAGGCAGGCCGACCACTTCAAGCTGCTCTTCTCGGTGGCCCGGAAGTGGGGATACGACTCGGTCGATTTGCAGCACATCGCCTTCGGGACGATCATGGGCGCCGATCGCCGACCCTTCAAAACCCGGGACGGCGACGTCGTCGGCCTGGAATCGCTCCTGGACGAATCGGCGGCCGAAGCCTACAAGGTCGTCCAGGAAAATAGCCCCGACCTCGATCCCGACGAACAGCGACGCGTGGCCGTGGTCGTCGGCATGGGCGCGATCAAGTACGCGGATCTCTGCCAGAATCGCGTGAGCGATTACGTCTTCGACTGGCAGAAGATGATGGCGAAGAACGGAAACACCGGAACGTACCTGCAATACGCCTATGCCCGGACGCAGAGTATCTTCCGTAGGGGGAATGTTGACCCGCGATCGATCCGCGAGGCCCGTCCGGTGATCCTCCTGACCCACCCAGCCGAGCGGGCGCTCGGTGTCAAGCTGCTGCGGCTCCCTGAAGTGATCGAACTGGCGTCGGAGGACCTCAAGCCGAACATCCTAACGGATCACCTGTTCGAACTCGCCCAGACGTTCAGCACGTTCTTCGAGGAATGCCCGGTGCTGAAGGCCGAGTCGCCCGAGCGCCGCGATAGCCGACTGGCCCTCTGCGAGCTGACCGGCCGGACCCTGAAGCTCGGCGCCGGGCTGCTGGGAATCGACGTCGTCGACCGCATGTGAAGAAAATCAAAAACCAAAGTCAGCAACCACGAAATAACACGGAAAGCACGAAAAAAGACAGAAATTATCGAACTCACCAAGGTTTCAAGCCAGGGGTCGCGAGGCGACTGGGGAGATCCTTGAAACCACGAACTTATGTCGAAATACCCAATGAAAATACCCTAAGTCAGGAACCACGAAATAACACGGAGAACACGGAAAAGACAGAAATCCAAATATCGAACTCACCAAGGTTTCAAGCCAGGGGTCGCGAGGCGACTGGGGGGATTCTCGGCCCGCCACGGCCCCAAATGACGCTTCCTTCTTTGTCTCCGGGTCTTTTCCGTGTTCTCCGTGTTATTTCGTGGTTCCTGCCTTTTGTCTTTCCGATTGTCTTTCCCCTGGCCTTTTGTCTTTCCGATTCGACTTCGTGGTGACGGGAGCCTTCTTCCATGCTTGGCAGACGAATCGGGGCGCGGATGGTCCTCGGATGGGCCGTGTTTTTCGCGGTGCCCGTGGTGGTTCGGGCGGATGGCGATGGGCCGCATCGGTCGCCGGTCGCCCTGGCACTCTCGGTCGATGGGAAGCGGTTGCTCACCGCTAACCAGACGGCCGATTCCGTCTCGCTCGTCGATACCGCCTCGGGGCGAGTTCTCGACGAGGTCAAAACCGGGGAAAAGCCCGCTGGCGTGGCGATCGCTTCCGACGGTCGGCGCGCGGTGGTCGCGCACTGGTACGGCTACGATCTCGCGGTGATCGAGGTCGGTGGAGATAAGCTGAAGGTGGTCGGCCGGGTTGAGGTCGGACCCGAGCCGCGCGGGGTGGCGATCTCGTGGGATGGCGCGACGGCTTATGTCGCCGTTGGGGTCGAGAACGAGGTCGTCCGCGTCGATCTGGACGGCCGGAAGGTCACGGGTCGGATCGGGGTGGGTCGCGAGCCTCGGGGCGTTGCGCTTTCGCCCGACGGGTCGAAGCTGGTCGTCGGCAATGCCCGTTCGGGCGATGTTTCGATCGTGGATTTGAAAAAATGGGTCGTTGAGCAAACCATCTCGATCGACGGGACCAATCTTCGTCAGGTGATCGTGGCGCCCGATGGGAAGACGGCGTACGTCGCCAACATGAAGAATCGTCGGTTCGCGACGACGAAGAACAACATCGACCTGGGCTGGGTGCTCGGCCAGCGACTGACCCGGGTGGCGCTCGACGGCTCTTCGCCGACGTTTTCCACGATCTCGCTCGACCCTCGCGGCCAGGCGGCCTCCGATGCGCACGGGGTCGGGGTGAGTCGGGACGGGCGGCTGATCGTCGTGAGTCTGGGCGGAACGCACGAGCTGATGGTTTTTCGGACCGATCGCAAGCGGCTCCCCTGGCGCGACGAGAACTCTCGCGATTTGATGGCCTCGGAGCTGCTCACCGGCGACGGCCGGTTCCGTCGGGTCGCGCTCGGCGGGCGGCCGACCGAGATCGTTTTTGCCCCCGACGCGAAGACGGTCTACGTCGCCAATTATCTGGAAGACGCCGTGCAGGTCGTGGACGCCTCGGCGGCGAAGCTCGTTCGGACGATCCCGCTCGGCGGGCCGAAGACACCCTCACTGGCGCGCAGGGGAGAGAGAGTCTTCCACGACGCGACCCGGTCGTTCAACCAGTGGTATAGCTGCAACACCTGCCACAGCGACGGACACACCGCCGGACTCGACTTCGACACATTGAACGACGGCCGGCAGGATCTCAGCACGTTCCACCTCAAAAGCCGAAAGAAGGCGCCCACGCTGCGCGGGGTGACTCAAACGGGCCCCTGGACCTGGCACGGCTGGCAAAAGAATCTCGACCATGCGATGGTGGAATCGTTCACCAAGAGCATGCAGGGCCCCCGGCCGTCGGAGGAAGACGTCCGGGCGCTGGTCGCTTACCTGGGGACGCTCGAATACCCCCGCAATCCGTATCGAAATCCCGACGGTAGCCTCACCCCCGCGGCCAGGCGCGGGCAGGACATTTTTCGATCGTCGAAGGCCGGGTGCGCGACCTGCCACAAGGGCCCCGAGCTGACCGACGGCAAGATTCACATCGCCGGACTCGAAGAACCCGACGATGCCTATGAAGGTTACAATCCCCCCTCGCTCCGCGGCCTCTACGACAAGGATCCCTACCTGCACGACGGCCGCTCGAAGACCCTGCGCGAGGCTCTTTCCGGCCCGCACAGCCCCGAAACGGTCGTCAGCGGCTCGGGCGAACTCTCCAGCCAGGAAATGGACGATCTGATCGCTTATTTGAAGAGCCTTTAACCCTTTTCCGAAAGCGAACCGTCAGGGCAAGAGCGTCTCGACGGCGATCCGTCCGATCTCCTGGCCATCGATGACGATCGGAACCGTCGCGCCGGCCTGGTAGACGGTCCGGCTCGTATAACCCGACGGTCCCGGATCGGTCTGAACCTCGATCTGGCGGTCGACCAGGTTGACGATCCAGTAGACCGGTAGGCCCGCCGGCCCATAGACCTCAGCGCCCACTTCTCGGTCATCCGCCAGGGATGAGTCGGAGACCTCCACAACCAGGACGATCTCGGACGGTTCCGGATGTCGGTTCCTGTACTGGCGGGCCGGACCGCGGACGACACAACGATCGGGCTCGGGCGCGCTTGACTGTTCGGGGAGTCGGATCGGCTTGGCCGATCGGATGTACCAGCCGGGCAAGGCCCGGGCGAGTTCCTGGCCGCAAAGGTCGTCCGCGATCGCGTGCGGGGGGTTCTGGGTCATCTTTTCCACGAGCAGCCCGCGGATGAGGTGCACACGCTTCCGCTCCGGAAAAAGCCCCGAGGCCACCATCGCCTCATACTCCTCGACACTCATCCGATAGAGCGGCGAGGGAATCCAGCCGGGCGCGCCGGGTGGTGAGGACATCGGCGTCGCGACCGTGGCCATGATTCGGTTCTCCTGGCTCGCCTCGTGGATCGTTCCCATCGGTCATTTTCTCCCGCCAGCCCCCCACTGGCAACGCGCCCGGGGCGATCGCCCGAGGAACGGATCAAGCCGGGGGGTTCGACGGGCCGAGCCAGGATCCGATCGGCTCGCGGGTCAGCGACGGGGGCGCGATTGCCAGGGGGCCGATGAGCCGGTAATCTTGGGGGGAGCAAGGGTTCGGTGAAGGGGGACGGTCGTGCCGATCCTCGCGTGCGTCGTCTCGCCGACGGGGCGCCCCCCTCGACTCCAGGACCGGAGAGAATCGCGCGAATGAATGCGACGTCCG
Organism: Planctomycetales bacterium; assembly: GCA_027449865.1. Lineage (GTDB taxonomy): Bacteria > Planctomycetota > Planctomycetia > Isosphaerales > Isosphaeraceae > JAKAUH01. The sequence continues at coordinate 41,908 of DAIDKV010000261.1, forward strand.
TCGAGTGGGCCGCCCCGTCGGGTCAAGGGGCGGAAGCGGCCCCGGCCGCGCTGATCGACCCCCGCGGCGAGGCCCCAATCCGCGCCGATCGGCTCGGGCTGGATGGGCTCGACGCCCGCGCCGCCCAGCTCGCCTCGGCCTGCCAGATCGCCCCGCACCGGAGAGCCCCCAGCCCCCTGCTCCGCCGGTTCGTGGAGAACAAAAAGGTTCTCGAGGACGTTCATCGTCGACTGGTCGCCGTGGGCGACCGCCGCCGCCTCCCGGGCATCGACGCCGAATGGCTCGTGGATAACTTCCACATCATCGCCGATTCGCTTCGCGAGGTCAGGCGCGATCTTCCGCCGGGCTACGACGCGCTCCTCCCGAAGCTGGAAGCGGCGCCGATGGCCGGCTATCCGCGGGTTCACGCCCTCGCGATGGCGCTCGTCGCCCACTCGGATAGTGACCTCGACGAGGCCCGAATCGCCCGGTTCGTCCGGGCCTTCCAGGAGGTCGCTCCGCTCACCATCGGCGAGCTCTGGGCCCTCCCCACCATGCTCCGCCTGGTCCTGCTGGAGAACCTCAGGCGCCTCGCCGATCGGATGATGTTCGGCTGGGAAGAACGCCGGCGCGCCGAACGCTGGGCGGCCGACGTCGTCGCCCGGATTCGAGCCCGGGCCGCACGAGCCAACGACCCGCCCGCCCACGTCGATGACAACACCCTCCCCGACTTCGGCGGCCTCAGCGATCCGTTCGTCGTCCAGCTTCTGAGAATCCTCCGCGACCAGGAAGGCTCCGCCGACGTCCTCGACCGCCTCGAATCGGCCCTCTCCGCGCGCGGGAGCGACCCAAACGAGGTCCTCCGCCGCGAACACCACGACCAGGCCGCCAATCAGGTCACCGTCGGCAACGCCGTTCTCTCGCTCCGCCTGCTCTCGGCCGTCGACTGGAACGCCTTCTTCGAACAGTGCAGCCGGGTCGAGGCGATCCTCCGCGACGATCCCTCCGGCGTCTATCCCTTGCAGGATTTCCCGACCAGCGACCGATACCGACGAATCGTCGAGGCCATCTCGCGAGGCTCGGGCGCCGACGAGGTCGAGGTCGCCCGCTTCGCGATCGACCTGGCCCGCCGCGCTCGCCAGGACTCGGCCGACGCCTCGCCGAAAGACCACGTCGGCTATTACCTGATCGATCGCGGCCGACGCGACCTGGAAGCCCACTTCGGATACAAACCCGGCCTCTGGCCCCGGCTCCTCGGCGCCATGCTCGACCATCCCAGCGCCACCTACTTCGGCTCGATCGGACTGGCGCTGGCTTTCTTCGTCACGGCGGCCATCGGCCTGGTCGTCGGCGCGGGGACCGGGTGGGGATGGCTTCTCCTCGCGGTCGCCGTGGTCCTGCTCCCACTCTCCGAGCTGGCCGTCGGACTGGTCAATCACAAGCTGACCCTCTTCCTGCCCCCAAGAGTTCTCCCCAAGCTCGACTTCAAGGAAGGTATCCCCGCCGAGCACATGGCGTTCGTCGTTATTCCCGGAATGCTCGCACGCCACTCGAGCGCCGCGGTCCTGATCGAACGGATGGAGACACACTACCTCTCCAACCCCGACCCGAACCTGCGGTTCGCCCTGCTGACCGACTTCAGCGACGCCCCCGCCGAGTTCATGCCCGACGACGAGGCCTTCCTCCGCGACGCGATCGATCGGATCCGAATCCTCAACGACCGCCACCGCGCCGGCGACCCGCTCGGACGGACCTCCACCTCGGGCGGCGACCACCCGACCGGCCCCGACCGCTTCTTTCTCTTCCATCGAAAGCGGCTCTGGAACCCCTCGCAGGGCGTCTGGATGGGCTGGGAACGAAAGCGCGGGAAGCTCCAGGAATTCAACCGGATGCTCCGCGGCGCCCGCGACACCAGCTACACCACCTTCAGCGTCGACCCCTCCGAGCTGCCCCAGGTCCGCTACGTGATCACGCTCGACGCCGATACCCGCATGCCGCGCGACGCGGCGGGCCGGCTCGTCGGCGCCATGGCCCACGCGCTGAACCGGCCGAAATTCGACCCGAAGGCCGGCCGGGTGGTCTCCGGCTACGGCGTTCTTCAGCCAAGGGTGAGCTTCCACCTCACCGCCGCGACCCGGTCCCGGTTCGCGGCGATGCTCGCGACCTCCGGCGGAATCGACCCCTACTCGACGGCCGCCTCCGACTCCTACATGGACCTCTACGGCATCGGCACGTTCACCGGCAAGGGGATCTACGACGTCGACGCCTTCGAGGCCGCGACCGCCCACGCCTTCCCCGAAAACGCGATCCTCAGCCACGACCTCATTGAGGGAAACTTCTCCCGCTGCGGCCTGCTCAGCGATACCGAACTTTTTGATGACTTCCCGGCCCGATACAATGCCTACTCCAGGCGCGAGCATCGGTGGGTCCGCGGCGACTGGCAGCTTCTCCCCTGGCTCGCCCCCCGCGTACCGACCTCCGAGGGCCCGAGCGCCCGGCGTCCGAACCCGCTCCCGGCCCTGGAGCGCTGGAAGCTGCTCGACAACCTCCGCCGAAGCCTCGTCCCGCCGGCGCTTCTGGTCCTGCTGGTCCTCGGCTGGACCCTCCTTCCCGGCTCGCCCTGGGCCTGGACCATCCTCGGAGTGCTGGTCCTCTCGGTCCCACTCTGGCAGGTGGCCATGTCGATCGCGGTCGCCATCCCTCGCCAGGGGCTCCTCTCGCCGCTCCGGGCCGCGCGCGAGACCGTCCCGGCGATGGTCGGACAGATCTTCATGGAACTGGTCCTGCTCGCCTACCGGTCGTCCGTGCTGGTCGACGCCATCGCCCGAACACTCGCGCGACTCTACGTGAGCCGGAAAAAACTGCTGGAATGGGAAACGGCCGCCTCGACCGAACAACGGCTGGGAACCGATTTGCGGCACTTCATCCAGGGGATGTGGACCGGCCCCACGCTCGCCCTCGCGATCGGGGCGATCGTCGCGGTGGTTCGTCCCGACGCCCTGCCGGCCGCCTCGCCGATTCTGCTCGCCTGGCTGATCTCGCCGGGATGGGCGTACTTCCTCAGCCGACCGCCGGCCGTCGAGCGAACCGTCCTCACCGACGACGAGCGGAAAGCCCTCCGCCGCGTCGCGCGCAAGACCTGGCTCTTCTTCGAGACTTTCGTCGGCGACGAGGACAACTGGCTCCCGCCCGACAACTTCCAGGAATACCCCGACGGCCGGATCGCCCACCGAACCTCGCCAACCAACAAGGGCTTGCTCCTTCTATCCACCCTCTCCGCGGCCGACTTCGGCTACATCGGCCCGTTCCGGCTGGTCGACCGCCTGGAAAAAACCCTGCGAACCCTCCAGAAGCTGGAAAAGCACTGGGGACATATCCTCAACTGGTACGATACGAAAACCTTGCAGCCGTTGACCCCTCGATACGTCTCGACGGTCGACAGCGGCAACCTGCTCGGCTGCCTGGTCACGCTCTCGCACGGACTCCGCGAGAAGGCCACCGCGCCGATCCTCGACGCCTCGATCGCGCGCGGCCTCGAAGACGCCTTCCGGCTCGCGACCGAATCCCCCTCGGCGCCGAGGGAGCCGGCGCGTCGGCTCGCCTCGCTCTTCGCCGGCCCGATTCCGGCCGACCTGGCCCAGTGGGACGAATGGCTCGCCTCGGTCGAGACCGCGGCGCGCGACCTCGCGGCGCGGACGTCGAGAGCGACGGATTCCCCGACGACCTGGGCCGATCGGCTGGTCGAGCAGACGACCGGCTGGCGGGCCGAGCTGGCCTCGCTGGCACCCTGGATCACGGGCTTGATCGCGATCGAGAACCGCAGCCACGCGTTGTTCCCGTCCGACGACGACGCCAGGCGATGGTCCTCGATCCGGGCCGAACTGCTCGCCCCCTCGCCGCTCCGGGTGATCGCCGAGCGGTCCGACAGAATCGCCTCCGAGCTGGAAACCCTGGCGGAGCGGGCAAGGACTCCGTCGATGGTCGAGACGCTCCGCGCCCTCATCGCCGCCGTGCGCGACCCGGTCCCAGGCGAGGTTTTGACCCGTCTGCATCAGGCGGCCGACGCCGCCCGCGACCTCGCCGCCGGGATGGACTTCCGACCGCTCTACCGAACCGATCGCCAGCTCTTCAGCATCGGCTACAACCTGACCGAAGGCCGGCTCGACAGCGCCTGTTACGACCTGCTCGCCTCCGAGGCGAGCCTGACCTGCTACCTTGCCGTCGCGCGCGGCGAGGCGCCCCGGAAGCACTGGTTCCAGCTCGGCCGGCCGTTCATCCGGGCCGCCGGACGACTCGGGCTGATCTCCTGGGGCGGGACCATGTTTGAATATCTGATGCCCCGGCTGATGCTCCGCACCCTCCCCGGCACCACCCTCGCCGAGGCCTGCAAAACCGCGGTCGCCCGCCAGATCGAATACGGCCGGGAACTCGGCCTGCCGTGGGGAATCTCCGAGTCGAGCTACGGCGAGCAGAACATCGCCGGCGACTACCACTACCAGGCGTTCGGAACGCCGGGCCTCGGGCTCAAGCAGGGGCTCGAACTCGACCGCGTCTTCGCCCCCTACGCCACAATGATGGCCGTGATGCTCGCCCCGCGCGAGGCGCTGGAGAACCTCCGGCACCTCACCCGGGAAGGCGCCGAGGGCGAGTACGGCTACTACGAGGCCATCGACTACACACCCGGTCGCGTCCCCGAGGGGAAGCGGTCGGTGGTCGTTCAGTCGTACATGGCGCACCACCAGGGGATGGGGCTGGTCGCGCTGAACAACGCCCTTCATGCCGATGTGATGACCCATCGATTCTCGGCCGAGCCGATGGTCCGCGCGATCGACCTTTTGCTGGAAGAGCGGCTGCCGGCCGACCCTCCGATCCTCGAACGGGCGCTCACCGCGGCCGAGGCCGCCGCCGAGCTTCGCGACGAGGGCGAGTCCGCCGCCGAGGAATCCGCCGAGGGCGCCGCCCCCTCGGCGCCGACCGCCGCGCCGATGAGCCGGCGGCTGACCACGCCCTTCACACCGGCGCCTCGAACCCACATCCTCTCCAACGGCCAGTATCACGTTCTGCTGACCAACGCGGGATCGGGCGTCAGCACCTGCCGCGGGCTCGACATCACCCGGTGGCGCGAGGACGCGGCGAAGGAAGGCCACGGTTCGTTCCTCTACATTCGCGACGTCGGCAAGGGCTCGGCCTGGTCGGCCGGCTTCCAGCCAACCTGCCGGGTTCCCGAGAGTTTCGAGGCCATCTTTGCCGCCGACAAGGCGTCGTTCCGCCGCCGCGATTACGGAATCGAGACCACCCTGGAGGTGATCGTCTCGCCCGAGCATCGCGCCGAGGTCCGCCGGCTCACGCTGGTCAACCACGACGCCTCGCCCCGCGAGATCGAGGTCACCAGCTATGCCGAGATCGTCCTCGCCCCGCGCGCCAGCGACGTCGTCCACCCGGCGTTTTCGAAGCTCTTCGTCGAGACCGAATGGCTCGGCGGTCCAGGCGCGATTCTGGCCAGGCGCCGGATGCGCTCCGCCTCGGAAGAACCACTCTGGGCGGTCCACGTCTCGGCCGTCGACCGGGCGACCCGCGGCGGCACCGCCATCGGACCGATCCAGTTCGAGACCGACCGCGCCCGCTTCCTCGGCCGGGGCCGAACCGTCGCGAATCCGGCAGCCGTTGACACCGGCGCCACCCTCTCGGGAACCGCCGGACCGGTGCTCGACCCCGTGTTGAGCCTCCGCCGCCGGGTGAAGCTCGAAGCCGGAGGGACCGCCGTCCTCTCGTTCGTCACGGCGTTCGCCGAGTCGCGCGACGAGGCCCTCGGAATCGCCGATCAGTTCCGCGAGATCGCCGCGTCCACCCGCGCCTTCGAACTCGCCTGGGCCCGAATCCAGGTCGAGCACCGGCATCAGGACCAGTCGGGCTCGGAAGCCCACCTCTACCAGCGGCTCGCCGCGCACGTCGTCTTCGCCGGCGGAGCCCTGCGCGGCGACCCCTCGGCGATCCAGCGCAACCAGCTCGGGCAGCCAGCCCTCTGGCGGTTCGGGATCTCCGGCGACCGGCCCATCGTCCTGGCCCGGATCGGCGAGGGAGGCGAGCTTCACCTCGCCCGACAACTCGTCGCCGCTCATGCTTATCTGACCGCGCGTGGACTCGACTTCGACCTCGTCCTGATCGACCAGCAGGCAGGCAGCTACCTCGACGCGATGAACCGGCAATTGCTCGACGCCGTTCGCGCCGGCGGCTCGGCCGACCGGCTCGACAAACCGGGCGGCGTCTTCGTCCGCCGCTCCTCGCAGATGACCGAGGAAGAACGGACCCTCCTGGAAGCCACGGCGCGCGTCGTTCTGGTCGGCGACCGCGGGCCGCTCTCAACCCAGCTCGACCGGACCGAGCACCACGCGCCAGCACCCCCTCGATTGAATCCGACCCGCGACCCGGTCGTCCCTCACGACGAGCCGGTCCGACTCCCCGACGACCTGCTTTTCGCGAACGGAACCGGCGGCTTCACCCCCGACGGCCGCGAGTACTGCATCCTGGTCGAGGGCTCGCCGCCCCCCTCGGCGGGCCGGAACGGACCGCTGGCGCACGGGCCCTCGCCCTACCCCGCGCCCGCCTCGCACCTCCGGCTCCCACCCGCGCCCTGGGCCAACGTGGTGGCCAACGCCACCGCCGGATTCGTCGCGACCGAGTCGGGACCCGGCTTCACCTGGTCGGCCAATAGCCAGGGCAACCGCCTCACCCCCTGGAGCAACGACCCGGTCTCCGACCCGCCCGGCGAGGCCATCTACCTCCGCGACGAGGAAACCGGCGAGGTCTGGTCGCCCACCCCGCTCCCCATCGCCGGCCCCGAGCCCACCCTCGTCCGACACGGCCAGGGCTACACGTCCTATCAAAAAGTCGCCCACGGAATCGAGCACGAGCTGACGCTGTTTGTCCCGCCCGACGACCCGGTGAAACTCTTCCGCCTCCGCCTCCGCGCCAGCGGCGAGAGCGGACCCCGGCGCATCTCCGCGACGTTCTACGCCGAGTGGGTCCTCGGCCCCAACCGCGACGCCTCCTCAATGCACGTCGTCACCGAGATCGACGAGGAAACCGGCGCACTCCTGGCCCGCAACGCCTACCGAATCGACCTCGCCGATCGAGTCGCGTTCGCCGATGTCGACCGGCGGCCAAGATCGCTGACCACCGACCGCCTGGTCTTCCTCGGCCGCCACGGCTCGCTCTCGACACCCGCCGCGTTGACTCGCGCCGGCCTCGCCGAACAGCTCGGCGCCGGCTTCGACCCCTGCGCCGCCATCCAGGTCCAGATCGACCTGCGCCCAGGCGCCTGGTCCGAAATCGTCTTCCTGCTCGGCGAGGCCGACAACCTCGAATCGGCCCGCGCCGTCGTCCGCCGACACCGCGAGCGCGGCCGCGCCGACCAAACATTGACCGAGGTCCGCGAAAACTGGGACCGCATCCTCGGCACCGTCCATATCCGTACGCCCGACGCCTCCATCGACCTGCTCGCCAACCGATGGCTGCTCTATCAGGTGCTTTCGTGCCGATACCTGGGCCGATCCGGCTTCTACCAGTCGGGCGGCGCCTTCGGCTTCCGCGACCAGCTCCAGGACGTGATGGCGATGGTCCACGCCGCGCCCGAGGTCGCGCGGGCGCACATCCTCCGCGCGGCCGCGCACCAGTTCCTCGAAGGCGATGTCCAGCACTGGTGGCACCCTCCGGTCGGACGCGGCATCCGAACCCGGATCTCCGACGATCCCGCCTGGCTCGGCCTGGCCGCCAGCCATTACGTTGAAGTCACCGGCGACGCGAGCCTCCTCGACGAACCCGTCGACTTCCTGAGCGCTCCACCCCTGAAGCCAGGCCAGGAAGACGATTACGGACTCCCTGACCCAGCCCACAAGCCGGCCTCCCTCTACGACCACATCCTCAAGGGCCTCGACCGGGTCGACCGCCTCGGTCCCCACGGCCTCCCGCTGATCGGCCACGGCGACTGGAACGACGGAATGAACCGCGTGGGCGCGGAAGGGAAGGGCGAAAGCGTCTGGCTCGCCTGGTTCGCGGCGACCGTCTTCCGCCGAATCGCCACGATCGCCGATTCACGCGGCGACGCCACCAAAGCCGCCCACCTCCGCCAGCGCGCCGACGCCTTCACCTCCGCCTGCGAATCCACCGCCTGGGACGGCGAATGGTATCGCCGCGCCTACTTCGACAACGGAACCCCACTGGGCTCATCGTCCAACCCAGCCTGCCAGATCGACTCGCTCCCGCAATCCTGGGCGGTGCTCGCCGGATCGGCCAATCCCGACCGCGCCCGGCGCGCGATGGAGTCGGTCGACCGCCTGCTGGTCGACCGCGAGGGCCGGCTCATTCTGCTCTTCACCCCGCCGTTCGACGCCGAACCGATGGACCCCGGTTACATCAAGGGATACGTCCCGGGGATTCGTGAAAACGGCGGCCAGTACACGCACGCGGCGACCTGGGTGATCCAGGCCTTCGCCGCGCTCGGCGAGGGCCGCCGCGCCTTCGAGCTTCTCTCGCTGATCAACCCGATCCGCCACGCCGATGACCCAGCCTCGGTCGAGCGGTACAAGGTCGAACCGTATGTGGTGGCGGGCGACGTCTACGGCCGACCGCCGCACGTCGGCCGGGGCGGCTGGACCTGGTACACCGGCTCGGCCTCGTGGCTCTACCGGACGATTGTTGAGTCGATCCTCGGCCTGAAGCGACAGGGCGACCGACTCACCATCGAGCCCCGCATCCCGCCCGACTGGACCGGCTTCTCGATCGCATACCGATATGGATCCACCACATATCGAATGGAGATCGCAAACCCGCGCGGCGTGGAGTCGGGCACAACCGAGATGCACCTCGACGGCCGCCCCCTACCCGACCGCATGATCCCCCTGATCGACGACGGCCGCAACCACGAAGTCCGTATCTCGATGTAGAAGGAAATTCGGAGGAACCACGGAAAACACGGAGGACACGAAAGAAGACGAACCGCGAGCGGAACGCTAACATCGATTCAATATATCAAATCATGTGTTGAATCTTGAATCTTGAATCTTGAATCGATTCTACCCGCCGCACGATCAGCCAGCCCCAGGCCCTTTGTCTTTTTTCGTGCCCTTCGTGTTTTTCGTGGTTCCTGCCTTTGGATTATTCGTAGTGGTTCCCACCTTTGGATTATCCGTAGTGGTTCCCGCCTTTGGATTATCCGTAGTTACCGTGCTGGTCCTCGTGCTGTGGGGCGCGGGCGTCGGGGCGTTCGTTCTGGACGTCCTCCGAGGCGCACCCGTTGATCCAGACAACGATCGCCACCAGGAACCATCTCCACATGGCATCCCTCCCCGACCCGACGGGCCGCACACATCGATCCTTTTGGGCGGGGAGGGTATCGGAGAACGGTCCGCGGATCAAGGCCGGGTTTCGCCCGTCGCGGCTTGCGACGGCGGGGCTGGGCGGTGTCGGGGCAGTTCGGCCTTGAAGTCGCCCAGGCTCGGCCATCGCACCGGCTGGTTCAAATCCACTTCCGAAATCGCCACGGTCCCCCAGTCCCGGGCCGTCGCGATCGGCTCACCCGTGTGGTCGAAGATCGCCGAGGTCATCCAGTCTCGCGAAACATCCTCATACGTGCTGCTGACAAGATAAACATGATTCTCGCACGCCCGGGCGCGAGCGAGCGTCGGGTTGCAGCCCCAGACCGGCCAGGCGATCACCTCGGCCCCTCGATTGGTCAGCTCGCGCGCGACCTCGGGGAAGAACCCGTCGTAGCAGACCATCATCCCCACGGTGCCAAACCGGGTCGGAAAAACCGGATAATCCGTGCCGGGGGTAATCCCGTCGTCGATCTCCCCGCGCGGCAGGCAGACCTTCCGATACTTCCCGACGAGTTCCCCATCCGGCCCGATTAGCGCCGCGACGTTGTAAAGCAGCCGGCCGTCGCGCTCGACCAGCCCCGCGACGATGTACAGATGATGTTCCTTCGCCAGCCGTCCGAAATGCTCGGTCGACGGACCCGGCACCGGCTCGGCGACCTCGGCAAACGACTTCCTCAACCCGGCGTAAGTCAGCGTCTCGCCCAGGACGACGAGATCGGCCTTCTTCCGGGCGGCCTCGGCGATCAGGGGCTCGTACATCCTCCGGTTATCGTCGGGCGTCTTGCCGCCGGACGGCCGGAAATGCACGGTCGCCAGCCGGACCTTCCTCGGCGAGAGCGGCTGGGTCTCGGCCAGCGTCGGAACGCTCCAGCAGACCGAGCTCTCCGGCGACCATCTCAGATGCAGCTCGACGATCGCCCGCGACGCCCCCGACGGCGCCCGATACGTCCCGGAGACCTCGGTCCAGCCCCGATCATCGGCACCAAGCGTGGCGGGGAACTCGGGCTCGGCCATCGAGGTGAACCCGCGAAGGACCTTCAACCGGGGCGGGTTGTCGAGCGGGACCGACCGGCCGCGATCGTCGGTCCACCGGATCTCGGCGACGACGCTCCGACGGGGAACAGCCACACCCTCGGCCCGGTAATCGGTCCGAAACTGATACCAGCGCCCGCCGACAACCGAGAACTCCTTGCGCCAGCATCCGTCGAGTCCCTCGCGACGATCGGCCGAGATCACCAGCCCGCCGCGACCCTCGGGCCCGCCTCCTGGTTTGTAGGCAAAATCCGGCCGGATCTCGTCCCGGAGCGAGGCGCCCGACCACCCCTCGGGGGCCGTCGCGGCGGTCGACGGCTCGCCGCCACGCGACACCCCGACGACGAGCAAAAGCCCCGCGATCGCCAACGTTCCGCGAAGCCTCATCCGTGTCCCCGCCCCGCGCCCAGTTCGTCCGTTCATGGGAACCCTCCCGCCGGGATCTCCCGGCGCCATTGAGATGCGACCTCGCCAGGATATCCGAGCCATCCCCGCCCGGACGAGCCCCCAACTCCTGGAGGATCACCTCGCGTTCTCTCGCACGAAGGCAAGGGCAAACCGCGGGGTCGAGATCGCGAAACCGCGAATGGGCAAAACCGCGAAACGCAACACGTCCGACCCGCACATTTCCGTTTCGCGCTTTCGACGGCTCGTGCCCACCGCCCGCGGCGCTGGACCCGCGATCGGTCCCCTTCCGACCGGATCGCGGCCGGCATGGTCCGGCCCTGGGATCGGCTGGCGGAAGGGTGCGCCGCGGAGGTAAAATCGGTCGCAACGACATCCGATTCCCGGGGAATGACGTTATGGAACCGAAGGTGTTTCCGATCGCCCGGGGCTCCTCGGCCCCGCTCTGGTTCTGCGGCATCCTCGGCTTGCTGACGCTCGGCGTCGCCTTGATCGTGGGAATCCCGGCGTTCTTCGGTTCGCGGATGGTGAAGTTCGAGGTTTCCCACGGGGGCCTGCGTGTCCGCGGCGACATCTACGGCCGGCTCATCCCTGCCTCGGCCCTGCAACCCGGAAAAGCCCGGACGCTCGATCCCGGCGCCGAGGCGGGTTACGCGCCCGACTCTCGCACGAACGGGATCGGCCTGCCGAACTACCAGTCGGGCTGGTTCCGGCTCGCCCGGGGCTCGAAGGCCCTGCTCTTCATGACCGACTGGAGCCGGGCGGTGCTGGTGCCGACGACCGAGGGCTACGACCTCCTGATCAGCCCGGCCGACCCTCGGGCGTTCCTGGCCGCGATCGAGCGGCCGACCGCGGCCGTCGCGACCTTCCCCATCGCCGCCGGCGCACCGACATCGACCTTAGCCCTCCCCGCGCTGATCGCCCTGGTCCCATTGGCCATCACGATCCTGCTGGGCTTCCTCGCCTACTCCACGCGGGCGGTCCGATTCGTGGTCTCGGACGAGGGTCTCCGCATCCGTGGCGACCTCTTCGGCCGACTGATCCCCAGGGGCTCGCTCCGGATCGACGAGGCGCGGATCCTGAACCTCAAACAGGAGCCGACACACCGGCCCTGGCTGCGGACGTTCGGCACGGGGATGCCGGGCTACAGTTCAGGATGGTTCCGACTGAAGGATCGCGGCAAGGGGTTGCTCTTCCTCACCGACCCCTCCCACGCCATCGACCTGCCGACGACCGAGGGCTACTCCCTCCTGATCAGCCCGGCCGACCCGGAAGCATTCCTGGCCGCCTTTAAAGAGTGAAACTCGAATGAAAAAGTGGTATCCGGTGGGCCGAGTGGAGCGCACGCCGTCCCTGAGGCCGTTGCCGGCCTGCCGGATACCACCTTCTTCATTTCCGTCCCGTTTTCCCCACCGACCCAATGATCTCCGTCCCGTCTTCCCCACCACGGCGTCTTGGTTGCTTGTCGACTGTTGGCGACTTCAAGGTCTTTGCCTGGTCTTGCCGGCTCTTAAGTTGTATATTTTCCCTGGATATTCAACGGACGCCGGGCGGGGTGAGGGTCCTGTCGATGCCGGCTGAGTCTGAGTCCGAGAGAATTCGGACTCAGATCGGGGTCAGGATTGGCGGAGGTCCGCCACCGGGTTACCAAATGGAACGTGAAGATCCTCCATCAGGTCAGAGATGAGGCGTTGGAGTTCTTGAACGAGGATCAATACGCCCACCTCTTCCGACAGGTCCGAGGGCTTGCCAGGCACAAGGATCCGACGCACAGCGAGACGCTCGACATCCGACCGGTGGGAGACACCTACGAGATTCGCGACAAGGGGGGCGTTCTGAGGAAACTCAACGTTCGCGTGTTCTACTTCGTCTCTCGGGATGAGCGGACCATCGTCATCCTGGGTACCTTCTCCAAGCAGAATGACGGCCCCACCCCGCGGGGCGATCTCTGGCGGATGGAAACTCGGATGAGGCGGTATCTCGAGACGGCGGGCTCAGCCTGAACCGAATGGGGTCCGCGGAGGGGTTTGACCATGCTGACCGAAGATCGATCGATGCAAGACGGCTTAACCCATCCGGCCGTGATAGCCCTCGCCCGACGCATCAAACGGCTCTCCCCGGCCGAGTTCGACGAATTGTTCTCACTGGTCCGCGAGTTGCGCCAGGCGGACGATCAAGAGGACTACGATTCGTGGATTCGCGCGATCGCGGAACTTCTCGGGGCGCAACCGATCCGCGCCGAGCCGTTTCCATTGGAAGACGAGGAGATGCCCACCGGGCTGAAGAGGTGGGCTGATCATGTCGGTGCGAAGATCCGGGAACTCCGAGAGAAGGCCGGGATCACTCAAGTTGAGCTTGCCGCTGCCGCAGGTCTGACCCAGAGCCACGTCAGCCGACTGGAGAATGCCGAGCACAGCGCAACCCATCTGACCCTGACGAAGATTGCCAGGGCCCTTGGTGTCGATCTCGGCGAGATCGATCCCGGTGCTGACTGAACATCCAGGGGCGGGGAAAAAGTGTCCGGGCCGGGAAAAGACGTCTGCATTCGTTTTTAAACCCCAGCCCCGCGACCTGCTAGCATGCCGGCTAAAGGGTTATTGACACCTTATCTTCGGCCGCTGTATCCCGCCCGAGAAACGGACGCTGCGATCAGGCTTTACGGGAATAGCAACTTTTTGTATAGTAGTAAGAGTCGCTTCGCCCGTACCGACAAGACAAGGGTTCGCGCGGGATCAGTCCCGTCCATCGAGAATGTCGACTGTCAAGATGGATCGGCGAGCCGGTCGATCAATCTCGGATGGGTCTTCTGATCACCGCGAACAAGTACCTGGAGAGCCTTTTATGCCCAGACACAAGACCCTTGTCGCTCTCCCTTGCAAGCTTTCGCCTGGGGCCTTCTCGGGTGAGCGAGTGATTGACATAAAACTGGCAAATGGACAAATTTACACAAGTGTGGCTCCTCGCCACTTTTGCTGGAATGCCTCTGGGAAGTTGGTCGGTGAGAGAGAACCTTCGACCGAGGTCGATGGGATGGTAGCGGCGCGAGTTACCGATGAAATCGACGAGAATCAAGTTGCCGTCGAGATCCCCGACGGCGAGGTTATTGCGGTCGATCGTGGTCTGGTCAGCGACCGCCCGACCCCGATCACGCCTCCGTCGCGCTTGATCTCATCAATGTGAAATTTCGCTCGAGAGACAACGACGATGTACCTCTCGGATCGAGATCTTCGTTTTGCTCTTGAGTCTGGCCAGCTAATCGTGGCCCCACCTCCCGCGGAGATTGATACCACCTCGATCGATCTGCACCTTGATAAGATCGAAGAGGCGAAGGTGTGGGATGTTATCGCATTCGAGGAGCAACAGAGAGAAGCGGGTGCCCCACCGTTCCTGGGGGTTGGCAAATTCAATCACAAGGCCTTTGCGAAGAAGTTTGCCGTACCTGTTCCCCCGGAGGAACAAGCTGGGCCCGATGCCAAGGTCTATCGGGATGGAACCAGAGTCATTGTCAAGTCCGGTGGATTTTTTCTCTGGCAAACTCGGGAAAGCGTTGGAACGCCCGAAATTGATCCTCGCCTGATTTGTTTCATCGACGGGAAGAGCACACGAGCGAGGACGGGATTGGTCGTCCATATGACCGCCCCTACGATCCACGCCGGCTGGTGGGGACAGGTCACCCTCGAAATAGGCAATCTCGGCCCGTTCACCCTCGCTCTTTGCGAGGGGGATGCGATTGCCCAGATTGTCGTAGCGGCCATCTCGAGCCCGCCTTTGAAAAAGAAAAAGGCCCAGGGGATCGCCATCGGACAACGTAATGTGGCCGGTGGGAAGGAGACAGAACAAAAATAATTGACGTCAGCAGATTTTACGCGTCTGTACAACGGCAAAAGGAACTGACACCAATTAGTGTCCACGGCCGACCTGAATGGCTTCAAGCTCCGGGCGAAGGACTTTGTGGAGGCGGGTCATACACGACGATAGGCCACCGTCTCAACTCGAATCGCCGGCCCGCCGTTGCTCGGAACTCCGGCCGCTGCTAGGATGTGGGTTGATGGGGCCGACCGATTCCTATCCCCATAGCCATCGGGAAATCACATGTCCTCCACAGCTCAGGTGGCCGCCACGCTTGATGACCTCTATGGCGTGGAGGGCAAGGCCGAACTGATCAACGGGAGGATCGTCCACCTAATGCCCACGGGCTTCCGTCCTGGAAGAGTCGGTGCCCGGATCTTCCGGAGCCTCGACGATCACGCCGAAGCGGTCGGCCGAGGCGTCGCCCTTCCGGACAATGTCGGGTTCGCCGTCCCGATGCTCTCTTCCGGGCGCGAGTCGTTCTCCCCCGATGCGGCATATTTCCTCGGGCCGCTCCCTTCCAATCCGATGAGATTCCTCCCCGGACCGCCGACCTTTGCCGCGGAGGTCCGGAGCGAGAACGACTATGGCGACGCCGCCGAAGCGAAGATGGATGCCAAGCGAGCCGACTACTTCGAGGCCGGTACGGAGGTCGTCTGGGACGTCGATCCGGTCAATGAAGTGATCCGGAAGTATCGGAGGAGTTTTCCCGATCGAGCGGAGGTTTTCATCCGCGGCCAACAGGCCGATGCCGAGCCCGCCGTTCCCGGCTGGAGAGTGGGCGTGGACCGTGTCTTCGCCTAACATTGCGATCCGGCCTGCGGCCGGCCGCTGAATTTGGGCGTTAGGGGGCGTTCTGCGAGGGCCGAGGGGTCGAATAGTCTGGAGATCGCGCCGAGCGATCGGGAAGCGTTCGTCCTCTGCCTGGCCCTCGGGACGCTGGAGGCCACGAGAGACGGGTCCTGGCCCCTGGAGGCCGGCATCTGGACGCTCGGCCGCCCGGCGTTCCGGCGACCGCTGGTCGGATCAGGCGGCGGGGCCGTAAAGTTGCTTGGGGCCGTCGATGAGCTGTCGGCGCTGACGAAACTCGGCGGACGGGCGGTCGCGGAGCAGACCCTCGACCGCATGATCGCCGAGGTTCGGTCGCGGCTTTCGGCGCTCCCGGAGAAATCCTGGTAGGCTCGCTGGTCGGGCGAAACCGACGCCTAACGATCCCGGTAAAGGTATCAGGAACCGTTATTGACTCTCAGCCCCACAACCTGTTCTCGTCTCGGTTTAACGGTACCTGACACCTTGTCATAGCCCCGGACACATTATCACAGCCCCGGCGTGTTTCGCGAGGGATGTTCTTTCGGTAAAATCGGCCCCACCGGTAGGATAGAATGGGGAATCCAGAGACTCCTCGCTGACCACCACCTGGAAGAGCGGGGCGAGGCCCACCAACCCGAAGCGCCAGCGAGGGTTCCGGAGACCGCTGCGGGCCGAGCGTGGGAGGCCCCTCGCTGGCGCTTCGGGCTGGTGGGCGAGGCTCGAGGGCCAAGCCAGTGCGCAGGGGCGCCGGCCGTCGCTCAGGGTGGTCTTGAGCGAGGAGTCTCGGAATCCATCGCCGCGAGACCCAGGGGGAGCGAGGCATGATCCAGGTCACGATCGAGGAGGCCCAGCGCCGATTGCCGGAGCTCCTGGCAATCGACGCGCCGCTGGACGAACTGCGCGAGTCCATGGAATGAACCTTCTGCTCGACACCCACGCCCTGCTCTGGTTCCTGGCGGGCAGTCCCCTCCTCTCGGCGGCTGCTCTCGAAACCATCGAGGATAGGGCGAACGTTCTCTGGCTGTCTCCCATCCGTCTCGTCGAGATTGCCATCAGGGGGATATTTGGTGTCAGCTCGTTTTGAAATTAGCGTCCGAGACCGTGATTATGCGACCCCCATTAGCTCCACCGCCGATTGTTTCATCGCCGACCGCTCCATCTCTGACTGCGACTCCCACGGCGCCACAGCCGACGGCAAGCTGATGTTGGCCCATATCGGCTCCGACTCGGGAGCCTCCACAGGTGTAGCCTGCTCCACAGACTGGCTCGTCACAACCGAGTGGCCAGGCGCCAGAAGCTCGCTCAAATGCAACCTCACAACTTTATCATCAAGTAAGATCAATATCCACTCTTTGCAAGCAAGCGTGAAGTCGATGGCTTCCAGGGGCAGATGACGCACGGTCACCATCTCAAATCCGACGCGAAGTTCCCCACGCAGGAAGCGACTAACAACATCCACGCACACATCAATCCCATGACTGGTCAGAATGAATAGATGTCCCCAAGCTGCCGCCATCGAATAAGCGACGCCGATGCCATCCTTGTGATGAAAATGCCATGTCAGCGGCGTCCTGTCCCTCAGGAGGTCCATGAAAAAGTCCACCTCGCCGTTGCGACTCAAGCTCACGGCCGCGAACGGCATCGCCGAAGTACCAATAGAACACGCACATATATAGTCTTTCGGCTTCAAGGCGGATTGCATCAGTCGCGGCTGCCGCCGAACGCGGTTTCCTTCCAACGTAATGGCCATCAACCCGTCCGAGCGTGCAGCGCACGACCACAATTCCTGTTTCCTATCCGAAGACGCAATCAAACACATGGAGTAAAAATTCATGGTATTTCTTGAATCATTGAATACAGCTTCCTCGACCTCCC
>DAIDKV010000262.1 GCA_027449865.1 Planctomycetales bacterium
GAGGGTCTGAACAACAAGGTGAAATTGGTGACGAGAAAGTCGTACGGCTTCCGGACGGCCAAGGTGGCGAGATTGGCCCTCTTGCACAATCTCGGACGGCTGCCAGAACCGGAACGCACCCACAGATTCTGCTGAGGAGCCGAAAAAAAATACGATGCATCACGTTCTCCAGAAGTTCGAATAGTAATGTTTGGAACGAGTCCGATACGGTAAAGGAAAGGGCCGCGCAAGTCCCCTCTCGAGCGGCCGGCCTGTCCGGTCGAGTTGCTTGATGCACAGGTTTTGCCTGTCACGCTCACGCGACGTGACAACTGAAGTTCGCCTGAAAATCGGCGGCGGAGAGGAAACCGATCATGGTCTCGTCCTCAGCCATGGCTCCGCGAGGTTTCCGGCGTCGCTCGTGTCATCCCATCATCTGACTCATCCAGAAGACACGTATCCTTATAATGGATCACTGATAGCGATGGGAATCCTGTCCTGAAAAAGCTACATGAGTCGCATGTGGTTTCGACGCGACTGTGTGTCGCTTTTTGGAATCATAAAACAAAGGAGCGAAACAAATTGTATATGAAACTATTTAGTTGTGCTGATATAATATGAATTGAATTTGATCCAGCACGAGACCCGAGAGAACTCGCCAGTCGGTCCCTCCTCGGGCCAGCGAGAGAGAAGGAGACCAACCCAGTCCTGCTTGGGACAGTCTCGGTTATTTGAACGAGGAGCCACGCACTTCCGTTGTCAGGGCGAGGTCGGGTTCCTTCAGAGCGAACTCGGTCGCCTCAAACTGGATCGCGAGCGGCCTGACATGTGCCAGGAAAGGCTGATAAATGTCTTTGGGGGATTCCCAATACTGCAATTGTGCTCGTTGTTTGACCTGTGCGACGTGTTTGTGGCGATTGCCTTCGGCCGAGGAATGGGGGCAACTTGGCCCTCTCGCAAGTAGGAATCCAGACTCGGGAGATTTCCAGAGCCCGGACGGGCCGGTTCCGCGGCGACGGCCTTATCCTCCGAGTCGATTTCCAATCTCGGCGACGGAGGCCGTACCGGTCGTCCCGAGCTGGTGAATCACGATCGAGGCTGCGGCCATCGCGATCCGCATCGCCTCGACGATCGAGGCCCCCGATGCCAGCGCGGCGACCAGGTTCGCCGAGACGGCGTCGCCCGCCCCGACGATGTCGATCGGCCCCTGGACCGCCAGCGCGGGGACGTGTTCGGGCGGCGTGCCCGGGCCCGCCCCGACTATGCCCCGCTCGGCCAGGCTCACAAAAACCGGATGACGGTTGCGCTCGGCTAAATCGGCCGCTCGTCTCTTCACCTGGTCAACGTCGGAGCACATTTCGCCGGTCATCCGTGTCAGCTCATCGGCGTTCATCTTGAATCCGAGTGGTGGAAAGCCGGACAGCCCTCTGCGGCTGTCGGCCAGTACGATCGGGCCCGATCGTCCATCGGCGACCGATGAGGCCGCCTCTCGCACTGGACCCGTGACCACCCCTGTCCCGTCTCGGTCGACCTGATCCATCAGGATGATCGCATCCACCCGGCCGGCCAGGGCCCTGACGCGCTCGGCGATGTCCCGCGCCAGATCGAACGGGGTTGGACCCCAGTTCTTCGAGTCGAATCGGTTCAGCTCGCGGGGCGGCCGATCGGGCTCGATCACCATCGGTTTGCAGTAGACGGGTGTGCGTCGCGAGTCCACGGTGAGGAAGTCGTCGAGAATCACACCCGGATACCGGGCGAGTGCCCGCCGAAGTTCGTAGCCCTCGCCGTCGTCTCCGCAGAAGCCAACCGGCCGGACCTCACCAACCCCCAGCGCCTTGAGGTTGTTCAGAATCGTCCCGGCCGCGCCTGGCTGTGGGCGCACCTCGACCACGTTATGCACTTCCAGCCCGGTCTCGATCGACGTCTCAGAGCGTGCCGGGTCGATGTGCAAGTAGCGATCGAGAAAGAAGTCGCCCACGATCGCCACCCGGAGGGCCTCGTATCGCGACGTGATGGCCCGGAACCGCGCGCCGCTCATGTCAGGGAGAGCTCCCGGGCGACCCGATGCACGAACGCCAGGTTATCGCACTGAATGTAATTCAGTGTCCCGCCCATTCGAGAATAGCTCTTGCAGAACCGAAGGTAATACGCCGGATTCGTCTTCGGCGGCTCGCCCTTCGTCCAGTCCCAGCCTCCGCCATCCTGGAGGTCCACCACGTAGAACTTATGATCGCGCACGACATCGAGCCCTTCCTGAAGCCGGAGGTTATTCACGCAGCTCAGGGCTTTCTCGAAGACCTGCGGACCCATGATCGCCGAGCCAATGGAAAGAACCACCCCGCCGCTCAGGTCACGGAGCGAGCCGGCGAAGACGCGGAAGTCGAGCCCCGCCGCCCTCCCGATCGCCGCCCCGTGGAAGGCCGGATGGTTCGCGATGATATCGTAACCGATTCCGGGATGCACCGTCATCGGGACATCGTGCCGATACGCCTGGGCAAGAATCGAGGCGTGCTTCCACCGGTGCTCGACGACCGTCCGTCCCGATCGCCATCCCATCGACTCCATCGCCCGGAGCAAATCCGCTCGCGAGGCGGTCAGCGGATGCCGGGGATCCCGGGCAATCTCCGAGGCCAACTCGTCGGGGTGCGGAAGCGTCGCGCCGTCCTCGTGGATGAACCGTCCGAGCGAACGACCGTATCCCAGTCCGTCGAGCGCACCAGACATCAACGCCAGGTGTATATTGGTCGCGGTTTCATTCCACGATCCGAATGAGCCGGTCGCGACGTTTTCCTCGACCGACTCGGTCGAGGCACCGAACCAGGCGTATTCCCAGTCGTGGATGGTCCCGGCCCCGTTGGTCGCCAGATGGGTGATCCACCCGCCCGCCATCAATCGGTCGAGAATCCGGGCGGCTCCATTGCGGAGCAGGTGAGCGCCGTAGATCAGGACAACCGAGGCGCCGCGCTCTCTCGCGGTCCGGATGGCTCCCGCGGCCTCGGCGGCCGATCGGGCCGCGGCCTCGGAGCAGGGGGGTGGTGGTGCGTCGGGGTCGACGAGGATCTCGTCGGCCCGGGTGAGGCTTCGCCGCTCCGCAAGCGGCCGGGTCCGCAGCTTCGACAGGTCGAGCGGCTCGACGGGCACAATTCGCTCCTCGCCTCGGCGCTCAGCGGCCGAGCAGGTAATCGACCAGGGAGATGGCCTCGCGGAAGTCGGGGATCACGGCATCGGCGCCAACTCCGAGGAGCCGCTCCCGCTTCCAGGGGTCGACTCGCCCCGAGCCATTGTTGGCCTCGTCGCTGGCCACAGCGACCGCCAGCCCGCCCGCCTCTTTTGTGTTCTCGATCTCGACGTAGCCATCGCCAAAAGCAAGCAATTGACCGCCGTGAATCCCATGCTCGCGAATGATGCGCTCAATCACAATCTTTTTCGAGAACGTCTTGTAATCGTCGACCGCGCCATGGATTCCGCCGTCGAAATACTGGGCGACGTCGAGCAGCTCGGCCTCGCGCTTCACGGCGTACTCGTCCGTTCCGCTCGCCAGGTAGAGCGAGAGTCCAAGCCCGCGAAGATGCTCCAGCAGGGCTCGGGCTCCATGAACGAGCAAATCATCGGCGGAGATCGACTGGGCGGAAAGCCCCTCGGTCCGAGCCGCGATATGGCGATCGAGCCGGCGGAGGTACTCGTGCTTGTACCAGAGCGGATCCGAGGGCTCGCCGCCCCGCTCGCGGACCCGGTCGGCAAGCTGTATCATCTGGTAGATGGTCTGCTTACCGTTGAGCCGCATGATGTCGTCAAGAACCAGCTCGCGGAGCGCCTCGTCCGTCTCGCTCTCCAGCCGAGGAAGCGCCTCGACGAACATCGGGACCATGACCTCGGGCCATCCCTGCCGAATGAGCGAGAGTGTGCCATCAAAGTCGAACAGGACGTGACTGATCGCCGGGCGAGGCTCCAGCGGGGCAGGACATTCGACGCTCGCCCATCGTGGGAGGGCGGGGGACGCATCCGATCTCGGGATCATGGTGCGGGCCAAGTGGGGGCTCGGGAGGGTCTCGGACTTCGACGTCACGACCATCGTCAGTCTATCAGGTCCATCCCCCCCGCACAATCTCCGGACCGATCCCGAGGCACGACGGGTCAGGAAGACCCGGAGAAACCACGAAAAACACGAAGGAATCGAAATCAATCGAAAAATCGGCAGTACATCTTCTGAAAAAATCTCCAGAGGGATGAAATGTGGCCGATTGTCTTTCCTTTTGTGTCCCTCGTGTTTCCTCCGAATCGCCGGATTTCCGTTTGCCGGCCTTAATCGTGGTGTCCGAGCCCCTGGATCATCTTGCGGCAGGTTTCCGCGCACTTCTTGCAAGATTCGACGCAGTGTTTCATGGTCTCGCCCGCGGCGTGCGGCGAGCACACCTCAGCGCATTTGTCGCAGGCCTCGGC
Source organism: Planctomycetales bacterium (assembly GCA_027449865.1). Taxonomy (GTDB): domain Bacteria; phylum Planctomycetota; class Planctomycetia; order Isosphaerales; family Isosphaeraceae; genus JAKAUH01. The sequence continues at coordinate 4,420 of DAIDKV010000262.1, forward strand.
GCAGGCGCGACACGAGGCGGCCATCAGGCTGCTGTGCCGGGCGATCAGAGCGGCCGAGAGCGTGCAGAACGACGCGCAGTCGATGACCATTTGCGCCATCCGCGCGTGCTCGGCCTTACCCGAGCCCGACTCACTCAGGCAATGGTGAAACGCCTCGTTGCAGGCGGCCTCGCAGTGGCCGCAGGCTTCGGCGCATTCCTTCATGAGGGCGGAATGCTCGGAAGTCTCGTGTTCATCGTGTTCTTCGACCGCCTCGGATCGGCCAGCCAGCAGGGCGATTCCCGCGGCGCCGGTTCCCAGGGCTCCCAGCCACTCACGTCGATTCCACATCGGCTATCCTCCTCAGGGTTCGCCGTGATCCAGACGGGTCGTTCGATGCTTCCTCCCGCGCAGAGGCTACCGTCGGCCCGGCGGGAGAGGCCAGGCCGACGGCGGATGGATGCGTCGGATGGTCGGGCCGCTCACCGCGACCGGAGCGCCATGCCGACAACGACGCCCAGCAGGATGCCGACGCCGAAGGCGGTGGCAACCGATCGGGCGGGGTTCTCGCGGATCATGTCCTGCGAGTAGTCGTAGCTCCGGCCGAACTGGTCGGAGATCCGGTTATATCCCTCGCGCATCTGGTCGCCGGCGTACCGGGCATACTGGCCGGCCTGGCTGGCCGCCTGGCTGATCGCCGCCGAACCCTGCGAGGTCGCCTCGGTCAGGTACTGCTCGATGGCCTCGCGGGCCTCGCCGGTTCGCTGCTGAATCCGGCCGACAAGCTGATCGATGTTGCCGTTCGTGAACCGAAGATCGTCCTCGGTCAACTGCCCCCACTTCTTCTTCAGCTCGCCTCGGATCTGGTTCCACTGCCCCTGAAGGGCCTGTGCGTTCACCATGGGTTCCACCTTTCTGGCTCTCAACGAAGGAGAAACGTGTCCGATCCCATCAATCTGCTGGCCGATTCTCACGCGTGATCGTCGCGGGGCGCCTCGGCCCGATCAGGGGGTGTGCGCCGGCGCGGGCGGATTGTCGCCGGAGGTCTTGACTTCCTTCTTGTCTGTCACAGTGGTCGTGCCGCCGGGTCCCTTGACGGTCTGCTTGTCGGTAACGCTCGCCTCGTCCGAGCACCCCGAGATCCCAACCGTCAGTCCCGCCGCCAGGACGCCCATCATCGCGAAAACGATTAGCTTCTTCATGGAAAGGCCCTTCACTGGGTTCGCGGCGGCCGGCGAACTCACTTTGAGTTCCTTGGCCGACCGCTCGTGCTTCCCCCCGTGTATCGCAACGGTCGTGCCGAAATCGGTCCGTCTGGGGTGAAAAGCCCGAGAATTCCGGGGCAGGGGAGCCCAGGTCGGGTGCTTTCCTTATATGTGCAGACCGACTCTCTTCCGTAGCTTTGCCGTCCCGACAACTCCCCAGCTCTCCCATCGATGAGACGATCGTTTCTCAATGCGGTTTCCGAACCACCTCATAAGGTAAGATGGAAGAACATGGAAGGAATGCGAAGTTACGGTCGCTGAGAGATTGGCATGTGAATTGCCGACAGAGGTGGGAAGTGAGGCGGCGTCGCGCCGACGTGGGATCCTGAGGGAACGATGGCGTGCGGGAAGGGCGGCGTGAGGTCGCGAGAGACACCCGAGCAGGACGGTGGCGATGGCAACGGTGAAGTCGACCCCGACAGATATCAACGAGATTCAGCGCCGGATGGCCCAGATCCGGCGCGAACTGCATGAGGACGTCCGAGGGGCCGTCCAGGGGGCGCAGGAGCTGACCGACTGGCGGAGTCAGGTCCGCAAGCATCCCTGGCTGGCGCTCGGCACGGCGGCGGTCCTGGGCTACCTGATCGTCCCGAAGCGGCACGCCTCGCCGACGATCGTCGCGCTGACCCCGTCGCAGCCGACTCCGCCGCCCGTAATCGAGCCTGCTCCGAGGAAGAAGCGGTGGGGGCTGATCGGTTCGGCCGTCGGGCTGATTGCTCCGATCGCCGTCCGGGCGGCTCAGAACTACGCCATTCAGTATCTTGAACAGTGGATAGCCTCGCAGCCGCCCGGTGGTGGTGCGGGTTTGCTCGGTGCTGGCCTTTTCCCCGGCGCTCCGACCGCCGGACAGCCGCACCCTCCTGGGTCGCCTCCTGGCGCCAGTCCCGGTTTCGGGCCGAGACCAACGCCACCGCCAGGCACGGCGGGACGTCCGCGTGACCCGCGGTAATCGTTCCAGCCGCGGGAGAACCGAATTCCTTCTTTCGATCAAGGCGCTACCATGATCTCGATCGCACGCGACCAGACCTCGTCTCCGTCCTCGGAGGAAGGGCCCGCTGGCGAGGCACTGGCTTGGGCCCGCGAATACATGGCCGAGGCGGGTGAGATGGTCAAGGATGTGGTGAATCACCGACCGGCCCTGGCTCTGGGGGTCGCACTCGCTACGGGAGTCTTTCTCGGATGGCTGATCAAGCGTCGATGAGAGCCAATGGCCCGGGTACACCAGGCGCGACGGCGGGTCGTGCCGGGAGCGCCGCGACCAACGGCAACGGCAACGGCGTCGGCGCGGCCGATGTGGTAACCAACGTCGCCGAGTTCGGCGAGGATTTGCTCTCGCTGGCGGAGCTTCAGGCGAGGCTCGCGGCGATCGAGTGGCGGCAGAACGTCGCCGCGGCGAAGGTCGGCGGCGCGGTGATCGCGGTTGGCGGCGTGATGGCCCTGGCCGCGCTCCCGGTTGCCCTGGCCGGGATCGCCGAGCTGCTGGTCTGGGGCCTGAACTGGAACCGGGGTGCGGCTCTGCTGGTGGTCGCCCTGGCGACAATGCTTCTCTCCGGCCTGGCGATGGGCCTGGCCCTGGCGAGACTTCTCGCCTCCGACATGGGTTTTCCGCTCAGCCGCGAGGAATTCACCCGCAACCTCAACTGGCTTCGGAGCGTTTTGCTTTACAGCGGACGGACAGCCCGTCGCTGGCGTTGAGTGGGGTGTCGCTGGAACGGGAGCTGTTGCGGTGGCGGATGGCGATCCCCGATCGGGCGCGACGTACATTGTTGCGTCTCGCCCGGGGCGGACCGCCGTGAAACACCGCCGAAGGTCCGACGTGCCCGACGCACGGCGGTCGGCGTGGCACCTCGGGCCGATCGGTGGTCACGACGAAGGCCGAGGGCTCCCCTCCCGAGCGGGTCGCGACCGGACGCCGGTCGCGCCGGAGCCGGCTGACGGTCGCTGTCGTCAGTGATCGCCGATGATCACCGCGAAGCATTCCCCTGAAGATGAGGCCCATGGCGAGTCGGCCGGGTCTATTGAAAAGGGGATTAGAGGTCGGGTTGCGCCGACCTCTAATCCATGATCGTTAGGCGCCTCCGGAGCCCGCCGCGGTCGCCGGCGCGGGCTTCCCACCAGGGCCTCCGACGGACAACGATCGTTCGAATGACTGCTCCCGCTCGGTCTGTCGGAAATCCCGCCTCATCTCCTCGGAGAAGAAGAGCTTGTGTGCCCTCCGATAGTCACCGACGCGGTCGACGTGCCACGCCGCAAGCCGGCGATACTCCTCGGAGGCGTCCGGACGACTGATCCGGAGGCGCACCGCCTGGTCCAGTAGGAATTGCGCCCGCGCCTCGTGGAAGTCGATGAATTTCCGCTTCTCGACCCAGATCGCCGACTCGTGGACGGCAGTGAAGATGAGGGCCCACACGCCGACCACGATCATCAAGGTCCGCAGGCGGATGTTACGGAGACGACCTCTCATCACGCTGCCTCCCCGGGGTTAGATGCGATGCCACCAAGGCATTCGGTGGCCGGGCCTCATTCTTGCCGGAGCGTGGCAAAACCCGGATGAGCTGTGTGGCGCCTGCTCGCCGCCTAACGCCAAGGTTCAGCGGGTCCGCTGCAACCGTTTCTTCAAGTAAGCCGCTGGTGCGGCAGATTTCACGTCGGCAGTCTGCCCCTTCCCCGACGGCACCCGCTCTTCCGGCTCGCCTCGAATCGCCTCGACTCCGTTGACACGCCACGAGACCACGGGCAGCATGGCGTGGATCGCTCCTAACGCCGGGCATCCAACGCTCCCCCTCCCATCCCCGAGGCCAACCCGGCCGGCACGCCAAGGAGGCCCAAATAGCGGTTCCGTTTTAAGGATCGCGTGCACGCGCGAGAGGCCGGTCAAACGAGGCGTCGGGCTTCTTGAACAGGGGATTGGAGGTCGGGCTACGCCGACTCCAATCCATGATCGTTAGACCGTCGCCATGCGCCCCGGCGTCAGGGAGCGATCAGTTGCTCATATCGATCGTGAGGGCCGATCCAGAACCAGACGAAGCCCTCGGGATGTTCCCTCCCCAGGGCCCGGATGCGAAGGCCGACGCGAGCGGACCAGAAATCCCCGACCTTCTTCAGCCGCAACGACGGATGCCGCGGGTCGGCCTGCAGGACGGCGAAGCACCGGTCGGCCAGCTCGCGGGCCTCCTCCGAGAGCAGGCGATAATGGAACCAGAACTCCGGGGTGGCGAAATGGTTCACGGAAAGAGCGGCGTACAACGACCGGCCCGGAAATCCTCGTCGGCCCGTCGGCCGGCGGCATCCAGCCGACCGGCCAGGATGTCGGCCTCGATCTGCCGATCCCACTGGTCCGCCAGGAACTCCTCGAACCACTGCGAGAAGCGATCGAGCTCCTCGGCGGGGAGTTGGGCGACCGCGGCTTGGAGTTCTTCAACGCTCATGACATGCAGCCTACCGGACCGTGGTCCTCGTCGGCAAGATGGCAATTGGTGCTGGCATTTAGAGCCGGTCTAACGATCATGGATTGGAGGTCGGCGCAGCCCGACCTCCAATCCATGATCGTTAGGCGCCCTCATGGCTCGCGGTGATAGCCGCCTCATAGTTACGCCGGAACTGCCAGACCGCCTCAAGCAACTCGTCGTCATCGGCATCCCAGAGGCCGCGCCCGTGGAGGTCGGAGCACAGCTCTCCGACCGCGGCCATGAGCTGGCCGGACCGCATCTCGGGAATGAACTCGGACAACTCCTGGAGGGCGGCGAACAATTCCGATCGGGTGTCGCTCTGGCTCATATCCGATCTCTCACGCGAGGGGAACCAGCCCGGCTTCGTCGATACTGCCCGATGACCACGACCGGGACCGTCTGGCCGGGAGCCAACTTGGCGATCCGGGTCGCCCGAGTGACCCTGTCGGAAATCTCCAGGATCCCATCCGGATCCTCGTAGACGAGGATCGGGGGTATCCCGCCCCGCGACGATCCATGCTGCCGGATCTGCTGGTGCAACTTTCACGGGTCAGCGCCGCTGGCGCGGCTCGGTGGGAGCCGCAACTCGCCCGGATCGACCTCTTGAATCGGCTGGCTCATCTACCCAGGATATCCCGCCAGATGGCGAGCGGCAACCGGCTCTCGACCGGCGTGGCTCTCGACCGGCGTGCCTCACGACCAAGCTCAGCGGATCCGGCCACGGACCACTGAGCGACGACATCAGAACAACCGCGGACCGTGGCCGGGGTCCGCCGCTGCAGCGCCTCGTTCGGCGTGCCTTTTCTTCGGGAACTCACCGGTTTCGAGCCACTCTCGCAACGCCCGCAGGCATTCCTCCCGCGATACCAGCATGTCGGCCCCCAACTCGGTGTGGTGCCCGCCGTCGAGGTAAAACACCCGCGTGCCCTCGATGGGCGGCTGGTCGGAGTGACACAGGCCCGGCTTCGGCTGGTGCCGGAACAGGAACCATACGTCGCGGCCCGGCCCGACCTCCACGACACTGCCCCAGCGGTTGGTGACCTCGACCCCGAACCCGCCCAGCGCGTCGCCCTGCGCCGACTCCAAGAACTCGGCATCCTCGGCCAACGCGTCGGCGTAATCGTTGGCATGCCGGTCGCGGACCTCCTTGAGCAGAGCCTCGACCTCCTCGAACGTGCCGGGGCGAGCCACCTGCTCGTCGTCCGGTTCGCCGGCGTTCCACCTCACTCGGACAGTGCAATAGTCTTCCACTGCCGAGCGTCCTCATACTGCCGAACGATCCAGATCAGCGGCCGGCTGTAGGCCGGTCCACTGGAATGCTTCGTTCAAGTAAGCCGCTGGCGCGGCAGATTTCACGTCGGTAGTCTGCCCCTTCCCCGACGACACCCGCTCATCTGGCTCGCCTCGACTCCGTTGACACGCCACGAGACCACGGGCAGCATGGCGTTGATCGCTTCTCACGCCGGGCTCCCCGACGCTCTCCCTCCCATCCCCAAGACCAACCCGGCCGGCACGCCTAAGGAATAGGCCAGGGATAACTTCCCGATCTCATGCGGGCTGAGGGACGGCCGTATAGTTCCACTTGGGGAGGATCTCGTCGAACACGATCTTCATCGACTCCTTGAAGCCCGCGGTGCATTTGCGGCCCGTCTCATAC
>DAIDKV010000263.1 GCA_027449865.1 Planctomycetales bacterium
CGAAAACTGAAAACCGAAAACTATTAAAAAATATGAATCCCTCAGATCAGGAGCGGGTGGTGGGATCGTCGCGCCGGGGCCGGCTGGTGGCCGGGACGGCGCTGGCGATTGTTCTGGCGCTGGCTGCCTGGACACTGCTCGGCCCCGATCGAGTGATGCGCGGTCGGGTCTCGGGGGTGAAGCTCCTGGGGCTCGACCGTCCCTTTCCGGAGGGGGGCCGGTATCCGGGCGATCCGTACGTCGGCTCACACGTTTGTGCGGAGTGTCATCCGGGCGAGACGGCCACGCACGCTGGATCGGGCCACGCGCGCACCCTGCGACCGGCCGGCGATCGCGAGCTGGCCCGCCGGCTCGACGGTATGGACGTCGAGGATCCCGAGCGCCCGGGCGTCCGCTGGCGGTACGGCTATCGCGAGGGCGAGCTGCACGTCGAGCGGACGGAGGGGCGTCGGGTCGAAGACCTGGTGATTCAGTATGCCTTTGGGTCGGGGCATCACGCGACCACGTTTCTGACGGTCGTGGATCCTGCGTTCCCGGAGGTGCTGGAGCACCGATTAACTTACTTCGCCCGCGAGCAGTCGATGGGGCTCACGCCCGGCCATCGCGCGGGGGTCGGGATGGCGGGCGTCGGCGAGCGAGGCGGAGCGCTGATCGGCGACGACGCCCGGAACTGTTTCGGCTGTCACACCACACAACTCTCGGCCCCGCCGGGCCGGTCGATCGATCCGGCCACCATGATTCCAACCGTCTCGTGCGAGCGCTGCCACGGGCCGGGCCGGGCGCATCATGATGCGGCCCGACGCGGATCCCAGGCCGGCGCGCCCGAGCTTCGGCTCCCGTTCGGACCAGGGCGATACTCGACCGACGCCCTGCTCCGCCTCTGCGGAGACTGCCACCGGCATCCCTCGAAGATCGACCCCGCGCGCATCCGCCCGGATAATCCAAACCTGGCGCGGTTTCAGCCGGTCGGGCTGCTCCAGTCGCGTTGCCTGATCGAGAGCGGCGGGAGCCTCGATTGCGTGACCTGCCACGACCCGCATGCGCGGGCCTCGTCCGACCACGCGAAGTACCGGGCCGTCTGCATCGCGTGCCACGCCGCGCCCGATGGCGGCTGTCCGAAGTCGCCCGCTGGCGATTGCGTTGAATGCCACATGCCGCGTCTCGATGCCGGCCAGCACGTCCTGTTTGCGGATCACTGGATCCGGGCGACGCGTCCCGAGATGCGACAGCCGCCGTCCCCCGAGCTTCGCCCCGACCTCCGCCGCCTGCGATGAGCCGCCGAGAACCACTCATCCGGGGCCAAGGACCCACAGGCACCGGGTTGGATCGGGATACGTTTGATCGTTTGACAGAAGGGCCGCGGCCACCAGGCCCCACGATCGCGGTCATGACGGTCTCGATTCCGTCGAGTCGAATCACCAGGGTGACGCAAAGAGATCCATCGCGAAAGCCGGCGGCTTGCCGCGTCCGGAGGGGAATGCTTGACGGAAGTTGGATTCCCCCCACGGCGTGTCGCTTCAGACGGCCAGGACGGACATCCTCGACCTGGTCTGGCGCGGGCTTCTCAAGCAGCATCGGCTGGGGAAGAAACTGGGATTTGCCGCCGCCACGGATCTCGAATCGAGATTGCGAGGAAAGGGACGTGGCCCGCGATAAGCCGGAAGCTCTCGATTTCCTGCGTGTGACTCCCCGGCCCGGCGATCTCGGTAGGCCGCCGGATGGCGTTGGATGGGTCGTCGGGATAGGATGGCAACGCCAGGGTGTACGGGTCGCGAACCCATCATCACGCGGGAAGTGGGGAGGTTCCTCGAATGCGCGAGCATCGCGAGCGAAGAGGTCAGGGACTGGATCGTCGTGGGTTCCTCGGCGGGTTGGGAATGTGCGTGGGAGCGGCGGTCGGGCCAGGCGGCCTGGCGGCGATCGCCCAGGCACAGGAGGCCGGATCGAGCGCCTCGGCCGCTCGCCGTCCCAATCCGATCGGCGTGTCGACCTATTCGTTCTGGCAGTTTCGAGGGCGTCGGCTGGATATCCTGGAGTGCATCGATCGCGCCGCCGCGATGGGGTTTGACGGCGTCGAGGTCCTGCACATCCAGATGAACGACGAATCGAACGCGGCGCTCCAGAAGATCAAACGTCGGGCGCATTCGCTCGGCCTGGCCTTGATGGGCTTTTCGACGCACCAGGGCTTCGTCTCGCCGGATCGCCAGCAGCGGCACGACAACGTTCAGAAGACGCTCTACCAGATCGACCTCGCCTATCGCCTCGGCATCCCGACGATGCGGATCAACACCGGGCGATGGGGGACGACGAAGTCGTTCGACGACCTGATGGCGCACAAGGGGATCGAGCCCCCGCTGGAGGGCCACACCGAGGACGAGGCCTTCAAGTGGGCGATCGACTCGATCGAGAAACTCCTCCCGCGCGCTGAGGAGTGCGGAGTGGTCCTCGGACTGGAGAACCACTGGGGCCTCGGCCGGACCGCGGCGGGCGTGTTGCGGATCGTCGAGACGATCAAATCGCCCTGGCTTCAGATGACGCTCGACACCGGCAACTTCCTCGAAAACTCGTACGCGCAGATGGAGCAGATGGCGTCGAGCAAGGTTCCGATCGCGCTGGTGCAGGCGAAGACATATTACGGCGGCGGGCGCTGGTACGCGCTCGACCTCGACTACGCCCGAATCGCCGAGATCCTCCGAAAGCACGATTACCGGGGCTGGATCTCGCTCGAATTCGAGGGGAACGAGGACGCGCGCACCGGCGTTCCGAAGGGCCTGGCGATGCTCCGAAAGCACTTCGGCTAGAGCGCTTTACGGTTGCATGGACGATGTCGGTGGGAGCGGACTCCTCCTACCAACCCGACGCGCCAGCGAGGGTTCCGACACGAAGACCCTCGCTGGCGCGTCGGTATGAGAAAGACCCTCGCTGGCGCGTCGGTATGAGAAAGACCCTCGCTGGCGCGTCGGTATGAGAAAGACCCTCGCTGGCGCGTCGGGTTGGTAGGAGACATCGGGCATCCAACGGTGCCGCGCTCTAAGCTGGCCTCGCGGACGAGAGTGTTCGATATTGGACAATTTATCATAATAGGATGTTGTTTGGGCAACTGGGCGGAGGATGCCGAGGCCGCACTTGAAGTGCCGGCCTCGGCGCGGGACGATGTCATCGACTCAGTCGCCGGAGGTGGTCACCCGGTGTGAGGTCGTGATGCAGAAAGGCACGCCGTGGCAAGACCGAGCGCGAGCGACGAGCGCAACATCAAGACCGCCAACGCGATGGGGTGGACTGAGCTGGAAGCTCTCTGGGAACAGATCAAGGCTGGGGACACGCCCGGATGGGACGCTGGTAAAGCACTCGAGCATCTGATCGTCCGCGGCTTCATCCTGAGCAATCTCGAGGCCGAATATCCGTACCATGTCCCGCCGGGTGGGATACCGCTCGAGCAGATCGATGGTCTTGTGTACTTCCAGTGCTCTACGTTTCTGCTGGAATGCAAGGATAAGTATACCGTCGACATCGAAGCCATCGCGAAGCTCAGGAATCAATTACTCCGACGGCCGGACACCACCTTCGGCTGTGTCTTCGCGGCGGACAGGTTCACCGCCCAGGCGCTGGTACTGGTCGACTTCTCCGTCCCCCATCGGATTCTTCTCTGGTCAGGGTTCGACATCGAGGACTGCCTGAGGAAAAACGACTTCGCGGCGATGCTCCTCGACAAGTATCGCCACCTGTGCAAGTACGGCCTGACCGACCATTCACCCAACTACAAAGAACTGGAAGTATGATGGATCAGCCGAGGCTCAACATCATCGTTGAAAGCCAGATCGATGCGGACCTCATCCGCGCGATTTACGGCCCCGTATTCCAGGGAGGGTTCAGATTCTATGCCGGACAGGGCAAGGCTTCGCTGGCGACACTTGCGAGGAATCTCCTTTTCCACGAGGGTAGCCCGATCCTGCTGGTGATGGACTCCGATACGACGGACTCGCGGCGCGTTGCTGAGCAGAAAGCGACTGTGGAGTTTGCGCTGAGGGGGGCCATCCATCCAGGTTCGCCGGAGGTTGCCCAGTTGGGATCCTTGCCGATCCGAGTTTTCGCTTTCGTCCCTGAAATCGAGGTTGTTTTCTTCGAGGCGCCGCAGTTTCTGGAGAGGCTGCTGGGAATTCGGATCTCGCCCGAAAGGATGAAGGAGGGCCTTCTTGCACCGAAAGCCGCGATGACGGATGTTCTCCAGGAAGTCCGCCCGGGTATCAAGGCACGCGATATCGTCGCGAAGATTGACTCTGAAGCAGCCTCACTTCTCGGAGCGGGTAAGCAGGCTTCGGCTCTCAAAGACACCATTGACTCGCTTCTTGCGACAAGGGCCGAGGTTGGGGCATGACGGTTGTTCGCGAGCATTTCGGTCCCCTTCCTGGCACGACCATGGCCATGCGGGTATCGCGTCGACATTGCCGCCTTCGCCATCCGAAGGGCACTCACGTTTTGGAGGCGGATGCAGGACGGGCGACACCACGGAGAGGGCCTGGTCGATTTTCTCGCAGGTCCGCAAAAACGCCAGCCCCAGCACGCCCGCCGCGAGTGACGCCAAGGAAGGATGAATCCGCAGGAGCGCCGAACAGATCGCCAGCAGCCCAATGAGAACCATCATCCGACGGGTCGTGATCCGGATACGCAGGAATTTCATGGGCGGATCGCTTGCCTCGGGACGAACTGTGCGCGGAGGCCGCTCTCTGTCAGAATAGGGTTGGACTCGCCTGATCTTCCATCCCCTGGACGATCCCCAAAGATCCCACCGAAATCCCGAGGTCCCTGGAAATGCTCTTTTCCTACATCGGCCCCGAGACCATGATGCCGGTGGCGTCGGTCATCGCGGCGGTCGCGGGCGTCTTCATGATGTTCGGCCGGTCGGTCGTCGGATTCGGCCGCAACCTCGTCCGACGGGTCGCGCCCGGCCCGACATACGTCCCGCCGCCGCCGATCGAGAAGCCCGCGGCGCCGACGCCCGAAGGCACCGAGGCATCCTGATCGCTCGCTTCCCGCCGTCTCGTAACGGCTCCGACAAAAGGGGGACAGGCACCTCGAAGACTCGGAGCCAGTCCCCGATTTGTCGGAGCTCGTCAGGAGGAATCCGCCCCGTGGACGGAGCCATCAAGAAGGTCATCGTCATTGGGCTGGATGGCCTGAGCCCGACGATCGTCGACCGCCTGCTCGATGCCGGCCAGCTTCCGAACCTGGCCCGGCTCCGCGACCTCGGCGGCTATTCCCGGGTCGCCACCACCCGGCCGGCTCAGACGCCGGTGGCCTGGTCCACCTTCGCCACCGGCGTCAATCCCGGCGGACACGGCATTTTTGACTTCCTCCGCCGGAACCCCAGGAACTACCTGCCCGACCTCTCGCTCAACCGGTACGAGCAGAAAAACGCCTTCCTGCCGCCGAAAGCGGTCAACCTTCGCGGCGGCGTTCCCGTCTGGGAACTCCTGAAATCCGCCGGCCGGAACGCGACGATTCTTCGATGTCCATGTACCTATCCGCCTGATCCCGTCCGCGGCCGGATGCTCTCGGGGATGGGCGTTCCCGACCTTCGCGGCGGACTCGGCACCTCGACCTTTTTCACTACCGACCCGAACGCCAGACCTCGCGAGAGTGAGAACGTCGTCCGGCTCGTCTCCGGCGACGGCGAGGGAATCTATACCGCGCATCTGGTCGGGCCGCGCAACCCCAGGGGCGGCGATCTGCGCGTCGAGTTCTCGATTCGGATCGATCGCGCCAACCGCCGGGCGATCCTCAGATCCGACGGCAGCCCCAGGGAGCTGGAAATCCGACAGGGCGCCTGGAGCGACTGGCTCCGCGTGAAGTTCAAGATGGGGATGTTGCAGTCGATCCGGGGGATGGCCCGGTTCTACCTGCTCGACGACGGCCCCGAGCCCGCCCTCTACGCCTTGCCAATCAACTTCGACCCGGATGGTCCGTTCTTCCCGATCAGCGAGCCGGCCGACTATGCGAGCGACCTCGCCCGCGAGATCGGCCTGTTTTCCACGACCGGAATGGTCGAAGATCATGCCGGATTAAATAATGAAAGGATCTCTGAGTCCGCGTTTCTGGATCAATGCGCGATCGTCTGGGACGAGCGCAGGGAGATGATGCACCGCGAGCTTCAGCGGTTCGACGACGGACTTTTTTACGTCCTCTACGACACGCCCGACCGCATCCAGCACCTCTTCTGGCGGTACAACGAGCCCGACCACCCCGCCAATCGAGGGAACACGCCCGACCCCGCGTTCGCCAGCGTGATCGACGACGCCTACCGCCGCTGCGATGCCCTCGTCGGCGAGGCGCTCCAGTACGCCGACGATAAAACATTGCTTCTTGCGCTCTCGGATCACGGCTTCAACAGCTTCCGCCGGGGCGTGGATCTGAACAAATGCCTGCTCGATCGCGGATACCTGGCGCTGAAGCCGGGTGTCGAGCCGGGCGAGGGTGCCGGCGATTTGCTCCGACAGGTCGACTGGTCGCGGACGCGGGCCTATTCCGTCGGGCTGAGCGGGATTTACCTGAACATCCGGGGACGCGAGGGCGAGGGGATCGTCGCGCCTGAGGACGCCGAGGCGCTCTCGGCCGAGCTGGCCGGGCATCTCTCGGGATTGACCGACCCGGCGCATCCGGGCACACTGGCGATTCGGCGGGTGGTTCCGCGGTCCGAGGCGTACCGAGGACCGTTCGCCGAGGCGTCGCCCGACCTGATGGTCGACTTCGCCGAGGGCTATCGCGTCTCGTGGTCGTCGTCGATGGGGGGTGTCGCCGCGGAACCCTTCGAGGACAACGTCAAGAAGTGGAGCGGCGATCATATCATCGACCCCGACCGGGTTCCGGGCGTATTGTTCGTCAATCGCCCGTACCGGGGCGAGGGCGCCCGACTGCTCGACCTGGCACCCTCGATCCTCGAGGCGCTCGGCGTCCCGAAGGGGCCGGCCATGGAGGGAGACTCGATCCTCCGATGAAGATCCTCGTTCTCGGTCTCGACTGCGCCGCCCCGGAATTGCTCCTCGGCTACGAGGACCTTCCGAACATCCGGCGCCTGATGGAAATGGGCTGTTACGGCCGGCTGGAGAGCGTGATCCCGCCGATCACGGTCCCGGCCTGGATGTGCCTGTCGACCAGCCAGGACCCCGGCTCGCTCGGCGTCTACGGGTTCCGTAATCGAACCGACCACACGTACTCGGGCCTGGGGATCGCCTCGTCGCGGTCGATCACCGAGCCGGCCATCTGGGACTACCTCGCCCGCGAGGGAAAAAAATCGATCATCGTCGGTGTCCCGCCCGGCTACCCGCCCCGGAAGCTCAACGGGATCGCCGTGAGCTGCTTCCTCACGCCCGATACCGACAAAAATGTCTTCACTCACCCGCCCGAGATCTCCGACGAGATCCGCCAGCTCGTCGGCCACTATCCGGTCGACGCGGCCGGCTTCCGGACCGAGGACAAGGCCTGGCTCCGCGACGCCATCTTCGCCATGAGCCGGACCCAGTTCCAGGTCGTTCGCCACCTGATCGAGACCAAGGAGTGGGACTACTTTCACTTCGTCGATATCGGCCTCGACCGAATCCATCACGGATTCTGGAAGTACCACGACCCACAACACGTCCTGCACGAGCCGGATTCTCCCTACAAGTCCACCGTCCACGACTATTACCGACACCTCGACGAGGAGATCGGCAAGGTCCTGGAGCGACTCACCGATGACACCGTCGTCCTGCTCGTCTCCGACCACGGAGCCCAACGGCTCGACGGCGGCTTCTGCGTGAATGAGTGGCTCGTCCGCGAGGGACTTCTCGTCCTGAAGTCGTACCCGAAGGAAGTCACCCCCTTCGCGAAACTGGATGTCGACTGGGAGAAAACCCGGGTCTGGAGCGAGGGCGGCTACTACGCCCGGGTCTTCTTCAACGTCAAGGGCCGCGAGCCGAACGGCACGATCGAACCCTCCGAGTACGATTCGTTCTTCGAGACCATGCGGCAGAAGTTCGAGGCGACCGTCGACCGAGACGGCAAACCCCTGGGAACACTGGTCTTCCGGCCGGAACAGATCTACAAGAAAGTGAAGAACGTCGCGCCCGATATGATCGTCCACTTCGGCGCGCTGTACTGGCGGTCGATCGGCGGTGTCGGCTACCCGACCATCCACGTCCTGGAGAACGATACCGGCCCGGACGATTGCAACCACGCGCAATTCGGGGCGTTCGTACTGGCGTCGTCGAATAACCCGCTGCGAGGCGAGATCGAGGGCGCCCGACTGCTCGACATCGCGCCGACGTTGATGGAGCTGGGCGGCTACGAGATCCCCGAAGCGATGCAGGGCCGATCCCTGGTCGCCGGCGCCTCGGCCAGCGACGGCGGCTACGCCCCGGATGAGGAAACCGTCATCCGCGACCGCCTCAGCGGCCTCGGCTACATCGGCTGACCACTCTACGCGGGAAAACCCGGGAGCAACCACGAAATAACACGGAAAAACACGAAAATCAGATTTGAGAAGAGGGCCAGGGACGCCCACATTTGGGGGGTCGGTCCAGGAATCCGG
>DAIDKV010000264.1 GCA_027449865.1 Planctomycetales bacterium
GAGGGTCGAGCTCTCTGCGTCTCTGCGGACCTCTGCGTCTCTGCGTGAAACTCTGGGAATTCTGTCTTCTCTGCGTCTCTGCGGACCTCTGCGTCTCTGCGTGAAACTCTGGGAATTCTGTCTTCTCTGCGTCTCTGCGGACCTCTGCGTCTCTGCGTGAAACTCCGGGAATTCTGTCTTCTCTGAGTCTCTACGGGCCTCTGCGTGAAACTCCGGGATTTCTGACTTCTCGATGCACCGTCACCGTAGGGACGGACTACTGACCACGGAATACGGACCACTCCCTGCGAAACCGACGCCTCGGACCATCGCCTCGGCCGAGAGCCGGCTCCGGCCGCTTATCCGGCGGACCACCTCGACGAGGTCGGCGGTTTCGCGGTAAAGCTCCAACTGTCTGTCGGCTCCGGTCGGCCGGACGGTCATCTGAAGGGCGTGGGCCATCGACCGGCTGCATCCGAGCCGATCGGCGACCGGCTCCAGCCGACGGATCATCGCCTCGGCGGCGTGCCGGGCGGGGGTTGGTTCCATGGTGTCGAGGTCAACCAGCCGGGCCTCCAGCCCAAACCGGGCGGCTCGCCATCGGTTCGAGCGGAGCATCATCGGATGGGGGTCGTCGGCCTGGTCGTCGTCGCGGTCGAGCCGGTCGGAATGCCATTGCACGAGGCACTGGATCATCGCGGTCAGGCCGAGCACGTCGGGCAGGTCGGCCGGCATGTCGCAGATCCGAACCTCGAGCGTCCCGTTCTCGGCGCTCGGGCGGACGTCCCACCAGAACTCGCGGTGCGACTCGACGAAGCCTGCGGAGCGCATCCGACCGAGCAGGTCGACGTACTCGCTCCAGGAATGCAGGGGGGGCATCAGGCCGCCGGTCGGAAAGCCTTCCAGCACCTCGATCCGATGCGACTGATGGCCGGTGTCGCGCCCATGCCAGAACGGGCTATTCGCCGAGATGGCCAGCAGAATCGGTAGTTCGCGCTGGAGTCTGTGGCCGATCTGGATCGCCCGGTCACCCGACTCGACCCCGACGTGCACGTGCAGGCCGAACGTGACCGGCCGGACGACCGTCTCTCGGAGCAGTTCGGCGAGCTTGTAATAGCGGTCGTCGGGCGTGATCTCCTGTTCGCGCCAGCCGGAAAACGGGTGCGTGGCGGCCCAGGCGAGTCGGAGACCGTGTTGATCGGCGATCCGCTCGACCGCGCGAACCTTCGGCGCCAGGTCGGCCTCGACGTCGTCCACCGTCCGGCAGACGCCCGAGTTGATCTCGACGTAACACTGCAAGAACTCGGGCTTGACGGACTCGCAGAGCGACATCGGGAGGTCGGCCAGGATGGCGCCGATGCCACTTTTCAGCTCCATCGTGCGGGCATCAACGATCTGCAACTCGATCTCGACGCCAAGCGTCGGCCGTCGGTTGCCTCGGAATCGAAGCTCAGACATGGGTGTATCTCTTCCGTGGGGCGCGACCCGGACCGCCCTCGCATGCGATCGCGCGATCGGGACCATTGAAAATGCAACCGCCATGCCGGATTTTTGGGCATCTCCGAGAACCTCCATGTGGTGGATGCCGGGGATCTCGGCGATGGTCGCGACCCTTCCACCAGGACGGATGACGAGGAAGGGCTGCGTAAGACCCGATCGCGGGATCGCCGTCGCGAGCAGGCCGAGGCTCCAAGCCCCGATCCATTGACATCATTACAGGGCGGCGATACGCTCCTTCTGGACCATTTATAGAAGTCGCTGCCACAATCGCAGGCCAAAATCAAGCAAAACGTGAGAGCTGATGGGTACTTGGGGCGTTCTGGCCTTCGACAACGACACCGCCAACGACTGGGCGTATGACCTCGAGGACGTCGATGACCTGGCGCTCGTCAAATCCGCCCTCGGTAAGGTCTTGGAGGCCGGAGAGGACTACCTCGATTTAGACCTCGCATGCGATGCGCTGGCGGCTTGCGAGGTCCTTGCCCGTCTTCGAGGGCAGACGGGCTACACAAACTCGTACACGGAGAAGGTCGATCGATGGGTCGAGTCACACAAGGATCGAGTCCTTCCATCGGAAGAGCTCCTGTCTCTCGCGTCAGCGGCAATCGATCGGCTTCTCGGTGAGGACTCGGAGCTGCGTGAGCTTTGGGATGAAGGCGCCGGTGGAGAGGAATGGCGCGCGGCCGTGGAGAACCTTCGTCAGCGATTGCGAGCCTATTTTTGAGATCCAGCGGACCCGCTACGCGGCCGGCTGATCTTCTCCGTTGGCCGGCGAAAACGAGGTGCGAATGCTGCGTGTTCTCGCCATCCTCTGTGCCGTGATGCTCATACCGACGGTCGCTGGGGGCATTCTCGGCGACTTACCTGACGACCTGGAAGGATGGATCGCCGTCGATCCACCGGAGAAGGGGTCCGAGGGCTGGTTCGCGGCGAATGCCGACGTCGGGCACGAGTGGGTCGTGAGCCTCCGCGATCGG
The DNA here is from genome assembly GCA_027449865.1 of Planctomycetales bacterium. Lineage (GTDB taxonomy): Bacteria > Planctomycetota > Planctomycetia > Isosphaerales > Isosphaeraceae > JAKAUH01. Next base: position 2,457 of record DAIDKV010000264.1, read on the forward strand.
CACGCTCATGCCCAGCTGCGCAACCACGCGGTGGACCGGGACACCTCGCTCCCCTTCGAGATTGAGCGAAGTTCTGCGCGTGACGGGCTCGCCGGGAGGCGGCTTGCCGTGAAGGTGGCAGACGGCTGGATCGTGGCGTTCAATGCCGGAGAATTCGGGGCGGGCCTCTGGTGGTTCTCGCCCGACGGGAAGAAGCGATACAAGATCTCGGAGTCGTGGGTCAGCGGTTTCCTGGAGACAGAAGTCGGGCTGCTGGCCCTGGAGGGGCTCGCCCATCTGGGCCAATCCAGAGGACGAATCATCCGGCTGAGCCGCGATCGTGAAGGCCGATGGCAATCGGCGGATTTCGTAGACCTCGGGCACGCGCCGGAAGCCGCTGCGAAGCGAGCCGATGGCTCCTTGATCGTCGCGACAACCGATCGCCTCCTCAAGGTGGTGCCCTCCGCGAAAAAGGTCGAGGTCCTGTGCAACGACGTCTTCTGGGGCGGGCTCTATCCGAACTCGCTCGTCATCGCGGCAGATGGCACCGCCTATCTGGGCATGCGACATGGAGTGGCCAAAATCCAGGCGAAAGGCGGGAAGTGGCAGGTTACCTGGCTGCTACCCAATCAGGATTTCGTCAACATGAAGTCAGCAAAAGGATTCAAGTAGGTGAACCTAAAGATTTTGGATGGAAGTCGGCAAGAGCACGAGTTTCCCTCCCCGGTTCAGGAAGCCCGCCCGTCCCGCCGCCGGGCCGCCCGGTCGGGGCGACCTGGCCCAAATTCAGCCCCTGGCCGCTTTCAAAGTTAGGATTCAGCGCGAGTTCACACAGGCGACCGCCGACCAACGGATCGCGGAAGCGGTCCCAACCCGACTCGGTACGGCTCGACCGGCGCTGCAGGCGCAGGGCGGATCATGTAAGCTGGGGGACATCGGTTCTCGAACGGAGGTCCCGCATGACCCTGACCATAGACGTCGATCTCCCGGCGGACCTGGCCCGGTTCCGACTCCCGACGGCTGTGGCCTGCCGCCTCCAGGGCCTTCTGGACCGACAGGATGCCGGCCATCCCCTCTCGGCCGAGGAGCGGGCGGAGGCCGAGGGACTCGCCGACCTGGCCGACCTCCTGACCCTCCTGCGGCTGCGGGCCGAGCGCGCGAGGTCATGAGCGACATCCCTGCGCCGCTGCGGGAGCAGAGGAGAAAATGGGTGTCGGTTCAATTTTCGGTTCTTTCAGAGGAACCGACACTAATTTAGAAACCCCGCAGGGCGAGGCCGCAGACCCGACCAAGGGAGGTCGATGAGCCTGGTCCTGAGCCGCGGAGAGGGCGATGACGGCAAGCCCATTCCTCGAGTGGCTTCCCGAGGTGGCCGCCGATGAGATCATCATCGAGCCGTCCAGTATCGTCGCCGAGGCCCGTGGAAACCTCTGGTCGTTCTCGATCACATCGACCCAGGCCGCCGCGCTCCATCCCTCGCACGTCACCTCCTTCGTCCTGGCCGTCGCGGAGACACGGAGTCGGTATCTCCTGGCGCATGGTGCAACGGCCATGCTCTTCTACTGCTGGCATGATGAGCAAGCCGCGCAGCTACGCTTCAGCCTCGTCTCCGCTGAGCATGGATACCTGCCCTTCGGTTGCTCGATCGATCCGGCCGGCAAACTGGAATCCGTGGTCGCATCCTTCCTCAACTCGCCGTAACATGACGGAATCTCCGAATCGGTGGGTCCGGAGCGCGAGAAGGATTCCGATCGGGCTCTGCCCGTCTGGATCCTTCCTCTGCCGGAGGACGACGCCTCACCAGGCGATTCAGAGAACCCGCGAAACCAGGTCGTTCGAGGGTAGGGCACAACGATGGCGTTACAGAAGCGGGGGAAGTATCGCTACGGCGATGGTCAGGCTGACATCCGCGAGGAGATCGCGCGCTACAGCAAGGCGAATGAGTACCCTGCCCACCACTTCGCCGATGCAGTCTGTCGGTGCGGCAGGACGTTTCGCCTGCTCCTCGACGAGGATGAGGGGGCGGCGGTCCGGATCTGCGCGGCCTGCTCCGACGAGCATCCCATCGGCGACAGCGGCGACTTCCTCGCGGAGGCCGAGCTGGACGAGTGCGCCTGCCCGTGCGGCGGAGAGCGGTTCGAGATCACCGTCGGCGTCTCGTTGTACGAGGGCAGCGAAGACGTGCGATGGCTCTACCTGGGCTGCCGCTGTCCGAACTGTGGTCTGGTCGCAGTCTACGGCGACTGGAAGAACGAATTCGAGGGCTATCAGCAACTCCTCGCTCGAGTGTAGGATACCGATAATGCGTCGATCCGGCGGGACCCGTTGCATGGACTTCCGAGTCTAATCGTTATCCGGCGGAGACAAATGCCGTGGGCCCTTGCTGCTCCGTCTACGCCAGGCGCGAACTGACGGAAGTGCTTCTTGACAGGATCGCCTCCTACCTCGCCGACGCTTCGCGTCCTCAGGTGCGGTTGCCCCAGGGTCGAGAGTGGTCCATCTGGGTCTTTGGCCGACCGGTCAGCGTGTGGGTGGAACGGACGGAGGATGTCCTCTGGGATTGCGAGGACGAACTGCTTGAGCTCGGCCTGCTCCCCGAGTCCGCTCCTTTCCGGGTTATCCTCTGCGCAGGCTGCAACTCGTACGAGGACGACGAGCTATTGCGTCGGCTGAGTGGAGACCTCGCCTCGATGCTCGATGGAATCCCGACGGAGCCGACGAAATGAACCGGCCAGGAACGGCGAACCTGGCGACCCGGCGGGTCCGCCCGTTGGCGGGCCGGTCATCGTGGGTGGTTAGCCAGCGAAGTGAAGCCATGCCCATATTCGTCCACCTCACACCGGCGTCGCGGGTTGCCCTGATCCGCCGTAACGGGATCGGCCGCTTGCGGAAGGCCTGGGGCGACCGACCGGGCGGGATCTTCGCCATGCCCGTCACGCTCAACTTCTACATCTCGCACCAGTGGCTCCGGGAATTGAAGCGGCGGGGCCAGGGCGCCATCTCCGGCGTCTATTTCCGCCTCGCCGACGAGGAGCCGGTCTGGGTCGGTCACTACGGCCAATCTCATCAGCAGATGACCGCCGCCGAGGCGGTCGCCGAGTTCATGGCCGCGGAGAGCCGCGAGGGCTGGGAAGTGATCATCCCTCGCCGCATCATGGCCGCGGAGATCCACCGGGTTCGCTCATTGCCGCAGGTTGTGGGCTGGCGGTATCATCCGGGAGCCAAGGGCAAGCCGCCGTTCTGTACTTGCAAGTACTGCACTCGCGGGGAGTACGGGTCGGCTCGACTCCGAACCCGGCTCGGTTCGCCCGATGGTTAAATACCGATAATGCGTCGATCCGGCGGGACCCGTTGCATGGACTTCCGAGTCTAATCGTTATCCGGCGGAGACCAATGCCGTGGGCCCTTGCTGCTCCGTCTACGCCAGGCGCGAACTGACGGAAGGGCTTCTCGACAGGATCGCCTCCTACCTCGCCGACGCTTCGCGTCCTCAGGTTTGGTTGCCCCAGGGTCGAGAGTGGTTCATCTGGGTCTTTGGCCGACCGGTCAGCGTGCGGGTGGAACGGACGGAAGTTGTCCTCTGGGATTGCGAGGACGAACTGCTTGAGCTCGGCCTGCTCCCCGAGTCCGCTCCTTTCCGGGTTATCCTCTGCGCAGGCTGCAACTCGTACGAGGACGACGAACTGTTGCGTTGGGTGAGCGGAGGCCTTGCCTCGATGCTCGATGGAATCCCGACGGAGCCGACGAAATCATCCGGCCAGGAACGGCGAACCTGGCGACCCGGCGGGTCCGCCCGTTGGCGGGCCGGTGATCGCGGGGAGAATGGGTGTCGGCGGGGAGAATTGGTGTCGGGGAGAATGGGTCTCGGTTCATTTTCCGGGTGAGGGCGGAAATTGAACCGGCACCAATTTCGAAATCCTGGTCGGCCGAAGAGGTCGCCGGGTACACCTCGGCGGGACGCTGGCGTCCGCCAGCCTGTTCGCGGCCGGGCCCGTGCCGGATCGCCTCCCAGAGACCGGCCAGGACCTCCGACGATCGGTGTTCCACTTCGACACCGGCGAGAGCTGCGTGCGATGGTACGGCCATCCGCCGGGCGTCACGGCCGAACTTCTCCACACCTCCCTGCGACTGGCGGCGCGCTGGACCATCGGGCCCCAGGGCGGGAGAGGCTCAGGCCCGATGAGCGGCTCGCGATGACACCCCGAATTTCAAGGCTTCGGCGACGCTGTGGGCGGAGCGGCAGGGCGGAGCGATCGGGCCCGTGCCTCGGTCCTCTCGGCGTCGGCCGTATGACCCGCCTTGCGAAGGATGGCCGCGTAATCGTCGAGTGCCGCGGCGAGATCGCTGGGATCGGCCCCGAATTGCTCGAGGATGGCGACGGCCCGTTTGCCGGAGCCCTCGGCCTCGGCCAGTTTCCCTCTGTCCATGCACACCCGGCCCAGCTTGGAGACACAACGAGCCACGTGTGGATGCTCGGCGCCGAGGTCCTGCTCGTAGAGCGCCGCCGCCTTCCGGAGCAGTGGCTCGGCCTCGGCGGGCTTCCCCTGGATCTCGTACATCCAGCCGAGCGCCTCGAGCGTGCTGGCGACGTCGGGGTGCTGGACGCCGAGAGCCTTCTCGCGGATCGCCAGCGCCCGCCTGAGCAACCCCTCGGCCTGCTCGTACTTCTTCCGATCGATGGAGAGGGCACCGAGGTTGTGCAGGCTGGCGGCGAGTTCGGCGGGCCGGGCCGCGGCCGCCTTCTCGTGGATCGCCAGGGCGCGCCTGTACTCGGCCTCGGCCTCGGCGAACTTGCCCATGAGATGGTCGACGGTCGCCAGGTTGTCGAGCAGTGCGGCGACGGCCGGGGCCTCGGGCCCCGCGTTCTTCTCGGTAATCGCCAGGCAGCGTGCATAGAGGGGCCGCGCCTCGGCGGGGCGGCCGGCCATATCGTGGAGGACCGCAAGGGTATTGAGGCTCGCGGCCACGGCGGGGTGGTTCGCCCCGAGGGCCTTCTCGCGGATCGCCAGGGCCGCCCTGGCGAGGGCCTCGGCCTCGTCGGCCTTGCCCTCGGCGGAGAGCACCCAGGCCAGGTGGTCGAGGGTCATCGCGAGCCGAGGGTCCTGCGGACCGAAGGTTTTCGCGTCCTTCTCGGCCGCACGCAGCTCGTCCTCCGCCTCGTCCAGACGCCCTTCCTGATAGGCTCGCCAGCCGGCGTCATGCTCGGACTTCCAATCCTTCTTCTCCTGCGAGAAGGAAAGGGTAGTCCCCGCGGCCCCGAGCAAAACGGCGGCGATCCAGATCCGACTTGCCCGCATCATGTTCATTGCCTCTCAGATTGAGATCGGAATCCGCCACCCGGATGAGTCCCCTGCGACATGCCGCCAGAGCGACCTTCTCACCTGGGCCCTCTTCGGCTTTCGTCGTGCGTACACAGGGTTCAGTGATCCCCAGAACACCGGCGAATTCGGGAAATCCCGGGATTTCGAAGGTCTCATGTACCTGGACAGCGGGACATCAGACTCATGCCAGACGGAGCCTAGTCGATCGCGTGCAACCACGGCCTGGACAGCGGCACGCGGCTACCCGTCGCCCAGTTCCGGGCGCCTGGCCCGACCGTGCGAGGCCGATTTCCGGCGGCAGGAGCCCGCCGGGCGGGGGCCAGTGGCGCGGGACCCGGCCGGGATGGGGTGCTCACGTAGTAGCCGGTGCCCTGCGCGCCGGATTGGTACACGTAGGGCGGGTTCGATGCCGCTTGCGCCGCTTGTGCGGCACGCGCTAGCCGGGCCGATGCCAGGCCCAACGGAAGCACGCCGCCAGCGACTCCGAACAGGATCAATGCGACGTGCCTGATGGTCAGACCCGAGAGCGCAGTTGCGAAGCTTGGACGCATGGCCTCTCACATAACGGGTGATTGCCCTGTGTCGAAAATCAGCCAGTCCCGGCTGACTCTGCATGAACCAGTAAATCAATTGAACACACTCAGCCGATCCGTTCAAGAGTCTGCCAGGCACCCTAACCGAATCCTCTTCAATGGATTTCCTTATCCCTATAGCATACTCGAATTCGTTCGCAGTTGTCGTATAGACAAAATTTTCTATTTGGGATACGTCCTTCAATGGCTCGGGCCTTGCCTGGGGCTCAGGCTCAGGCCGGTCGAGGAGCGTGGCTCCGCCACCGGCTTTGCCGTCCTTGGCTGGAGCTACCTCATCCTGAGTGTTGACCGCGGCCAGGAAGTGAGCCACTTTCGCGGCCAGGATTGAGCCACCGGCGTCGTTGCCGGATGGAGCAAGTGGGAGAGGTTTCGAGGGAGGGATCGGCTTCGCGGGGGAGCGCGGATCGTGCCGGAGTCGGCCTTCATCGCCCGACTCCGGCTCCGGGCGGACTTCACTTCTTCGACATCGCGCAGGCCGTGGCTCGCTCCGCCCGGTGGGCTCGGTACGACCGCCCTTTGGTCTTCAGGATGATCGCTCCGTCCACCACCCGGTCCAGGAACGCTATCGCCAGCGGCGGATCGCCCAGGTATTCGCCCCACGACTCGAAGTCGATGTTCGTCACCAACGCCGTCGATCGACCGCTCCGCGCAGGAAAATTGGGGACAATTGGTGTCGGTTCATTTTCCGAATTGGGGACAATTGGTGTCGGTTCATTTTCCGGGGGAGATCCCCAAAAAGAACCGACACCAACATTCGAACTTCTTCGCCGTGTCGAGAATCGGTATTTTTCATTTTCCGGCGGAGGCTTCAAAAAAACAACTTGATACCAATTTTAGACCTGTGGATAGCGAGCCAAACTCTCAAAGGGAGGTGCCCGTGGGTGCAGACCAGGTCGCGGTCATACGTCCCCTTGTCGCCGAGGTCGAGGACGGACACGCCGAGCGACCGGGTGCCGACTATTGCGCCCGATTCGACGTGCCGGGTCGGGATGCGACCTGGGCCGAGGTCGTTCACGACGCCGTCAACTTCGCGTATCCCTTCGCCGACGATCCCATTGAGAGGCTCCGGCGCCTGCACATCGCAGTCCTTCCCGGCGTCTCGCTACTGACGTGGCAACCGGGCCTGTACGCAACCGTTTCCTTCCCCGATCGGCCCCCGAGCCGAGAGGTCGCTCGTTTCGTCGACGCGATCCTGGGTATTCTGCTGGGTTGTGGCGAGGACTACCCGCTCGACGCTGAGATCGTCCGGCTGGACAATGGCGGCTAACGATGCCCTCCGAGGGGCTCGCCCGTCGGAGGGCCGGTGATCGCGGCCGGCCGACGACCAAATCGGAGGCTATCATGATCGTCCTTACTCCCGATCGCAAGGAGGTCTTCACCGAGCAGGAACTCATCGCCGAGTTCGAGGCGCATCGGGACCACGGATACCGCCAGTTCGTCCTCATCCGCGATGACGGGGCCTGGTTTTCGGCCGTTGGAGAGGGCTTCGGCCCGTACACCATCGAGCGATTCCCCGCGAAGCCGACCGGCACCCACCTCAAGGCAACCGGGGAGTTCAAGAGCTCGGAGGTCATGGCCGCACTGCTCGATTTCGTTCGCGGTGGCGAGTCCCTGGGAGAGTCTTTCCACTGGTCCGAGGTGCAGGACGAGCTCCCGTCGCGGATCAGGGAAAGCCTTCGCAGGTTGATCCGTGGGGATCGCCGTCAGGGGGGCGTTCATGGAGATCCGGGAGACGGCCCGATCTGACGATCATGGTTCGCTGCGGTGGGCCACGGCCATCGCGAGGGCGACTCTCCGGTACATCGCACAGGGGACGGCCGGACCCCCTGAGTTTTTGTCCTGTGGCGGAGGACCCGCGGATGGCGGCATCGGTGAACCTCGACTTCTTCGCCGCCGAGGCAGACCAGCGAGCGCTGCTCGGCTTCCTCTTCGCGTCTACCGATGTTCGCGTCTTCGATTCGTACTCAGAATTTGACGCGGACCTCCGCGAGTATCGCTCGACCGACGATCTGGCCTCCGTGTTCCCGATCGGTCTGGACCCGCACGGCCACGGTACGGCTGTGCTCCTTCAGCTATGGTCACCGTCGGTGATGCGCGAGGTATCCATCGAGAGGTTCGCCCTGAATCCAGACGCTTGCGGCGGCCATACCTTCCGCCATCGCATCGACGGTGGCGGGCTGATGCAACTCTATCTGGGCGGTGTCTGCGGCCGCGTCGTGACCAAATCGCATTTCGGCCACTGGAGCAAGGTGGGGGCGGAGAAGTGGGGGCGCGGCGACGGAGTCAACTGGGAGTCGCTCAAGACGATCTCGAACCGCATTCAGTACCATATTCGCAAGCGGCTGGCCGTCGGCAAGGTCCCTGGTCGTCCCGTACTACCACAGGCGATGGAACTGGCCAGGGCCGGTTACGCCCTCAAGGAAGCCAGCCAGTCCCCCTGGCAATACGAGTTGCAGCCTCCGGCGGGGACTGCTTAACCTCTCTTCCCAGCGAATCTCGCTTTGTGAGGCCTATGGGACACTCCGATGCGTGATCTCGACCCCACGAAACCACCGCCCGATCGATCCAGACGTCCCGACCTCCTGAGGTTCGCGGTCTGGGGTATGCTCTCGGGTGCAGCGATCGGCACAGCAACATGCCCCGATCACTTCTCGCTCGACAATCTGGCGAGGTTCATCGGGGTGTCTGCCGCTGGCGGCGGATGGGTCGGGGCGATTGTCGGCCTCGTCTGGTCGATGAGAAGCGTGGGCTAACGATACGATCAGCGAATAAAGGGCGTCGGATGGATCAGCCATTGTGCCGGTTGCTGGATGCGGTCTGGGAGCACGACCTCCCGCTCGGCCCTCTCGGCGAGTTGGAGGAGCGCCAGCGCGCTGAGCGGGAGTGGGAGGATTCGCTGTCGGCCGACGACTGCCTCACTCTGCTCAACTGGATCGAGCGACCGACGCGGCCGCCGGGCTGGGAGCCTTCTCGAGAGCGATGGATCGCCGGACTGGTTGACCGCGCGGCCTATCACGTCGGACGGGCCGGGCGGCGTTTGCACGATCCTCGGATCACCGGCCGCCTTTTGGAGTTGCTCACACGGCCGGATCGCCGAGAGGTGGCGATCGAGGGGCTCACGGAGCTTGCCGACCCGTCGGCATTCGACGCCATGCTCGGGTATCTGGGCGACCGGGACGTGCGGGATTCGGTCGGTTTCGCGCTGGCTCACTCGGCCTCCCCGGACCAGGCCGATCGGCTCCGCTCCCTCGCCGCGACCGCATCGACGCCCGAGTTGCGAGAGGCGGCGGCCGAGGTCGTTGCCGAGTGGGAGGTCCTTCGCCGGGAATCGTCGGACACCTGAGATGGCGTTGAACTGAGGAACGCCGTTCAGAGTCATCCCGATCGTTGACCAGGGCGCGTTCCTACGATCGATCTAGCCCGGATTATTCAGCCCGGATCGAATAAGTAGACCTCGTTCGGCGTCTAAGCTCTTGTGCCATGAGAACTTACACGTTCGCGCCGAGGTCTCCCATGAGTTCACAGTCTGTCCCCGGAACGGCACTCGATTTC
>DAIDKV010000265.1 GCA_027449865.1 Planctomycetales bacterium
TCGTCTTCTCCCTCCCGGCGCCCGCCGGGATCTCCTCCCTCGCCTCGGGAATGAAACAGCGGAACGCATGAGCCGAATCTACGTCAACCAGTTGACGCACGGGGAATCGATCGACGAGGTCTTCCTGGTCACCGACAAGCAACTCCGGGCGAATCGCCAGGGAAATCTTTACCTGCAACTCGAACTGCGGGACAAGACCGGGAGCATCGGCGCCCGCCTCTGGAACGCCACCGAGGAACTCTCCCGGTCGTTTGAACCCGGCGACTACCTCAAGATCCGGGGCAAGACCCAGGTCTTCCAGGGCTCGCTTCAAATTATCCTGACGCACCTTGACGGCATCGACGCCGGCCGAATTCAGCCCGAAGACTTTCTGCCCCAGAGCACCCAGAACGTCGGCAAGCTGATGTCCCGGCTCCGCGAACTCCTCCTGGCGATGCGCACTCCCCACCTTCGCGCCCTGGTCGAGTGCTTCCTCATCGATGAGGAATTCGTCCGAAAGTTCACTCTCGCCCCTGCCGGGATCAAGAACCACCACGCCTACCAGGGCGGACTGGTTGAGCACGTGACCACCCTGCTCAACATCGCCGACCGGATCGCTCCGTTCTACCCTGAAGTCGACCGCGACCTTCTGCTTACCGGAATCTTTCTCCACGATATCGGCAAGGTGAGCGAGCTCTCTTACGATCGCTCCTTCTCGTATACCGACGAGGGGCAGCTCGTCGGACATCTCGTGATGGGCGTGGAGATGCTCGCGGAGAAGGTCCGGCAGTGCGACGAGCTGATGGGCGAGCCCTTCCCCCACGAGCTGCACATCCGGCTCAAGCACATGATCGTCAGCCACCACGGAGCCTACGAATACGGGAGCCCCAAGCTTCCGATGACTCTCGAGGCAATAGCGCTTCACCTGATCGATAACCTCGACGCCAAGATTCACGCCTATACTCGCGAGATCCGTGACGACCCGAGCCGTGAATCGAGCTGGACCCCGTTCCAGCAGAGCCTCGGCCGCCGGCTCTACAAGGGGGCCTCGACCCTCGCCGAGGATCTCGAGGAGTGATCGCCCCGAGCGAGGGGTAGGTTTCGGCGCGGCGGTTGCCTAGGATGGATCGACGCCAACCCGCGATCCGACCGGAGTTTGCCGCCGATGCCCGACTTCGCCGCCCGCATCTTGAAGTTTGTCTCCGAGCCCGACTACCGCCCGGTCACGCTCAAGGCGATGTCCAGGCGGCTGGAGGTCGGGCCGGACCAGTACGCCGAATTCCGAGGGACGGTCAAACGGCTGGCCAAGGAGGGGAAACTCGAGGTCGCCCGGGACAAGACCCTCCGCCAGCCGGACCGGACGGGGCTGATCGTCGGGGTCTTCCGGCGGTCTTCGAAGGGCTTCGGATTCGTCCGCCCCCACGGGCCTTCGGCCGGGCCACGCCTCGACCAGATTTACATCGCACCCGACGCCGCGAGCGACGCCTCCACCGGCGACGAGGTCGCCGTCAAGGTCACCAAACGCTCGCGACGCCCAGGGATGAACTTCGAGGGGCGGATCGTTCAGATCATCGCCAGGGCCGCCGGCCTCTTCGTCGGAACCTATTTCGAGGAAGGGAGCGCCGGTCTCGTCCGAATCGACGGCACAAACTTCCACGAACCCATTTATGTCGGCGATCCCGGCGCGAAGGGTGCGAGGCCCGGCGACAAGGTCGCCCTCGAGATGGTCCGATACCCCACGCCTTACCTCGCGGGCGAGGGGGTTATCACCGAAATCCTCGGTCAACGCGGTGAGCCCGGCGTCGATACCCTCACCATCATCCGGGCGTTCAATATCCCCGAAATCTTTGATGAGATCGTCCTCGAGGAAGCGCGCGAGCAGGCCCGAGCTTTCGACGAAAATCAGATCGGCGATCGCGAGGATCTCCGCGACGTTCTGACCGTGACGATCGACCCGGCGACAGCCCGCGACTTCGACGACGCCATCTCGCTCTCCCGGGACGAGAAGGGATTCTGGAGCCTGGGCGTCCACATCGCGGACGTCTCGCATTTCGTCCAGGCCGGCTCGGCGCTGGACAAGTCCGCCAGGAACCGAGGGACGAGCGTCTACCTGCCCGATCGCGTGATCCCGATGCTCCCGGAGATTCTCTCCAACAGCCTCGCCAGCCTTCAGGCCCACCGGACTCGGTTCACTGTCAGTGCCCTGCTGGAATTCAACGCCGAGGGGATCCTGACCGCCAAGCGGTTCGCCCGATCGGCGATTCGGGTCGACCATCGCTTTACCTACGAGGAAGCGATGGTCGTGATGAAGGCACCCAGCGCCGAACACCCCGACCTGGCGCCGAAGGTCGCGACGATGCTCGGGCAGATGCTCGAGCTCGCGATGATTCTTCGGCGCCGGCGTTTCACCCGAGGGGCGCTCGAGCTCAATCTTCCCGAGATCGAGATCGAACTGGACCCTGAGGGCGCCGTTGTGGGGGCCCATCTGGCCCTCCACGACGAAAGCCACCAGGTGATCGAGGAGTTCATGCTGGCGGCGAACGAGGCGGTCGCCAGCACCCTCTCGGCGCAGGACATCTTGTTCCTCCGCCGGGCCCACTCCGCACCCGAGCCGTTCAAGCTCGACGAGTTCGCCGAGTTCGCCGAGAGCCTGGGTTTTCCGATCGAGCAGGCTCAAAGCCGGTTCGAGCTGCAAAAGGTGCTCGCGCAGGCGGCCGGACGGCCGGAAGAATACGCCGTCCATTACGGCCTGCTCCGGAGCCTCAAGCAGGCCAACTATACACCCGAGCCCGAGGAACATTACGCGCTGGCGAGCGAGGATTACTGCCACTTCACCTCACCAATCCGCCGATACCCCGACCTCCAGGTTCACCGGCAACTCATCACCTGGCTCGACGGCCGACGGCCGTCCAACCGGCACGACGAACTGGTCGTCCTGGGCGAACACTGCACCCGGACCGAGCGGAGGGCCGAGTCGGCCGAGCGCGAACTGATTCGCGTCAAGCTGCTAACCTATCTCGAAGGGCGGATCGGCGAGTCATTCCACGCGGTGATCGTCCGGGTCGAGGACTTCGGCCTCTTCTGCCGGCTGGTGGAACTCCCGGTCGAGGGACTGGTCCACGTCACCTCGCTCGCAGATGACTACTACTATCGCGAAGAAGGGACGCATACCCTGGTCGGACGACGCTCGGGGCATCGCCATCGACTCGGCGACCGGGAGATCGTCCGGATCGCGCACGTGGACGTCGACCGCCGGGTTCTCGATCTCGTCCTGGCCGATTCGCCGATGGGACGGACCCACCTCCGTCGACCGTCGGATGACCGAGAGTCCCGACCGCCCCGGACCGCCGGATCGCGCTCGATTTCCCCCGAGCAGCGATCTCCCCACGCCGAAAACCCGCCGACGGGGCCGCGTCCCGTACCCAAACGACCGGCGAAGGAGACCAGGAAAGGAAAGCCCGAAGCGCGGTCTCGACCGAAATCGCCTTCCCGGAAGAACCGAAAAAAGCGATGAACCATCGATTCCGCGCGAACCGAGGCCCGGAACCAGACCGTTGGGCCTAGGCCCGGTCACGGCTCCTGGATTCCGATCCAAGCTGTTCCAACTTGCGGTAGATGGCCTCGCTATCGGGCAACTCCACCAACAGGGCCCTCCGCCACTCGGGCTCGAGCTCCACCAGGAAAACCCACTTCGAACATTGCTCGCAGGTCCCAAGCAACCGACTCGGCTCGTTTTCGTCGGGCTGAATCAGGTTCAGGGGTAAGCGGCAATCCGGACAACAGAGCGCTCGAGCGCCGCGCCCCGCTGCGATCGTTCGGACGGCGAACGGAAGAATCGATGACGGCACCATCGGCACCGGCTTTGGGGAAGGCACAGCAGCCTCCTTGACTGAGAACCGGCATCAGAATCGAGAAGGATGGATTCCCAAAAGAAGTCCTGTAAGGCCAACGTCGCCTTCGACGGGCCGGATCTTTCACTGCCATCATAAGCTGCAAGCAATGTATTGCAAGGCAAATCCCGCCAAAAAGTCCAAGCGGTCGCCCTATCCCTTCCAATCCTCGTTATCGGAACGGCTTTCCAAAGAAGGCGCGCGTGGCGGTTGGTCTCGACGATTTGCATTCCGATCTTCCCATTAGAGGGAGGCGCTGGCAAAATCCCGCAGCCCCATGGTCGCGAAGGGGCCCGATCGACAATCGTCGGGAAAAGTGGGGTGATCGCGGCTCACGGCCGGCAAGGAGGAGAGAAGCCGTGCGAAGCAGAACGGACTGGCTGGCCGCCGTGGTTTGCGGATCGTGCCTGGCGGGTGCCTGCGCCGGGGCGAGCGGGCAGACCTTCGAGCGGAACACGACGATCACGGGCCCGCGCGGCCGATCGATCGATCGTCAGGTGGAGATCCAGCGCCGGCCGGGTTCGATCGATCGTCAGGTGACGATCCGCCGCCCGGGCGGAACGATTTCACGCGAGGTGCAGATTCAGCGAACGCCGATGGGTCCGGGACCCGGTGGATGGGGCCGGCCAGCGTGGGGAGGGCCGCGCGGAGTGGTGGTTGAGCCGGTCGTCCCAGCGTTTGGATTCGGGCTGATGGCCGCTCCGCTGCTGAACTTCTCCTTTGGCGGAGGTGGCTTCGGGATCGGCGGCGGCGCCATCGGCGGGCCAGTCATTGGTGGACCCGCCGTCGCCCCCGCGCCCCCGCCGCCTCCACCCGATCAGGTCGCGTTGGAGAGCCAGCGGCTCCAGAGTCTCTTCTCGGGAACACGAAAAGAGGCCGCCTACACACTCGGGCGACTCGGCGACCGGCGCGCGGTCCCCTCGCTGATCCACGTCCTGAAGTACGACAATTTCAAGGATGTTCGTGTCGCCGCGGCGATCGCGCTGGGGGAGATCGGCGGGTCGGACGCGGCCATCGCCCTGGAGCGGTCGTCGATCTACGACCATCGCGAGGACGTCCGAAAAGCTTCGACTCGGGCGCTCGACCGGCTCAACACAAAGGCGCAGGCCAGGGCCGCCCAGATGCAGCAGCAGGCCGCGGCGATCTCGGCGCGGCCAAGTGCTCCGCCGCCGAGCGCGCAACCGCCGGCGGCCCCGCCGCCGCCCGCCAACTCCCGGGCGCCATTCCCAGGTCCCGCTCAGGACGCGACGGTCCCCGATCTCTCGCCGCCGATCCGAGAGCTAACACCCCCACCGCCCCCCACCCCGGTCACATCCGGAGATACGGGTTCGAAGGCCGGATCCTGAAAGTCCGAAGTCTTCGCCGCTCCTTGCCGAGGATTGTTCCGCGCTCGGGTTGATCCGGCTCATCGCCGCTCGTCGAACGGCCGATCGAGCGGATGGCCGGCCGCGTCGAGGTGATGGATCGATCGAGCCCACGGGAGCGTTCGGATCGGCTCCTCAATCCGGGCCCGGTCGCCCACGATCAAAACGACCATGTTGTCGGGCGTGATGTAACGGTGCGCCACCCGGTCCACGTCGGCCCGGGTGAGGGCCTCGATCCGGGGCTGGTATCGCTCGAACTCGTCGTCGGGCAGGTCATCGGCGACGAGGACGGCGAGCTGCCCCGCAACGCCGAACGTTGTCTCGAACCGGCCCGGGAAGCCCAGAAGAAGCCGCTCCTTCGCGAAGGCGAGTTCCTCGTCGGTGATCGGCCGAGGTCCCACGATCCCGGAAAGCTCGTGGAAGAACTCAACGAGGGCCTCCCTTGTCACGCCGCTCTCGACCGGGCCGCCGGCGACGAACGGGCCGGGCTCTCGGTAGAATCCGAATCCCGACTCGGCGCCATAACTGTACCCCTTCTCCTGGCGAAGTTTCAGGTTGATCCGGCTGGCGAACTGGCCGCCGAGGATCGCGTTCATCGCGAGGATCGCGTGGTAGTCGGGCGACTTCCGCGCGGCGGCGACCCGGCCGATCGCGATCACTGACTGCGGCGCGCCCGGCCGATCGATCAGGTAGATCGGACGTCCTTCCGGCGGCGCGGTCGGCTTCTCGCTCGTCGGCTCCGCTGGGATTGAACCAGGCCCCCAGCCGCGAAACCGGGCCTCAAGCGCCCCGGCGATCGCATCCGGCTGAACGTCGCCGACCACCACCACCGCCGCGTTCCCCGGGACCATGATCCGTCGATAAAACGCCGAGACGTCGTCCCGGGTGATCGACTGGACCGAGGCGGGTGTCCCGAGGATCGGCCGGCCGTACGGATGACCTGAGCCGTAGATCAGCCGGGGGAAAAGCAGGTGCGAGGTCTGCTCGGCGTCGTCCGCGATCGCGCTGAGTTGCGAGAGCCGCTCCAGGCGGAGCCGTTCCAGCTCTCGGGCCTCGAAGGCCGGGTTTCGGACGAGATCAGCGAACAGGTCGAGTGCCCGGTCAAGGTGCCGGGAGAGCGTCGTCAGGCCGACCGAGGTCGACTCCAGCCCGCCATCGGCATCGATCGAGGCGCCAATCTCGGCAAGAGCCCCGGCCAGTTGCATGGTCGAGAGCGTCGACGTGCCGGAGGTCAGCAGCTCGGCGGCGAGCGAGGCCAGGCCCTCCTTGCCCGCGGGGGTCAGCGTCTCGCCCGACTTCACGATCAGATCAACGGTGACGATCGGCAGTTCATGCCGCTCGACGATCCTGAGCTCCAGCCCGTTTGAAAGCCTCCTCCGTTGGAAAGAAGGGGGACGAAACCGGGGTGTCGGTCCAAGTTCGGGCATCGGCGGGTGCACAACACCCTGGCCAATCGCGGGCGAGCGCGGGGCCTCACGCTCTCCTGCCGGCGAGGACGCCGGCGCCTCAGCAGCGGCCGCGGCCGGCGCCGAGGCGCCGGGAACGATTTCCAGCTCGACCCGATTCGGCCCGAGATACTTCCGGGCGACGCGTCGAACGTCTTCGATTGTGACGGCAAACACGCGATCGAGCTCCGCACGATAGGCGGTTGGATCGCCTCGGGTCGCCTCGTAGAGGTTGAAAACCTCGGCCCGCCGGAGGACGGATTGAAGGCCGAGAATCAGGTCGCTCTCGCGCTGGTTCTGGGCCTTGCGGACCTCGGCCTCGGTCGGACCGTCGTTTTTGAGGCGGTCGATCTCGGCGTCCGCCAGCTTGACGAGCGGTGCGAGATCGCCGCCGGGGTGCGTCAGGATCGTCACGTCGAACTCGCCGGAGAGAAGCCGGGTCGGGTGCGAGGCAGAGACCTCGGCGGCGAGACTTCGGTCGAACATCAGGGCACGGAAGAGGCGGTTCTCCTTGTCGAGCCCGCCGAGGACCGCCGCCAGAACGTCAAGCGCCGGCTCGTCGGGATGCCCCTGTGGAACGGTCGGCCAGACGATTTGCACGCGGGCCAGGCTCACCGCATCGGTGAGCCGGAGCCGCTTCGGCTGGTCGAGCACGGGGACGCCACTCTTCGGGTCGGGCCGGTGCCGCTCCTTCTCGTGCGCGTTCCGGGGGATCGCACCAAAGTATTGACCGATCCACGTTTCGACCTTCGCACGGTCGATGTCGCCTGCAACGCAGAGGATCGCGTTGTCGGGCGTGTAATAGTCGCGGAAGAACGCGGCGATATCGTCGGGCGAGGCGGCCGAGAGGTCGGCCATCGAGCCGATCACACTGTGTCGGTACGGATGATCGAGCGGATATAGCGCCTCGCGAATCGCCTCGTCGGCCCGGCCATACGGGACGTTGTCCACCCGCTCTCGACGCTCGTTCTTGACGACGTCGCGCTCGCTGTCGAGCTTCTTGCGGGTCATCGCCGGAAGGAGGTAGCCAAGCCGGTCGGCCTCGAGCCAGAGGGCTCGCTCCAGGGCGTTGCTCGGAACCCTTTCGTAATACTCGGTCCGATCCTCGTCGGTCGTCGCGTTGGTCTCGGCGCCGACCTGCTCCAGCGGCAGTGAGTAATCGGCGTCGTGATGCTCCGAGCCGAGGAACATCATGTGCTCGAAGAGGTGAGCGAACCCGGTCTTCCCCGGCCGCTCGTCCTTTGAGCCAACCTTGTAATAAAGATCGACCGCGGCCACGGGAGTCGTGTGATCTTCGTGGAGCAGAACCGTCAGCCCATTCGGCAGCCGGTATTGCTTGACCCTCAGCTCCGGGAGCCTGGGTTTTCGCGTCTCGTCGGCGGCCGAGGCGGCCGTCGCGAGCAGGACCGCAAGAACCACCGACATGGCAATCCATGGCACTCCCTGGCACTCTCGCGAGCGACTCATCGACCCTTTCTCCTGGATTCCAACCCGTTGCGGCGGGAATGGGCTCATGGGGCAGATCCTTCCAGTGCGATGATCGGGGCCTCGTGGCCGCGACGTTCTGTTCTAGCCCTTAACCAAGCGTGATATATAGTCCACGGGCAAGATTCTCGAGGAAAAGCTCGAAGACCCCCGAGGTTTCTGGAATAATAGAGGTACGAACACATCCTCATCATTCCAGGACAAAGGGGGCCTTCGAGTGAGCG
>DAIDKV010000266.1 GCA_027449865.1 Planctomycetales bacterium
AGAGCGATTAACGGTTGCATGGACGATGCCGGTGGGAGCGGACTCTTCATACCAACCCGACGCGCCAGCGAGGGTTCCGACTCGAAGACCCTCGCTGGCGCGTCGGGTTGGTAGGAGACATCGGCCATCCAACGGTAACGCGCTCTAGCGAGGGGGGGCGGCCGGTTCGTACCGGTATCGAGTTTCGGGACACGGCCCACTGCGCGGCCCTGAGTTCGGGGTGCGCAGTCACAGGCCCCACCGAGCGTCAGGGAGACGATTCCGCATCTGTGGACTGCCCTCGACCGGTGGGCAACCGGGTAACCAAATCCGGACTGCGCGGACGAGTGACAGGGACGTGCCGGGGCAGGCGTCCGCCATCCGGTCCAGCCCGAGGTTGATTGCGTCGGCCAGGATGGCGGTCGGCAGGAGTGTGCGGTCGGTGGCGACGTCGCCGTTGCGGAAGTGCACGAAATGCTGGGTGAACTCCGTCCAGACATCGACCTCGAGCAGGAGGTCGGTGAGCTTGATGTGCGACAGCACGGTGGATACTTTGCGCGCCAGGGTGTCAACTTCCGACGGCACCGCGTTGGTCAGTGCCCAGTCGCCGGGGATGCCGAGATTACGGAGGACGGCGAGCCGACCGATCCCCTTAAGGATGGGGCCAGGATGCGGCGACACCGAAGTTCCTCCAGAAGCGCCTTGAGCAACGCGAGGCCGCGATCCGTGCCGCGCGCCAACGTGAGCAGACATGTGGATATCTCACGGTGTTCTGGCAGGCCGATCTTCCTCCATCCGAATACGGCGAGCAACTCTGTCAGATGCTCCTTGCGGGTCTCATCTCGAGCGGGATAGCCGGCCAGCCATTCCGGGCCGGCGCCGACCTGATCGGCGATGAACCGCAGCATGGGGGCTGGCACCGATTCATCCGAGCCCCAGGAACGGCCGGGTAAACGGCGGACCGCGAAGCCCAGGCGGTTGGGTTCGCAGCGGCGTTTGGCGATCAGATCGAGGTCCGCCGAGGAGAACGTGTTGCTCGCCGAGTTCGAGCGGAACATCCTTCGCGATCGCGTGAAGGCCGGGTTCGCCCAGGCCCGCAAGGAAGGCCGTCCTCACGGCAGGCCGCGGCCGAGGTGAAACGGCTCGTTCAGGAGGGTTTCAGCAAGCGAGAGATCTCCAGGAGACCCGGCATCAGCAGGACCTCCGTCCGCCGGTTCCTCGATCAGCCGTCACTCTCATGTCCTTACCGTACGATTTTGTCCGTTCCGAGGAGTAAACCCTCATGGAACCGGAGCGACGAGGGGACGGAGCGTTCCCGACGCGTAAATCGCCACCTCGGGATCCGGCGCAACGATGGATGGCTCCTGGAATTCACATCAAGAACGCGACCGCCCCATGGAGCACCCTCGACCGCGCGAGGAGACCGGCATAGGATGGTCGCGCGGGAGTTTTCTTTCGGTGATCGCGTCGGACCAGGGATTCCGAGGCCGCTCGGGAAAGGAATAGAGCATGTCGGAAAGCAAGCGAACGGAGAAGCCCGGCGCCGCGCGCAAGAGTCCTCGGACCGACCACGCCGACGGCGAGGCCGCCGTGCTCGCGAAGATTGCCGAGATGTCGGAGCCGTATCGAGGGATCGGCGAGCGGCTCCACGCCCTGATCCGCGCCAGTGCCCCCGGACTGGTGCCGAAGGTCTGGTACGGGATGCCCGCCTACGCCCGCGACGGGAAGGTCGTTTGCTTTTTCCGAGGCGTGATCCTGGGGAAGGCCGAACGCTACATGACAATCGGTTTCAGCGAGGAGGCACGGCTCGACGACGGCCGGATGTGGCCGACCTCCTTCGCGCTGACCGACCTGACCCCCGCCGAGGAAGCCACGATCGGCTCGCTCGTGAAGCGAGCGGCCGGTTGAGAAAGACGTGAAAACGGCCGGCACGATCGCCGCCGGTCGGAATCGGGAAGTCCCCGCAACGAAGGAGCATCGACATGAGACCCGCGATCCCGATCGGTCTGGCCGCCCTCCTGCTCGCCGCGGGAGCGGTCCGTTCTTCCGACGCCGCCTTCACGCCACAGACCCACGTTCATATGCGTGCCAACCAATGGTTCATCAATGAGGAAGTCGTCAATCGAGGCGCGCCGGCCGAGGGCCGGTTGATGAACGTCCGGATGGTCAACGCGATCTTCGAGGATCGCCACCGGAACGACCTGAATCCCGACGCCATCACCGACCGCTTCCTCGCGCACCTTGCTGAGTACGCATCGAACGGCGTCAACGCCATCACGATCAACCTTCAGGGCGGAATGCCCGGCTACGAGGGAGCACTCAACTCGGCGTTCGAGCCCGACGGTTCGCTCCGCCCCTCGTACCTCGCCCGAGCCGCCCGGGTGATCGAGGCATCCGACCGGTTGGGCCTCGTCGTCATCCTCGGCTGTTTCTACCAGCGGCAAGACCAGGTGCTCGCCGACGACACCGCCATCCGCGCCGGGGTGGTTCACGTGGCGCGCTGGGTCCGAGACCGGGGCTACCGCAACGTCGTCCTCGAGATCGCCAACGAGTTCGACCACAGCGGCTTCAATCACCAGCTAATCCGGGGCGTCGCGGGCGAAATCGAGCTGATCAAGCTGGCGAAGAAAACGGCGCCCGAGCTGCTCGTCTCGACGAGCGGCCTGGGCCACGGTCGATATCCCGAGGCGCTCGCCGCCTCGGCCGATTTCCTTCTGATCCACTTCAACGGAACCCCGCTGAAGGAGATTCCGGCCCGGATCGCAGCGCTGAAGCGATTCGGCAAGCCGGTCGTCTGCAACGAGGACGAAAAGATCGGCGATCAGGGCGCGCAGGCCGCCGCGCTCAGCGTGAAAGCCGGTGGTTCCTGGGGGTTCATGTCCGAGAAGGTCAACCAGCACTTCCCCTTCCAATTCGAGGGCCGGCGCGATGATCCGGCCGTCTACGCGAAGTTGAAGGAGCTGACGACACCAGCCGCGAAGGCCGCCGCGCAGGAATACTTTCCCCCGCCCGAGTCACGCGGCGGCTGGCGCAAGCTCGACGACCCCGATTCGATCCGCCGCCTCGCCGGAATGGACCCGGAGAAGCTGGAATCGCTCCGCATGTGGCTCCGCGAGTCGGATGGTCGGAACTTCGCCGCGGTCGTCATCCGTCGGGGATACATCGTCCTGCAAGAGGAGCGGGGCAACAGCGCGATCACCGATTCCCGACGCGTCGCCTCGTGCTCGAAGGCGGTCTGCGCGACGGTGCTCGCGATCGCCTCGGAGCAAAGCCAGCAGGGGAAGACCCCGCGCAAAATGAGCTTCGACGATCGAGCGTTCGACTTCATCCCCTGGGCCCAGCCGCTGAGCGACCCGCGCAAGGCCAGGATCACCGTCAAGCAACTGCTCAACCACACCTCGGGCCTCTGCCCCGAGGCCACTGGAGCCAATAACGACGGCACATGGGAATACATCCTCGGCCACTCGGGCGACCCACGGACGGAGAAGCTCGCGTTCGACCCCGGCACGGCCTGCGGCTATTCGAGCCACGCCCTGACACACGCCTCACTGGTCTGCGAGAACGTCACCGGCAAGCCTTATGATGAGTTCGCGATCGAGTCGCTCTTCAAACCCCTCGGGATCGAGCACTGGTGGTTCCAGTATTACGACGGAGGCCGGAAAATCGGCCGACATCCCTCGCACGGCCTGGGGATGCCGGCGCGCGACATGGCCCGGATCGCGTACTGCATGCTTCATAACGGCCAGTGGGAAGGCAGGCAAGTGATCCCGCGTTGGTTCGTCGAACAGACCGCCTTGCCGACGCACGACGTCCACGGCCCGGAGATGCGGTTCAAGATCAACGCTGAAACATTCTCGCACGGCTGGCAACTCCCCGCTCGGCTGACCGAGAAGGGAATCCGGGGCGGCCAGGACATCCCAGCCGACGCCCGCTACAAGCCCGGTTCGGGCGGCCAGTTGATCGCGTTCGTGCCGAGCCTCGATCTGGTCGTCACCCGACAAACGGGTAGCAGCGGCAACTGGGCCTTTGAAGAATACCTCCGGCGCGCCTGCGCGGCGGTGCTCGACGCCGATGGAGGGAAGTGAATCTGAAACAGGTTTGGACGTCTACATAAATCTATCCAGTACCGACGTAAGGACTGCCCCCTGTAGGAGGGAGCTCCAGCTCCCGACCCGCTCAAAGCCCAATCGCTCGCAATCCTCGCCGGCTGGAGCCGGCTCCTACAAAAAATCAACATGCCCACGCCTAAAGCCGACCCAATCCTCGCCGGCTGGAGCCGGCTTATATACAAATATTTATACATCCTCAATACAAACTATCTAAAACTGGTCGTCGCGGCGGTCCAATCAAAGCTCGTCGAGAGGACTGGGCTTCTCGTCGGCGAAGTGCTCCGCCAGGCGGGTCCGGCAGGCATCAATTTCCTTCCGGAAGCGCGGCCTGTCGGCTTCCGGGATCGTCCCCCGGCCGAAGAGGACTTCGGCTGACCGGAGCTGATCCCAGGCCCGATCGATCAGGCCCAGTTCGATGAGCATCTCGCAGTAGGAGCAGATATCGACGATCCTCCCTCCCGCGCCCTGTCCGGCGGAGCCCTTGAAGAACTGCGCGGCCGCGACCTCCGGCCGACCCAGATGGCAAATCGCCAGGAACTTCCGGCGGCGATTGTCCTGGACGAGTGGAGAGCGGTCCTCGATTTCGAGCGAGACCTGCAAGGCTTCGGCCCAGCGTTCCCGATCCATCAGGCAGGCGGCCAGGACGTTCAGACGCTTGCTCGACGGGCCGTCGGCATCAATGGTCTGCCGCAAGATCGCGATGGCCTCATCAACCTGACCAGCCTTCACCAGATCCGCCGCCCGCGAGACGGCGAGGTCCTCGAACCGCTTCTCGAGCCAGTCGAACACTCGAAGGACAAGGCAAGTGAGGACCCATCCGAGAAAGGCGAGACCGGCGAGGATCAGCCACCAGGTCAGGGTCGTTCGCAGCGATTGCCGGAAGGTCGGGTTTCTCAGATCTTCCCAGGCTTCGGGAGGTGCGATCAGCCGGTAAAGAGCTGTGGACCCGGCCCACAGAACCACAGGAGCAAACGCCACGAGCACAAGGGCGGTCGCGATCAGGACGGGATTCGGCGGAACTGGCCGGATCGGCGACCGACGCGAGGGCAGTCGCCCCGTCCTCTTCTCCTGCTGGACGCGCCTTCGAGCCCGACGCTCGATCAGCCAGAGACCTGCGAAGGCCGAGGCGAAAACCAGAACGATGGCGGCCAGCAACCCCAGCATGTCACTGCTCATCACCCGAGAGCCTCCACGAACCCGCCCTCCGGCCGCCGCGGCGCATTTCGATACCTGGATCATTCTAGCCCCGCATCGCATCCTGGCCAATCGCATGCCTCCGTCCTTCCCCAACGTCGCTCCCATGGTGGTTTCCGGCCCGATGTCCGACCGGGCCCGACGACACTCCCCAGCGTACCGAGCGAAACGCCCGCATTTTATCCGGGTGATATTGCCTTTCCAATTATACCCGGATAAAATACTGCCGAGGTTGAGCCCATGGTAAGGAGGACTCTGATGGAGAACGGGAATTCGACGTCTTGCACGGCCTTCGAGGGCTCGCGGCGCATTGCCTCGGGCGAGCTGGCGGTGGTCGCTCGGACGATCAAGGAGGTCATCGATCGCGGAGAGCAGGCACCCATCCTGATCTTCGACGACGTGACCGGCGAGCAGTTCGACATCGACTTTCGTGGGACCACCGAGGAGGTCCTGAAGCGGATCGCGAGATCCGGCGGCGACGCTCCCGCGGATCGGGAGGGAGAATCGCAGCGCGGGCCCGGGCGCCCGAGGCTCGGGGTCGTCGCCCGCGAGGTGACCCTGCTCCCACGGCACTGGGAATGGTTGAACAGTCAGCCCGGAGGTGCGTCGGTCGCGCTCCGCAAGCTCGTGGAGGAGGCCAGGCGGCGGAACCAGGGGAAGGATCGGGCCCGAGCCGCCCAGGAGGCGGCCTACCGGTTCCTGACCGCCATGGCCGGGAACTTCCCCGATTTCGAGGAGGTCATGCGGGCCCTGTTCGCCGGAGATGGTGGGCGCTTCGACAAGCTGCTCGAACCCTGGCCCGCCGACGTCCGGGATCACGCGAAGCAACTCGCGACGGCCGCCTTCCACAACGCCTCCGAGGCGTAAGCCTCGACAGGCCAGTGCGGGCCGCTTCAGGCTCGGCAGGAAGCACTCCCGAACCAACGCTCAGCGACGAGCGTTGGTTCCTGTCCGTCTGCGATCCCAGGGGCAGGTCGGCCGGATTGCGACCGGCTGGATCATCCTCCGGACTCACATCGAGCCTTCGAGGTGAATCTCCCGCCCGACCAGCTCGATCTTCTTTCGGTTGAGCGCGGTCGCGGCGTCGAGGAACTCGCGGCGGAGGCGCGCGACCTCGGCCGACGGCGGCGCGGCGGTCGCCTTGTTGACCGCCTTCCAGATCGCGTCTCCCTTCTCTCGCATCGCCGAGTCAAACTCGGGCCCCTTGCCCACAACCTCGGCGCCGATCCTCATATAATCACGGGCAAGCTGACCGGCCGGACTGTCCTCGATCGATCCGGCCGACTCCTTCAGCGCGACCGAGAGCCGGTCGCGTGCCAGGTCGTGGTCAAGCTGCAAGAGCTCGACCTCGGCGCGAAGGCGGGCGACCTGGTCCCGGATTGCCTCGGAATCAGGACGCGCCTTCTCGGCCGCCTCGGCCGGTCTCCTCGACGCCGAGGCGACGGCATCGGCGACCTTGCCCTCGCCGGCCCTCGCCAGTGCGAACGAGATGGCACTCAGACCCAGGATGATCGTCCCGGCGATGATCGGTCCCCGCATGGCCGCCTCCTTGCGACTTGATTGGAGACGGGCGCCTCGGGCTTCCCGCGAGTCTCCGGCGGGGAAGATATCCAGCGCCCGGATCGAGGGGAATCCCAATTTCGCTCCGGGCGCGGTCCGATCATCGCTCGCGGAAGCGGATGCCGATTCCGGAGAGCAGGCCGCGCATTTCCCACTCCAGCCGGTGGAGATCGGCCAGCTCCTGTTCCAGCGACTGGATGCGGTCGTGCGCGGCCCGAAGGGCGTCATCCCGCGGGGGCAGCATGGCCGGGCTGGGGAAGCGGTCGACCCGGAGTCGGAGCGCCTGGTTCTCGGCCAGGAGGCGCTCGATCTCCGACCCGTCGCGCTCGCCCCGGTCGAGCTGGTCGCGCTCAAGCTCCTGGATCGCGATCCGGAGCCGCTCCGCCTGCACCTGGGCCGAGTCGCGCTCGGAGGCCAGGCGGTCGCGCTCGATGGTCAACGCGGCGGCGCGGCCCTGGGCCTCACCCAGGCTGGCCGCGAGCCGGTCCGCACGCTCCCGAAGCGTCTCGATCTCCTCAACGCGCCGACGATCCGCCTCGGCCATCGCCTCGTCACGCTCGCGCCCGGCGAAGATCAGCCGATCGACCTCGGCCCGAAGCGCCTCGACCTCGCTCAACGATCGACGCAAACCCTCGTCGACCTCGGCTCGCAGGCGATCGCGCTCGGCCATCGCCGCTTCACGCTCGGCAATCGCCTCTTCGCGCTCGGCAATCGTCGTTTCGAGCATGGACGCCGAAATGGTGAGCCGGTCGACCTCCGAGCGAAGCCCTTCGACCTCCGAGCGATGGCAACTCTCCAGCTCGGCGATCCTCGCGTCGCGCTCGCGGCCGACGATCGAGAGCCGGTCGACCTCCGAGCGAAGGGAATCGACCTCGCCGGAATGATGACGAGCGCGCTGGTCGGCCTCGGCCCGGTGGCGGGTCAGTTCGTTGTCGCGGTCGCCGATCTCGGACGCGAACCGATCCCGCTCCGCGCGCAGGGAATCGAGGTCCGCCTGGTGCCGCCGCTCCGACTCCTCGCGATCGAGGCGCAGGTCGTCGATCGTCGCGCGAAGCCGATCGACCTCGGCCGCGATCGAGTCGCGATCCGAGGCGTGCCGGGCACGTTCGACCTCGTGGGCTCGGATCGCCTCGGCGCGCTCCTCGGATTCCCTCCGGGCGGAGTCGCGGTCGCCACGCAGAGACTCGACCTCGCCTTCGAGCGCCGATCGCCCCTCGATCGCCGTTGAAAGCTCGGCGGTGAGCCGATCCACCTCCGCTCGAAGACGGCCCGACTCGTCGCGGACCGCGTCTCGATCGTCGCGCAGCGTCTCTCGCTCGATGGTCAACTGGTCGAGCCGGCTTCGCATCTCCGTCCCAGCACGATCGACCCACTTGCGATAGATCTTCGCCCGCTGGTACTTCTCGCGAAGCTTCGCGAGTTCGGCCGCCATCTGATCGCGCTCGGTCTGGATCGCGCCGAGATCCGCCCGAAGCCGATCGAACGACAGATGGGTGGCGTCGCCCGAATGGGACGGCGAGGGACTCTCCACCTCGGTTCCGGCGGGTGCCTCCACCAGGAACGACTGGCCACAGTGCTTGCACGAAACCGACTTGCCGATGTACGACCGTCGGACGTTCAGCGTGGCCTGGCAGTTCCGGCAATCGACCGAAATCCGGTCGGATTCCCTGGCGACGGTCGGCGCCTCGGTTTCCGAAAAGCTGTCCGGTCCTTCCTCGGCCTGAAACACCTGGGCACATTGCTTGCAACGAACCGATCGGCCGACGTAGATCCGCCGGATTTTGAGCCCGGCCGCGCACTGCGGGCATCGAGCGACGAAATGAGTCGAGGATTCACTCATGAGATTATCCTCAAGTTCGACCCACGCAAATCACGGCGCGAATGGGGCGAAGCATGGACCTCGCGCGAAGAATGGCGCTTGCCATGGATTCTGACCTGGGAAAGCTGAGAATTCAAGCGAGCGGGCGCGGGTTGCTTCGATTCGGCTCGGAGATTGCCGAGAGGCTCTCGCGTGAGGTTCCGGTCATTGGTGGAGGAGGACGTGATGCGATCCGAGCGCGAGAAGATGCTGGCGGGCGAGCTTTACGACCCGATCGACGCGGAGCTGGTTTCGGCGCGTCAGCGGGCGCGTGATCTCTGCTGGGAACTCAACGCGACCCGGGACGCCGATGCGTCCAGGCGCCGAGAGATTCTTGTCGATCTCTTCGGCGCCGGGGGCGAGTCGGTCTGGATGCAGCCGCCGTTCTTCTGCGATTACGGCGCGAACATTCATCTCGGTGATCGCGTGTTTTTCAATTTCAATTGCGTGGTGCTCGACGTTTGCGAGGTTCGGATTGGCGACTTCACGCTGTTCGGCCCGGCGGTGCAGATTTACACGGCGACGCACCCGATGGACCCGGTCCTCCGCCGGTCCCAGGAATCGGGGCGGCCGATCGAGATTGGGTCGGACGTCTGGGTCGGCGGCGGCGCGATCCTCTGCCCGGGAGTGCGGATCGGGGCGCGATCGGTGATCGGCGCTGGGAGCGTGGTCACGCGGGAGATCCCCGAGGGCGTGTTCGCCGCCGGCAACCCCTGCCGCGTGATCCGCCCGATCGACGGCGCCCGACCGCTCTAGCGAGGCCCCGCCTGGGCGGCTATTTCGAGGACGCGGTGGACTTCTCCCACTCGCGATGCGAGGCACTCTGAAGCGGGTTGGTTCCGTCGGGCATTCGGTCGCCGTGGATCTGCCAGAAGAAGACGCCGCGGAAGCCTTTTTTCCGGGCCCACTCGGTCTTGATCGCGACCGAGCGCGGATCGTCGTAGCCGATCACGGCCGGCTCTTTCTTCGAGATCAGCCAGGGGGTCCTGGTTTCGTCGTCCCACTTTCGAACCCAGTTCGGGTCGGACTCCAGGCGGGAGATCCGGACGTAATCGCCGCCGGGGGTCCGCTTCTTCGGCGCTCCTTTTGTCGAGGCGTAGGGTTCGGCCACGGCGAAGCCGCGGCCGTAGAGCGGGATGCCGACGGCCAGCCGGTCCGGGGGAAGGTCGCGATCGTGGATCAGGTAGTCCATCGTCGCCTCGATCGACCTCGGCCGGCCCTGGAGCCTGGACGAGGCGAAGAGCGGGGCGTTGTGTCCGGCGACGTCCGACCAGTCGCCGGCGAAGTCGTAGGTCATCACGTTGATCCAGTCCATGGTCTCGAGCAGGAAATCCCGGTCGAGCCACTTCAGGGTGCCCGGGTTGGCCGAGGCGGCCATGGTGAGAGTCATGTGACGCCCCTTCCGCTCGCCGAGGTTGTCGAGGGCCTTGCGGAACCGGCGGGTGAGCCGCTCGAAACCGATGACCTCGTCCTTCGTGTCGGGATATTCCCAGTCGAGGTCGATGCCGTCGTAGTCGAAACGGTCGAGGATTTCCATGACGGAGTGGAAGTATCGGTCCTCGGCCTCGGGATGGGCGACGATCGCGGCGAATGCCTCGTCCCAACCCCATCCGCCGAGCGAGATCAAGACCTTGACGCCGGCCCCGTGGGCCTCGGTGGTGAGTTCTCGGCTGGGGACGTACCGGGCTTTTTCGAGGCGTCCCTCGCGGTCGGCGTCGAGAAAGGCGTGGCAGATGTGCGTATACAGTCGGAAGTCGATTTCGCGAGGCTCACGGAAGAGGTAGCCGACGAAGACCTTTTTCGGCGTGGCCTCTGGGGCACCGGCTCTCGCGGTGAACGGAGCGAGGAGTCCGGCCGCGATCGCGAGGGCGAGGGCGGCACCGGCGCGGCGGGTGGGGAATCGGGTGGTCATCGGGAAGTCTCCGGAGGGTTCTGGGGTTCCGGAATCGGGTCTTGCCCAACCGGGCCGGCGCCGACCTTTCCCTGGACCTGCCCGGCGATGGTATCGAGCACGCGATGGATTTCCGCGCCGTCGCCGGAGTCTCGGGACCGGGCTTTTTCCATCATCTTGCCCCAGGCGAGCAGGTCGGCGGTGCTGACCCGACGGACATCGTAATCCCTGGCCCATTCCGCCGCGATGGTGCGGCCGAGATGGTTCAG
The DNA here is from genome assembly GCA_027449865.1 of Planctomycetales bacterium. Classification (GTDB taxonomy): domain Bacteria; phylum Planctomycetota; class Planctomycetia; order Isosphaerales; family Isosphaeraceae; genus JAKAUH01. The sequence continues at coordinate 10,861 of DAIDKV010000266.1, forward strand.
CCGGATCCAGAGCCGGTCGCGCTGGGACTCGGATCGGACCTCGGCGACCAGGGATTGGGCACGGTCGGTCCAGCCTCGGGCGAGGTGGGTTCCGTCGTAGAAGGTTCGGATCCATCCCCAGTATCCGTCCCAGGTCTGACGGCCGAGGGCCGCCCGATGGCGCGCGAAGGCGGGGCGGAAGTCGTCGGGAGCTGGGTCGTACCAGGATCGGGCCGGGCCCCGCGCGGTCTCGGGATCGACCCGAGCCGACGGAGATGGGTTCAACGCCGGCGCGGGAACCGGCCGGGTGAACAGGGCGAGGATGAGCGTGAATACGGGGCGGACAAATCTTGCCATGCCGGATCCCTCCCGCGTGGATGCGACCGGCGCCGAACCGGTCCAACCTCCTGGATCATCAACTTCCCGAGGCGCCGGGTCGGCTAACCGGCGCGCCCCGCGATGGCGGCGACCGCCTTGTGAGCGGCCGAACCGATCTCGGGGATTTTTGATTTTTCCAGCTCGCGGAGCCGGGGCAAGGCGGGGGCGGCCTCGGCACCGAACCGGGCGAGGGATTCCACCGCCGGCGCCGTGAACGGCGGCGGAGGGTCGCTGGCGAGGGCCTCCACGATGGCGGCGAGGGCGAGCGGGGCGTCCGGTCCGCCGGGGGCGATCCGGCTCAGGGCGCCGGCGACGCTCGCCAGTTCGGGGCCCGACCGCACATCCGGCCGGCGGGTCAGGTCGATCAGGGCGGGGATCGTCGGAGCGGCCGAGGGTCCGAAGTTCGCCAGGGCGCGCTGGGCGAAGAGGCGCGCCGGGACGTCGTCCGTGCGAAGGACCGCCTCAAGGAACCCAACCGCGAGCGCGGCCTCGGCGGCCTTCGGATCGATCCGGCCGATCGCGTCGGCGAGGAGACCGGCGCGGAGGAGATGGTTCTCCGACCGGGCGCGTTGAAAGGCCGACGCCAGCGGCGGGACCGCCCGCCGAGCCGAGGCACCGAAGGCGGTCAGCGCCTGCGCGACCACGCGTTCGATTTCATCGATCGGGTCGTCGAGCGCCACGATCAGGGCGGAGATCGCCTCGTCGGCGGCGGGAGTACCCGGCGCCAGGATTCCCAGCGCCTGTGCGGCGTTCCGACGGAGCAGGACCCGTTCCTCGGCCGGGGTTCGCCGAAAGGGATATTCCAGGCTCAGGGGCTCGGGGACTCCGTGCAAGGGCCGGTCGGGCTCCTGTTCAGCCGCGACCAGGGCGCGGGCCATCGCGGGGACGGCGGAAGCGGCCTTCGATCCGAAGCTGGTCAGTGCCGCGATCAGGTGCTCGCGCAGGGCGATGGGAGTCCCGGCGCGGTCGATCGCCGCGGCGAAGGCCGGGATCACGGCCGACGAGACTTCGCCCGGGCGGATTCGGCCGAGGGCCAGCGCGCAGGCCTCGCGGACGCTTGGGTCGGGATCGTCCTGGCCGCGGCGAAGCAGGGCCGGCACGAGGGGCTCGATCCCGGCTCCGAAGCCTTGAATCGCCCGGGCCGCCGCGGCGCGGACCGTCGGCGACGGGTCGTCGAGCGCGGGCTCGACCACCGAGAGGAATCGTGGTCGTGAGAGGGCCTCGCGCGTGCGGAGGGCGCGTAATCCCTCGGCCCGGACCAGGGCGTTCGGGTCGCGAGTCGCGGCCAGCAGGACCTCGACAATCGGCTCGACGGCCTGGAATCCCTCCAGCGCCTCGACGGCCGCCAGCCGACGAAACGCGGAGGGCGAGGCCGCCAGCCGGAGCAGGGCCTCGGCGATCGGCGGATCGGCAATTGGTGGCGGGATCGGATTCCTCTCGGTTCGGCCAGCAATCTCTCGGATCGAACGCGCCGCCATCAGCGCGGGATCCTCAAAACTCCTCCGGGCTCGCGTGAAGTCTTCTGGCCGCGACGCGTCCGGAACCGGCGGGCCAGGGTCGCGCAGGATCGCCAGCAGCCCGGGGATCGCCGCCCGGGCGCCGTCGCGGAAATCACCGAGCAAGAGGGCGACGTGTCCGCGTAGCCAGGGATCCGTCGCTTCCAGCGCGGCGATCAGTGCCGGGAGAGCCTCGGGCGGCCAGTTCGGCGGATAGGGACCCCGCGTGTGGTTGAGCACCTCAAAATAGGCGGGTCGGCACTCGGAACGAGCCGCGGCCATCGCCTGGATCAAGTTGGGGATCCTCGCGATGACGGCCTCCTCGAACAGATTCAGTCCGCGAGCGGCGGCCATGCGAACGTCGTCCGAGGGATCGTTGAGCGCCTCGAACAGCCGGCTCGGCGGCGGCTCGTGCGTCCGGTGGGCGATTGCGGCGAGAGCCTGCAAGGCGGCGGTTCGCATCCGGTGATCGGGCGAGGAACACATCCGTCCGAGTTCCTCCTGAACGGCGCCGAAGCCCATGGCGCCTGGCGAGCCATGCCAGGCATCGACGACCGTGGTGAGGGCATACGAGGCGTGATCGCGGACCGAGACATCCGGATCGCCGAGGAGGCGCATCAGCGCGAAGATGGCGTCGCGGACCTGGTTGGGGCCGGGGCCGGTGGTCCAGTGGCCCATGACGGTGACGCCGAGATCCTCGGCCGCCCTGGCGCGGTTCGCCGGATCGGGATCGGAGAGGGCCTGCATCAGGGCGGGCACGGCCAGTTCGGGGTCGTGCGGGCCGAGGCTTCCCAGCTCCTGCAGGGCCTCCATCCGTCCGGCGACATCTTCCGATTCGAGTCGACGGATGGCCGAGGCCGCCGGGTGGCCGTGTTCCCAGATGATCCACCAGGCCCCGTACAGAACGAGGCCGGCGATCGCCATCAGCAGTGGACCCATCAGGCGACGGACGATCGGGAACCCGCCGGAGGAACCGGGCTCGTGGCCTGGAATCTCGGGATGGTTCTCGAATCGGCCCTGTCCTACCCGGACCATGCGTTCGGCCATGGCACCGCCCTCCAAGGTCATCCCCCCGGCACGATTCTAACGGATTGCCGATCGATCCACCCGAGGAATCTGGGCGTGGATGTCGGCCGGACGCGAACGGACGTAAGCTAGCGGCCTCCGTGGGCCTCGGCGAGCATGGCGATGGCCTCGTTTCGTGTTCCCTCGGCGGCCGAGTCGCCGCGGAGCATGGCGGCCAGCTCGGCGACGCGTTGATGGTCGTCGAGCGGTGCGATGGTGGTTCGCGACAGACCGCGCTCGACCTGCTTGCGAATGACCCATTGTCGACGGGCATAGCTGGCCATCTGCGGGAGATGCGTGACGCAAATGACCTGATGATGCCGGCCCAGCTCGGCGAGAGTTTTTCCGAGCGTCGAGCCGAGCCGGCCGCCGACTCCCGTATCGATCTCGTCGAAGACCAGCGTGGGAACACGGTCGACACCGGCGAGCACGGCCTTAGCGGCGAGGGTGACCCGCGAGAGCTCGCCGCCGGAGGCGACCTTGCGGAGCGGGCGCGGCTCCTGGCCGGGGTTCGCCGAGAAGAGCATTTCGACGCGATCGGAGCCGCCCTCGGGCGGAGGCGGCGCGGTTGGGTCGTCGCCGGGGTCGCGGGTTTCGACGTCGACCGAGAGGCGGGCGCCCTCCAGTCCGAGGGCCTTGAGCCGCCCCTGGATCGCCCGGCCGAAGTCCTTCGCGACCTTCCGGCGGCCGGCGGTCAGCGCGGCGGCGGCCTGCTTCATCGAGGCCCAGGCCGAGGCGAGCGGGGCGTCGAGGGCATTGAGGTCGGCCTCGTCCTTTTCGAGTGAGGCGAGCTTGGCCTCGGTGGCGGCCCATCGATCGGCCAACTCGTCGGGCGAGCATCGGAACCGTGCCGAGAGCCGTCGGTAGAGCGCCAGCCGGGTCTCGACGTCCTCCAGCCGGGAAGGGTCGTCGCCCCAGGACTCGCCGAGATCGCGAAGGCCGAAGGCGACCTCCTTTGCCTCGTCGGCCAGGCGTTCGAGTGTGGCCGACGCGTCGGCCAGCTCGGGGATGTCGCGCGCCATGGGCTCCAGCGACCGAGCCACGCGCTTCAACAATCCCTGGGCGGAGCGGTCGGCCTCGTAGAGCAGGGCATAGCCTTCGGCCGCAGCGGATCGAAGCTGGTCGGCGCTGGAGAGCCGGTGGGCCTCTCGGGTAAGTTCGTCGTGCTCGCCCGGTTTCGGGTCGGCGACGGCCAGCTCGTCGCGCTCGAACTCCAGCAGGGCGCGCTCGCGACGTCGGGCCTCGGTCGCGTCGATCAGCTCCTGACGCTTCCGACGGAGCGCCTCGTGCGTCTCGCGGGCGGTTCGATAGGTCGCGACCCGATCGCCCAGGCCGCCGTAGTCGTCGAGCAAGGCGCGCTGGCTCTCGGGATCCATCAGGGCGCGGCCCTCGTCCTGGCCGTGGATGTCGACCAGTCGATCGCCGAGCTTCTGGAGGGTGGAGACGGTGACGGGCAAGCCGTTGACCGAGGCGCCGCCGCGCCCCTGGGCCGAGACGCGCCGGGGGACGATCAGGGCGTTGTCCTCCAGGATCTCGCCGCCGCCGAGGATGGCTTCCAGCTCGGCGCGGAGCGAGGGATCGGCGACCTCGAAGACGGCCGAGGCCCGCGCCTCGGGCTTGCCCGATCGGACGAGGTCGGCCGAGGCCTTGCCGCCGAGGACCAGCCCCAGCGCGGTGAGGAGCAGGCTCTTGCCGGCTCCGGTCTCGCCGGTCCAGGCGATGTAGCCGTCCTCGAGGTCGACGTGGACGTCCTCGATGAGGGCGAGGTTCTGCACTGAGAGTTCGCGCAGCACGGTCCGGTCATCTCCCCGCCGGGACCCTCCGGCCTCGGCGAACCAGGGGCGAGGCGATCAGGCGGGCGCGGCCTCCGGCCGCTCCAGGCCCGCGTAATGGTGCTCGATTTCCTCCAGCCATTCGGTGGTCGGCTCTGCCTGAAGCTCGTCGGCGATGGTCGAGGCGGCGCGGTCGATCCGTTCGGCGCGGTGGGAGCGGCCGAGGACCGCGGCGAGGTTGAGGCGCTGGAGCAGCGCCTTGGTGATCGGCCGCTTGGCCTCGGCGAAGCTCGACGCCGCGAGGAACCCCAGCGCGGCCGGGTGGTTGGCCAGGCTCGCCAGCGCGACGGCCTCCACGGCCGAGTCGCAGGGGAGGAAATACGCGGTGTCGTCGAGCATCGTCGGCCGGCCGCGGCGCGGGCCGACGACGCGAAAGCGGGGCGTCTTGTGCAGTCCCGAGATCGCCAGCTTGTACGGGGCAAAGCTGTAGGAGCCGACGCCGAAGATCGCGAACCGCGGCTGGTTCCGGTAGATCGACGACCGACGCCCGTCGAGTTGTTCGCCGTTAGCCCCCAGGTAGGCCCAGAGCCGGGGCGCCTCGGCCTCGATCGGGTCGGTCTTCTCGCCAATCCTGCGCTGGGTGACGATCAGGCCGCGATCGGGCCACTCGCTCGCCGGCCGCTTCAGGTCGGCCCCCTTGACCATCGGGAAGACATATTCGGTCTCGACGTCGACCGTCTCGCCCCGGCCGTTTCGAAGCCGGCCGGTATCGGGCTCGACGGCCAGCTCCATGACGGCGGCGGCGTCGTGCTTGATCCCCTGCCGCCAGGGTCTTGGTCCGATTCCTTCCACGAACGACCACTGACGATAAGCCGCGCAATCGGCGATCAGCCGGCCACTCGCGAATCCGATCATCGACGCGGGCACCTCGGCGGGCTCCAGACCCCGGTAGACGGGGATGGGGGCGCCCGAAGCGCCGGTCGCGATCGTGGCGCGGAAGAGGCAGGCGTCGACCGAGGCGCCGAACCATCGCGCGGCGTCGATCCGTCGGATCGAGGCATCGCGGAGCGGCAGGCTCTCGGCATGGGCGAATTGCAGCAGGGCGCGGGCCACCGAGGTCTTGCAGAGCATCGCGATCGTGGGCGATTCGTCGGCCAGCTCGATTGCCAGCTTCAACCAGATGGATTCGGCCAGGTCGAAGTTGGACGAGCCGGTTCGGGCCTCCAGGCCGCGAAGCCGCTTTACATTCGAGCGCGGGGCAATGGTTGAGGCTTTCAGCCGGGTCAAGGCGGCGGCCGTGACCCAGGGCGGGTTGCCGACGACCAGCAGCGGACCGCCGCCCCGCCAGTTGAGGTCTCGCGCCAGGTCGAGCCGGAAGACATCGGCGCAGACGACCGCGACCCGCGACCCGGTCTCGCCTTGCTCTTGGAGCATGGCTTCCGCGGCCCGGCAGTGCTCGGGCTGGATCTCAACCCCGCGGATCTCCCTCGGCGGCGACCCGAGGGCCAGCAGACCGGCAAGAAAGTGGCCCCGGCCGCAGGTCGGCTCGAGCACACGGGGCCACTGCTCGCCGATCGGGCCGAGGGTCTCCAGCACCGCGGCGACCAGCTCGGGCGGGGTCTGGAAATCGCCGAGGTCCCGGCGCACGCGATCACCCCCCACGCGAACCGTCGGCGGAACTCCGCCGGCCCCGGTTTACTTGATCTTCGCGCCCGGGACACAATCCGGGTCGTCCACCGTCAAGAGAATCACCTTCTCACCGGAGGTTGCCGCCAGCAGCATCCCGTTGGACACCTCGCCCCGCAGCATCGCCGGCTCCAGGTTGTTCACCACCACGATCGACTTGCCCACAAGCTGCTCCGGCGTGTAATGCTGCCGGATTCCCGCCACGATCTGCTTCTGCGCGTCGCCCACGTCGACCTGCAAGAGCATCAGCTTGTCGGCGTTCGGATGCGGGCGAGCCTCCAGCACCTTCGCCACCCGCAATTCCACCTTTGCAAACGTCTCGTACGTGATCGGATCCGCCATGTTTCTCCCCCAGCAGGCCACTTCTCAAGACGCATCCTATCCGCCGTCTCCGACCGCTGTCAATCGGGAAAATAGACGGATGTCCATCGAACTTTCATGGAGTGGGAATACCTCGATCGACCGGCCCGGCTACGCGGCCCGGCCGAGCCCGACGAGGCGGAGCATCCCGCCCGCGATTCTTCGGATGACGGCCCAGGCGACGACGAACGGCGTGGTCGGGTGGTCGAGGATCGTCGGCCGGTTGCGCTCGAACAGGAAATGGCCGGAGAACATGATCGCGTACGAGAGGAAAAAGAGCCCGAGCGACCAGAGCGGGCGGAAGGGCACCAGCACGACGGCCGCGGCCATGATCGGCCAGCCCACGCCCACGTGCAGAAAATGGTTGACCGGGTGCGAATGATCCTGGCGATACTTCGCCATCAGTCCCGTCGGACGCTCGATCGACGGGGCCGAGGAACGCTCGCTCATCATGGAAATCCTTTCCGAGAAACTGGGGCCGCGGTTCGTTCACTGCTTCGCGGAGGGGTTCCGGCCGCGATGGACTTTCGGATCGTCGTATTTGTCGAGGCCCTTGTGGGCGATCTGGGGGTAATAGCCGCCGAACTCGAATTTCGGCGAGTTGTCGCCGTCGTGGCAGCGCTGGCAAAGCTGGCCCCGGTCGGCCTTTTCCGGGGTCAGGGCCATCGCGGTCCGGTACTCAGGCCGGTCGGGCTCGGCGATGTGTTTTGAGCCGGGCCCGTGGCAGTTCTCGCACTGATTTCCCTGGAGATACGCCGTGGTTTCCGGAGACTTGTAGCCGGTCGTGTACTCGAAGCCGGTCGTGTGGCAGGTGATGCACTCGGCATCGTAGATGACGTTCGGCTTCTTGTCGTGAAGCAGCGACTCGAACGCCCGGGCGTGCTTCGTCGTCGACCATTTCATGTAGGTATTCGGGTGGCACGACTTGCAGGTCTCGGCCCCGACGAACGTCGCGCCTGGCGCCCCGCCGACGTAATCGTGCCGGACATAATCGGCGACCACGCCCATTTGCCGGAGGGCTTCGCGGTAGTCGTCGCGGATGAGCTGCCGCATCGGGGCGGCGGGGCCGTCGAACTGCGTGTTCAACGTCACGATCGCCGGCCGAATCCGCTCCGTCTCGCCTGGATACAGTCCGACGGCGCCCAGGTACTTCCCCTTCTGGCCGACCTGAATGAGGAGTGTTCGGCCGCCGTTGATCATCTCGGGGTCGTGCGTCAGGACGTCGACGTAGTCGGACGTGGAGACGACGACGTCGAATCCAGGATACGACTCGGCGAGCGTCCGGGCCATTCGGGGCGGACCCTGGACCATCAGGACCTGGTAGTCGGATTTGGGCTCGAGCTCCGCCAGGACGCGCGGAAGGACGTCGCCCGGGCGCTTCAGTCCGGCGACGAGGAGGTCCTTGTCGGGATCGGAGAGCTTCTCCAGGGCGTCGGGATCGACGATCGCGGTGATCCCGACCTTCACCGGACCCGCCTCGACGATCCGGCTCTTCTGGAAGATCGACTCGAACCCCGAGGGCGGCTCGATGTTCGCCGCGACGAGCCTGGTGCGCTCGCCGAGGCTGTTGAGGTTGAGCGCCAGGGCCTCGCCAACGCCGACCTTCATGTCTTCGGCCGCCAGCGCGACCGCGTCGTACTTCAGGAGCTTGAGCGCCTTGATCGCGTAATCGTACTTGATCTTCGCCTGTTCAAAACCGCCCCGGGCCGAGGCGGGCGACTTCGTCAGCCCGCCGAGATCCACCCGGACGGAGGGCCACCCCTTCTTTCCCAGCCACTCGAAGAAGTCGTATCGGCGGAGCAGGCCGCCGATCTGCCCCTCGGTGCAGCCGCAGGGCTCGGTGTAGCCGTTCATCTCGCCGGTGACGACGAGGACAGCCGCCGGCTTCCCCAGGCTCGCCAGGAACCCGCTTCCTTCGCCGGCCGGAGCCGGCTTCTTCGCCTCGACCGCGGGACCACCGGCCTTTCCCGGCGCGGGCACGGACGGCTTCGACTCGGTCGGGCTCGACGAGGTGCATCCGACATAGGCCAGCGCCGCCGCGGAAAGGGCCACCGCGGCCCAGGGGCGGAGATCAGTTCTCGCCATTGGTAAGACTCCTTCCTCTTCCGCAGGGTCCGGTCGAACGCCGAGTTATAGCCGGCGCCTTCCGTGGTGAACAGGCCAATCGTTCCATCCATCCGGGGACTGGGGAGGCTGATGGTTTGGGGAGAGGCGTTTGGATGCAGGATTCCAGATTCAATGCAATGATCTCTCACTCGAATTCTTCTCTGTGCTCTCGGTACTATTAACTTTAAGTATCTTGGACACCTCCCAGAATCTCATCACTAAAGATCACACATTCATTTTTCACACAATCTTATATAAAAATTATTCCTCTCTGTGCCCTCTGTGACTCCGTGGTGAATCCGAACTGATGGGATGCGACTCGGCCGCGCTGTGACTCCGTGGTAAATCCATTCCGGCTCGCTGACCGCGATGGGTCATCTGGCCGGGGACCGCAGGGTGGGGCTCAGCTCCCCTCCATCCGATTGGAGACGTAAATGGAGACCGGGATGCGGATTTCAGGGAGCTTGGGATGGTTGGTTTTCAGGAGAATCGGCCGGTCGATCGCGCCAACCGGAAGTCCGGGCGGGACCGTGACCGTCATCCGAAAACGACCCGAGGCGTCGGGCCCGGTCTCCGGGGTGATCTCGACCTTCAGAATCTCGGGCTTCGAGGCGATCTCGAACCGGACCGCCTGTTCGCCTCGAACCACCAGCGCGAGCGAGACACTGGCACCCTTCGCCCGGGGAACGCTGGGCATGACCACCCGGGCGGGAGTCAGCGTGATCGGACCGACCGTGTTGCCGCTCAGGTGTATCTTCAACGAGGGGCGCCTGGGATGGTTGGTCTCGATCGAGACCTCCTCCAGGAACCGGCCCGCCGGCATGCCGGGGCGAACCTCAATCGAAAGGGCATAGCCTGACTTTCCCTTCTCCTTCGCCAGTTCCTCGGGAGACATCGGCTTCGCCTGGGCCACGATCAGGCCAGGCTTCGAGGTCGAGACCTGGAGCAGTTTCACGTCGGGGAGGTCGTTGGAAACAATCTGGACCGAGGCGCTTCGCGATTGTTCGGGCGTCCCGTCGGGAAACGCGACCGAATCCGAGGGCCGGATCTCCAGCGGGTCGAGGACCGTCCCAATCAGCGTGAGGACGACCGACGGGTGGTCGGGATCGTTGGTCCCAATCGTGGCCGCCTGGTGGAATCGGCCCGCATGCCGGCCTTCCCAGCTCACCTCGAGCGGCGACGACTGGCCCGGAGCGATGGTGATCGTCTTTTCCTCGCCCCTGGCAGCCTTGAGCGAGGCCACCGTGCAGGAACAGGTCGTATCCTCGAGCCAGATGTCCAGCGGCCCCTCGCCGGTATTGCGGAAGGACCACGCATGAGTCCGCTTACCACCGACCGGGATCGTCCCGAACTGGTAAGAGCTTGCCTCGACCAGTTCCAGCTTCGGCGGCGGGCCGGCGGGCTTCGACGAAACGACGACCTCGGGTTCCGCGACGGACGGCCCGAGCACTCCGTAGAAGAAGGCCACTCCCGCCCCGGCAACGACGACGGCAATCCCGAGGATCCAGTTCTTCATGGCGCGGGTCGACTCCAGCAGACGTCCGTTCGTTCGGTTGGGGAGCGGGTCGCGAGGGAAGGCCAGGGCCCGATCGGTGGACCTCAACTCGACGCGATCGGCGAGGATTTCGCGGCGGCCATCGACGGGGACCTTGGGTTGGAGCTTGAGCGGACATCCATTCCGGAGGGCGGATTTGTCATTTCTGGGATCAGATCCCGATTCACGTTTCCAGAGACTTCAAATCCGGAGTCCGATTTCCGATCGAGCCCGATCCTGAGATTCCGGGAATCGAGAATCGGAAATCGGAGGGACCGACGAGCCGATCGTCCTTCCTGCACCGACGCTCAGCCGCCGGCCCCCGACCGGGTGACGAGCATCTTCACCGGAATCCGGACCTCGGCGGCACGCTGGTCATTCGTCTTCAGGACGATCTCACCCTCCACTTTACCGGAGGCCGTTCCCGGCGGGACCGTCACCGTCATCCGGTATCGGCCCTTGTGGCGGGCATCGTCGTTCGGAGCGATCGCGATCTCCAGCGGACTCGGCTTCTTCACCACCTCGAACCGGGTTCCCTTGTCGCCTCGAACCGTGACGACCAGTTCGCGAGAGAAGCCGCGCACCCCGTCGACGTCCATCTGCCGGATCCCTTCAGGCGTCACACTGATCGGCCCAAAGGAGTGGCCCAGGACCGAGACCTTGATCTCCGGCTCCTTCGGATGGTCCGTGTGGATCACCATCTCCTCGTCGAACCGGCCAAGCGGCATCCCGGGCTTGATCGTCACCGTGATGACCTGCGCCTTCTCGGCCTTGAGCTGCTTGGCGTCCGACTCCGGCATCGGCTTGACGTCGGCGACAATCAGGCCCGGCTTCGAGGTGGAGATGTCGGTCACCTTCAAATCGGGACGGTCGCGAGAGAAAATCGCGATCCGGGCCGAATGCGCTTCCTCGTTCGATATCTGAGGAAACTGAAGGGCCTCCGGCGGGTAGATCGAGACGGCCGGATAAACCTTCCCCGTGACCGTCAGCGAGAAGGTCGGGTGGCGAGGGTCGTTGGTCAGGAACGTCCCGCCCTGCGAAATCTCCTCGCCGAGATCCTTGTTGGTGTGCCAGCTCAGGATGATCTGGTCCTTGCCGCCCGGCGGAATCACCAGCGCCTCGTTTTCGCCCGGCTTGGCGACGGTACACGAGCAGGTCGTCTTTCCCTGGAGGCGGATTTCCAGCGGGGCCTCGCCGGTGTTCTCGATCGGCCAGGCGTGGCTGGATTTGTCGTGCTTGGGCATCTTGCCGAAGTCGAAGATCGGGTTTTCCGTAAGGACGATCCGGGGTTGCGGACCCTTGATGTCGCCCGAGACGACCGCCACCTGCGACGTCGGCTCGGGGCTGGATTCCGGCAGGTACTGAACGATGAGGGTCGCGGCGCCGGTCAGGAAGACAACGGCGACGACCAGGATCACCCACCGTAACATGTGGCAGCCTCTCCCGAACCAGTGCGATGAACGTGAGATGAGGGCAATGCGCCCCAATCATGATCGGCGCTTTTGGGGCCCCAGGCCGAGAGGCGCGAAGCCTGACGACCCTTCGACCCCGATTTGATCTTAAGGTCGGCAACGGGCGGCGGGCAAGTCGTCTCTTGCCAGGGTTGATCGGCGCGGGCATCCTTGTCAGAATCCTTGCGGCGCGACGATCGAGGCCCCCCTGCATCCGGCGAAGCCCATGAATACGCTGACGATCGAGGTCTGGGACGCGACCGGGAACAAGAAGCAGCTTGTCGAACTGCCGGACGACGCCCCGGTGAACCGGGTGATCGCGGTGCTGGTCGATCGGATGAGTCTGCCTCGCTACAGCCCGGACGGGCAGTTGATGAGCTACAAATTCCACCACAAGGCCAGCGGCCGTCAGCTTCTGGACGACCAGACCCTCGCCTCGGCCGACGTTCAGAGCGGCGACGTTCTCCGGCTCCAGCCGGAGATCACCGCGGGATAAGCCCGCCCACTAGCGACTGGTCCGCAGCCCGGCAAGCGGCCCGAAGTCGAGCAGCTCGTCGCCGGTGCTCGCCAGGCAACGGAGGCCGGATCGTGGCCAGTCGCGCGGGATCACCGCGGTCCGAACGTCGCAGCCGGCGGCATTGGCCGAAAACGCCGGCAGGATGATCCGGTCGGGACCGATCAGGAAACAGGGCGCCGAGATCCCCTCGACACGGAGGACCGGGTGAAAATGCCCGGAGATCGTCCGATCACCCACGATCGGACGGTGGCCGTGAGCGATCGTCCACCCGTCGACCACAAGACTCTCCGGCACCTCGGGCCTGGCGCGGTCGTGGTTGCCCCGAAGCAAAACCATCCGAACGCCCCGGACTCCCAGCCAGTCGGCCAGCCGACGGACATCCGCCTCGGTGCGCTGGCAGGGCCGGTGCGACTCAACAAGATCGCCCGCGACGATCAGGGTCGCGATCGGGGCACGCACCAGAAGTCTCTCCAGCCGCGCGACGGCCTCGGCGAGCGAGTGCGGCGGAACACAGTCACCAGCGGCCCCCCTCGCCCATTCGTAGCCAAGGTGCAAATCGGCCACCACCGCGACCCGCTCGGCCCGGTGGATCGCGGCGCCCTCGGGTGTCGGCTCCCAAAGGCCAGCCGTCGACGACGTATCCGCTCCTCGATCCACCCTCGCGTTCGCGTTCGCCATCCGTCCGGCCTCGATCCTTCCGAGTCGGAGCCGCTTTACACCCCATCCTTTCCCCAAGTGTACACCATCGCGTTGCGATCCGCTACGTCCACGACGTGCAAGTACCGACGCCATTACGCACGATTGCATCGTGTCAACATTAATTCCGTCCACATGGCCTTGCAACACCCCCAGGCCATCTTTATAGTTTGAACGGCGATCTTCACCGGAATGTCACAAAACTGAATACGAACATCCTGAATCTGGGCGACTCAGAAGGCGACATTCAATCACTCTCGACTTCCCTGGTCGGCCCGCAAATGTGCAACGCGGTCTACTCTGGCGAAGTTACGGGGCCTGGCCAGAGCGGTCGTCTGGCGGTCCGTTTCTGGATGCGGACCCTCTGCGTGAGGAGAGTGGGAAAGTCCCTGATTTTATCCACTCTTTGCGTCACGATTGCCCGTCAGCAGTCGTTTCCTTGTTGCTAGCGCTTCCGATCTCAAGTTTCCCACGAAGGAGGGATACTCATGAGCGGTCCAAAGACCACGCCTCGTTCGCGCGGCTTCACGTTGATTGAATTGCTGGTGGTGATCGCAATCATCGCGGTTTTGATCGCGCTTTTGTTGCCGGCGGTGCAGGCGGCGCGCGAGGCGGCCCGGCGTGCTCAGTGCACGAACAACCTCAAGCAACTCGGGCTCGCGTTCGCGAACTACGAGAGTGCCAATTCGATATGGTGCATGGGCGCAATGACATGGGGAGCCGGCAATCCCTCGAACGCGGGCAACCCGATGGCCAGCCCGAGGGGTGTGAACGAGCCCATCAACGGATTGAACTGGGTCGCCTTGATTCTCCCGTACATGGAGCAAGGCACGATCTACAACGCGATCAACTACGCGACGGGCACCTCGACCAACATTCAGGCCTTCGCCACCGTCTGGTATACACGGATCAACTGGCTTTCTTGCCCCTCCGACGGCGACCAGGAGGGCTTCCGGAACTCCGGATCGGGCAACGGGAACGGCCAGGACATCTCCGGCAGCCCCCCTCCCGCCAATCCGAACGGGGGTCCGATCCAGGTTCCGGTTTCTGACTACCTCGTCAGCTATGGTGACAACTATGCCAGCGGCTGCAACACCCCGGGCGTAATTTTCCCGACCGAGTCGGATTACCGGCTCTTCCCCCCGGCCCCGGGGCAGCAGTGGGTCGGCTGGCCCGGCGAACAGGGGACGATGCTCAACGTCATGTGCGGGGTTGGAGGCGCGAATGTCGGAGCTCTGCGCGGGATGTTCGATGTGAACGACGGCCAGACCGTGAGGCTCGCCGGTGTGACCGACGGAACGAGCAACACGATTTCCGCCGGTGAGAGCCTGCCCGCGATGCGCGCTGACAACAACGTCTGGGAGTGGAACTCGGGCGCCAACGGCACCACAATCCCGATCAACTATTACTCCGGACAGAGCTGCACCCTGCCCAATAGCGGCTGGGGCGGGAGCAACTGGGCATCGCGCTGTGCGTACGCGAACGTCGGCTTCAAGAGCCACCACCCAGGCGGCGCGAATTTCCTCTTCGTTGATGGCTCGGTCCACTTCCTGAAGCAGTCGATCAGCATCTTCACGTACTGCGCCCTCGGAAGCCGGGCGGCCGGAGAGGTCGTCAACTCCGATTCGTACTAGGTCGAAGAGCGAGCGATTGTCTTCCTCCCGTTCGTCACCACGCCACGCACGAGCTGGCGGTCGAGCCCGATTTCGAGGTCGAGCCCGACCGCCGCATCCTCGCTCTGAGCGAGACGACTCGTCGAGATACCGCGGCTTCACGCCGCCTTTCGCAGGTCATGAAATACAGGATTGCACGCCCATGCTTTCCCACAAAAACCGATCGCCCGGGCCCCGTCGTACCGGCCGATGTCTCGCCGTGCTGGCCCTGCCCGCATGCTTCCTTCTGGCCTCCTGCGCGAACGAGGACGGTCTGGGAAAGCGATTCCCGGTTTCGGGGACTGTGAAGTACAACGGGAATCCGCTCGAGAAGGGCGAGATTAGTTTCATCTCCGAAGACATTTCGAAGAATTTCGGGGCCACGGGCACCATCGCAAACGGATCTTACACGCTCTCGACAGGGGGCGATGGCGACGGGGCTCAGGCCGGCAAATACAAGGTCACCATCACCGTCAAGGAAGATTACAGCGAGCGAGCTGAGGCCGACTTCAAGAAGGTGACGGGGAGCAGCAGTGCCAAGCCGCTGCCGAATTTTGTGGCGAAAGCCGCGGCCGAGGCCAAGAGCCTGATCCCCGCCGGGTACGGCGACGCGCGCACCACGACACTCAAGGCCGAGGTCGAGCCGAAGTCGAACACGATCGACTTCAATCTCTCGGACGCGGAAGCCCCGCCAGAGCCTCCGAAGGACTCTGCCAGGGGCAAGGGCGGGCGTCGCCGTGGTAGATGACTCGCCTCGCCACGGGACGGGCGATCCCTGGCTGCCGCCTCAACCTGGCGGCCAGGGATCGCCGGGCGGGAGCCATTGCGGGCGCGGTTCGGGCTCGGCGATCAGGTAGCGGGCCATCGCCGACCGGATCGCCGAGAGGTCCGTGACCCGGCCGCGATCGGGAAGGTCAAGAATCGCCGCGACGTCGTAATGGTCGCGCTGGAGGAGCAAGAGCCGCCCGGTCGATGCCGGGATGAAGAGGTGCCCGAAGGCCGCGCGGATCTCCTCGCGGCCGATCCCAAGCCGGCGCGCGACCGCCTCGGCCTGGTCGAGCCGGCGCAGGTATCTCCGTTGCCAGGCCACGCGCTCGATCCGAAGCAGGCTGGCGCGCATGGTCTGGAGCCGGTCGATCTTGAAGTAGTCGCGCTCCCAGGCCGACATCGAGGGGGCTGTCCCTCGGATCAGGACGTCGACTCTCGGGCGGTTCACCAGGACCAGGAGCAGGACCATCGCCGCGACCGCCATGGCCGCGCCCCGCGTCGGTGGCTTCGGGCGTCGGGCGATCGTCGCGCTGGGATGGTGTGGTCCCGACCACCATCCGACCGCGAAGAGCGAGGCGCCGACCATTGGCATCGCGTCGTACCAGGGGACGACGGCGTAGGGATTGATCGTCCGCATGTTGTGCAGGTCGAGGTAGCCGCGGAAGGTCCACTCCAGCAGGTAACATCCGACCACGATCGAGGCGCCCGCGCTCTCGATGGGGTTGATCGCGAAACCTGGCCGGGTGGTGGTTCCCGGCGCGGGCCGCCACCGCTGCCGGGCCCAGATCGCGAGGAATGCGAGGGTCAGCACGAGGCCCTGCGTCTGGGTGGGCTCGACGTCGAGGCCGAGGCTGCCCAGGAGAAGATTCGCCGGGATCGCCTGCGCGGTGGTGAGGGCGCCCTGAACGGGGTTGGCGGCCTCCTGCGCGGTCCGGCCGTGGAAGCTGACTCTGGCGTCGATGGGCTGGGCGGCGAGGGCGAGCATCAGGCCGGCCGCGGCGGCCGTCGCGACGATCGGGACAGCCGCGGCGAATCGAGAGCGTCGACGGCCGTCGAGCCAGAGATAGAGGGCCGTGACGGGTCCGGCGAGGTGCCCGGCCGACCAGAATCCGCCGGCGACCGCGCAGGCGATCGCCGAGGCGACGAGGTATCGCCATCGAGCGGTCCGCCGGTACGACTGGGCATACCCGAGCGAGGCCAGCACACCCAGCACCGCCCAGAGGGGTTGTCCGCCGGAGAACCACATGGCGGGTGTGAGCATCAGCGAGGTTGTGCCGACCAGCCCCATCGCCGCGAGTCCCGCGCTGGCTCGGCCGGTCTCGCGAGCAACCAGCCGGCCGGCCGTGAGCATCACGACGATCAAAACTCCGTACGAGGCGACCGCGAGGACCTCCGGCAACCCGTGCAGGTCGCCGGCCGCGGCGACGAGCGCCCACGTTAGCAGCCGCCAGCTCGGAACGATGTGGGTGTTGTGCGGGACGAGGAGGTTCGCGACGGTCCGGTCCCAGGTGCGCGAGGCCGCCACGTAGGCGACATCATCACTGTAAATCAGGTAAATGTCTCGGGGCGGGCGATCGATGTGTCCGTGCTTCCCGGGCGCGAAGGTGGCGGGGTCGAAGAACAGAACCGCCGGCGCCGCGACGATCCAGGCCCCAAGCGCGAGCCGCCCCGGCCATCCGATCGGACGCGAAGGGTCGAAGCCGAACAGGGAGGCGGCCGTCGCGAGCCCGGCCGCGAGGACGATCCCCGCCCCGAGCGCGGGGCTGACCCGGGCGACGGCCAGGCTCACCGCCAGAACGGCGACGACGCCCGCCAGCAACGCGATCGCGAACTTCAAGCGGCTCATCGCCGGTCGGCTCCGGGGTCGTGCGGGCTTCGGCGATCGTCGGGGATCACCGGCAGCTCCGCGGGGTCGAATCCTGGCAGGTGGTTCGGCATCGCCGCGACCGCCGAGGCGGCCCGTCGAACCGCCTCGCGATCGTACGAGCCCCGCCGCGCCCGGGTCTCCAGGCGATCCAGCTCCGCCAGCGCCGCGCGCTGGGCGCGGGTCTGGTCGTCGAGGTCCGAGGCGCCCGAACGCGCGACCGAACCGGCCACCGGCCGGGCCATCGGCGCGGCCATCTCAGCATACTCGAAGACCACGCGATCGGCGCGAGGCATCTGGATTGTCAGCATCGCCATCGCGAATCCGGAGACCGCCAGCCAATCGCGGCGGGTTGGCGTCGCGATGGTCGAGGCCGGCGATGGGGTCGGTCTGGCGGACCATGCGCAGGCGAACAGGATGGCGCCCAGGTCGGCCATCGCGTGATACCAGCCGAACGGGCGCAGCTCGCGAAAATCCTCGTCGACCCCGCGTGCCGCAAAGATCATCGCGAGCGTGCCGAGGGCCATCGTGGCGCCGGCCGCTTCGAGGGGTCGGATCGGCGAGCCGCGCCGAGACCAGCCCCACAGGGCCGCGAACCCGCCGACGAGCGCGATGGCCTGGGTCGGGGTGGTCCGGGCGTCGAGGCCGAGGTTGTTCAAAACGATCGCCTCGCTGAGGGCCTGCGATCCATGAGCCAGCGCGGCACCGATCGCCGAGAGACCGACACCCGACGTCCCCGCGCCCGCGAGCCAGGCCATCGCGACGATCGCGGCCGACGCTCCGAGCAGGATGAGGGCGAGGGCCCTCGATCGTGGTCGGCCGTCGGCCCAGAGGTAGGCGGCTCCGACGGGTCCGGCGGCGAAACCACCGGACCAGAGCAGGGGGGCGGTCGTCTGGGCAACGAGGGCCATCGCGAGCGCCCGGCGGCTCCCGCCGATCCGCCAGGCCTGGAGCGCGGCGAGCATCGCGAGGACCATCGCCCCGGCGGCCATCGCCTGGCCCGAGGCGTACCAGAGGAGCGTCGGCCCCGGGACGCTCGAGAGCCCGAGCCCCGACATCGCGACCAGCCCCATCGCCGCCCGGCCGGTCTCGCGGGCGACAACGAGCCCGATCAGGATCATCGCCAGGAGGAGGGTCGCATACGAGGCCGCGCCCAGGACGGGCGGCGTCCCTTCAAGCGTCCCGGCGATCTGGGCCAGTGCGAACGTCTCGATCCGGAAAAGAGGGACGACATGCCCCTGATGCGGTCGGAAGAGGTTTTGCCAGAGCCGGTCAGGCGTCCGACTTCGAGCGAGGTAGACGAAGTCGTCGAACTTGAGGAAGTACGCCCGCATCGGGGCGAGCCAGAGCCAGAGCGGCCCGACGCCGATCGCCAGGGCGATCAGGATCGTCGGCCCCCATCCGCCAGCGCCCCGGATGTGAAATCTCATGCCCGGATTCCCGAAGAAGGAGGCAAGAGCCCGCGCCCCGCGATCGATCCCGCCCGTTATACCCGAGACGCCCCACGTCTCGCATCTATTGATGTTGTCCGAATCTCGTGGTAGGAAGAGCCATCGATCCGCCCCGTCGCGGAGCGGAAGTCCCGGGGCACCGCCGAGGACCGCCGAGATGACGACCCTGCCGACGATCGCAATGTGGACCGTGCTGGCGATGGTGGGACAGGATCCCGGCGAGATCCTCCCCGGCTGGGGCGACAAACCGGCGAAGGCCCCCGAGATCAAGGATCCCGACGCCGAGGCTGCCGAGGAAAACCGGCGACGCGTCGCCCTGGCCGCGGCCGAACGCCTCGGCGCCGACCGACTTCAGACCGCCGTCCCGCTCGCGGACCTCGGTCTCTTCTACCTTTCTCGGAAGCGATACGACCAGGCCGAGCCTCTGCTCCGCCGATCGCTGGCGATCCGCGAAGCTCACCTCCCGCCCGATCATCCCGACGTGGCCTCGTCGCTCTACCTCCTCGGGGTCTGCCGGGCACACAGAAAGCGGGACAAAACCGCCGAGCCGATACTCCGCCGCGCCCTTGAGATCCTCGATCGTCGGGGCCAAGACGATGCCGAATTGTCCAGGGCCCTCCGTGCGATGGCGCAATATCACCTGATGCGAGAGGAATTCGACCGGGCCGAGCCGTTCTTCGTGCGGGCGCTCGCGATCCGCCGGAAGGTCTACGGGCCGGAGAGTGTCGAGACCGCCGGTCTGCTCGACGACTTCGGAAATCTCACGCTCGCCCGGTCCCAGACGCGTCGATCGGCGGCCCTCTCCTCACCGAAAGAACCGATCGATCCTCTGCACGGACTCCCGGCGATCGATCCCTACCTCAAGGCTGTGGAGGACTACCATCAAGCCATCGGCCGGGCCCGGGAATTCTACAAGCAGGCCCTCGTGATTCGCGAGAAGACGTTCGGGCCTACCGATCCCAGCCTCGCCGATTCGCTCCTCCAACTCGGGAAACTCGCGATCGAGCAGGAGCATCCGAAGGACTCGATCCCTTACCTGAAGCGCTGGCTCGCGATCGAGGAAAAGCGGAAGCCTCCCCCGAGCAAGGAACGGGCCGAAATCAGGGCCCATCTCGCCAGGACGCCCCAGGAGCAAAAGGATTGGCCCGCGGCCGAGGAACAGTTCTCGAAGGCGCAGGAGGAGTTGGAGGCTATCCAGGGCCCCGAGGGTTCCGACGTCGCCATGCTCCTCGCCTCGCGGGCCGATCTCGCGATCGAGACCGGGCGATTCGACGACGCCGAGCGTTTCCTCCACCGCGCCCTTCAGTTCCGATGGACACACGTCAATCAGGCCGACGGGGATCTCTACCTGGCCCGACAGTGGACGTCGGAAAGTTACCGCGATCACCTCGGCGACCGCCGCGCGCCGGTCCTCTGGCACCGGTTGAAGGCCCTGAAGATCCGGGTCGATCGCCCACGTGAGAAAAAGGTGATCGAGGAGCTGCTCTGGGGATTTGCCGAGCTACTCCGGCGGAGTAACCGCGTCCTTCCCCCGCCGACCCGAGAGGATCTGGACGAACTCGTCAGGCTCTCCGACGGATTCGTCGTGCCCCGGACGATGGCCCCGGATTCTCAGACACTTAACTACTTCATCGAAGTCCGGCTCGACGACGCCGGCCTGGCGCACGTCGCGCGGCTCTACGACCTCGAATCGCTGGAGATCCGCGGCCGGGGCGCCGGAGAAGACCAGAAGATCACCGGCGCCGGGATCACCCATCTTCGGAATCTCATCAATTTGCGCAAGCTCTCGATCCGGGGCGCCGAGATCGACGACGCGAGCCTCGCCGCCCTCGCCGGGTTGGAGTACCTCGAAGAACTCGACATCTCGCTCACGCCGATCGGAGACGCTGGCCTGGCCCATCTGGAGGGCCTGAAATCACTCCAGACGCTTCACCTCTCGGCCACGAACGTCACCGATGCCGGGCTGGCGCACCTGGCGCGGCTACCCGCCCTCCGCCGCGTCCTGCTCAACTCCACCCGCGTGACCGACTTTGGGGTGGATCGGCTACGCGACGCCCGGCCCGGAATCGATATCGACCATGGCCCCGGTCCGGGATACCGGCCGCTCGCCCGACGGTGACGGCGCCCGAGTCGGCCGCGGTCACCACCAGGCATTCCATCGATACACCACATACAGGCAAGCGATCACGCCAACGACGATCCACAGGGGTTTGCGCTCCGGCGGACGGTCGTCCCTGGAAAGGTAATGCTCGCAGTACGGGCAACGTTCGGCATCCTCGAGGATCTCGCGACGGCAGTACGGGCAGGGGGCGGTCGGTTCCTCGTCGTCGTCGTCCGACCCGTATTCTTCCTCTGGGTCATACTCGAGTTCGGGATCGTCGTCGTCCCCATCGTGTCCGCGGGGCATGAACGTCACTCCTCGTGGCTTCGGCGTCGGACCATCGATCCGATCTCGATGGATTGTAGGCTCGCCTCGGTGGGCGGCTCAAGGAACAGCGGTGCCTCGACCCGTTCCCTGGGGTGTCGTACAATCCAGGCCATCGAACGATTCCCGCCCCAAGGTCCGCCATCCAGGGAGCCCACGTTGAGAGCCTCCTTCGCCTGCCTGTTCGGGTTCCTGATCGCGATGGCGCCGACGATGGCCCTCGCCGGGTCAGACCCCTTCGAGCTGAAGAGCGGCGACCGGATCGTCCTCGTCGGCGATACGATGATCGAGCGCGACCAGCGCTACGGTTACCTCGAAACGCTGCTGACCCTGCTCCACCCCGACAAGGACCTGACCTTCCGTAATCTCGGCTGGAGCGGCGACACGGTCGCGGGGCTCTCGCGCGCTGGGTTCGACCCGCCCGAGGCCGGCCATCGCCGGCTGATCGAGCAGGTCCATGCCGCCCGGCCGACGGTTCTCATCGTCGGCTACGGCATGGCCGACTCGTTCGATGGCGAGCCCGGCCGCGCCCGGTTCATCTCCGGGCTGAACCGGTTCCTCGACGAGGTCGCCGACACCCGCGCCCGGGTCGTTCTGCTCTCGCCGATCGCCTGCGATCGACCCTCGCCCGCGCTACCCGATCCTTCGCCCCACAACACGATGATCGAGCGTTACGCCCGATCGATTGCCGAGGTCGCCCAGAGCCGAGGCGCCCGGTTCATCGACCTCTTCGGCCCGACCCGCGATCGCGAGGTCCGCGCACCGATCACCGATGACGGCGTCGTCCCGAACGAGGCCGGCCACCGCTTCCTCGCGGGCGTGATCGTCCGCGGGCTCGATCCGTCAGCCGGTCGCGGTGGGCCCCACGTCGAGACGAAGGGCCCGCACTTCCGGATCAACCGCCCGACACTGGCCGTCCTCGGCGACGGGACAGCCCGCCCATTGATCGATACGTCGCTCGTCGTGAAGGCGACGGGACTTTCCCCCGGCCGGCACGAGCTGCGGATCGAGGGACGCCCGATCGTCTCGAAAACGGCCGAGGAATGGGCCGCGGGTGTCTCGGTCGACGACCTTCCCGACCGCGATCGAGTCGAGCGGCTTCGGGCGGCGATCCACGCGAAGAACCGGCTGTTCTTCCATCGATGGCGTCCGCAAAATATCACGTATTTGTTCGGCTTCCGCAAGCACGAGCAGGGGAACAACGCGGTGGAGATCCCCCGCTTCGACCCGCTGGTCGAGGAGCAGGAGCGCGCGATCGCCCGCCTGCGAAGGCCAGTCGGCCGCGAATGCGAGCTGGTGCGCGTCGAGGGGCCGACGAAAACCACTGGCCGATGACCTGTCGGACGCCCCCGAGAGATGCGAAGCCAATAACCCGACCCATGAGGACCCCGATGCGCATCCTGCTCGTCGCGATCATTCTACTGATCCCCGCCGCCGCCCGGGCACAGCGGGCGCCCTTCCCGATTCCTGATCCCGATCCCGAGATCGAGCGGAAGTCGTTCATCGTCGCTGATGGATTCGAGGTTAACCTGTTCGCGGCCGATCCGGCCATCGCCAAGCCGATCCAGATGAACTTCGACCCCGCCGGCCGGCTCTGGATCGCCAGCTCCGAGGTCTATCCACAGATCAAGCCCGGGCAGGTCGCCGACGACAAAATCCTCGTCCTCGAGGATCGCAACGGCGACGGCCGCTCCGACAAAACCTCGATCTTCGCCCGTGGATTGCTCATCCCCACGGGTGTCGAGCCGGGCGACGGCGGGGCCTATGTCGCGAATAGCACCGAGTTGCTCCACCTGGCCGACACCGATGGCGACGGCCAGGCCGACCGGACCCGCGTGGTTCTCTCGGGGTTCGGGACCGAGGATACCCATCACATCTTGCACACCCTTCGGTGGGGATATGACGGCGCCCTGTATTTCAATCAGTCGGTGTATATTCATAGTCACATCGAGACACCGCACGGGGTCCGGCGGCTGGGTGGCGGCGGGATCTGGCAGTTCCGGCCCGAGACGATGCAACTGGAAGTTTTCATCCGTGGTTTGGTCAATCCCTGGGGCCATCACTTCGACCGGTGGGGTCAATCGTTCGCGACCGACGGAGCCGGCGGCGAGGGGATCAATTACTGCATCCCGGGTGCGTCGTTCTTCTGGGCGGTCGGAGCCGAGCGGATCTTTCCTGGGCTGAACCCGGGGAGCCCGAAGTATTGCGGGCTGGAGGTTGTCTCGGGCCGGGCGATGCCCGAGTCGTGGCAGGGGAACCTGCTCACCAACGATTTCCGGGGTAACCGCGTCTGCCGGTTCGTCCTCAGCGACGATGGCGCCGGCTTCGCGGCCCGCGAGCAGACCGAGCTGATCAAGACGAAGCACGTCGCCTTCCGGCCGATCGACATCAAGATGGGCCCCGACGGCGCCATCTACATCGCCGACTGGTACAACCCGATCATCCAGCACGGCGAGGTCGACTTCCGCGACCCGCGCCGCGACCACACCCGAGGCCGGATCTGGCGCGTCTCCGCGAAGGGCCGCGCGCCGGTGGACCGGCCGAAGCTGGTCGGTGTCGAGACAGGCGCCTTGCTCGATGAACTGAAGTCGCCCGAACAGTGGACCCGCGACCGGGCCCGCCGCGCCCTCCAGGAACGGGGGTCCGCAAATGTCTCGGGGCCGCTGGCGGCCTGGGTCGCCGCGCTCGATCCCAAGAACCTGATGTACGACCACCATCGGCTCGAAGCCCTCTGGACCTCCGAGGCGGTTCGCCAGATCGACCCCGCACTGCTCGGGGAATTGCTCCGCTCGGCCGATCCGAGAGTCCGCGCGGCGGCGGTGCGAGTCGTGCCTGGCGCGCGGGAAAAGCTGGCCGATCCGGTGGAGATGCTGGGCGAGCGCGTTCTTGACGAGAACCCGAGGGTACGACTCGAAGCTGTTCGAGCGCTCTCCGCGTTCCCGGGCGTCCGATCGGCGGAACGGGCGATGTCGGCCCTCGATCGGCCGGTCGACCGGTTCCTGGAATACGGGCTCTGGCTGACGGCCCGGGATCTGGCGCCCGACTGGCTTCCGGCGATGCAGGCCGGTCGGTTCGACTTCGGCGGGCATCCCGAACGGGCGGTCTTCGCGCTGCTGGCGGTCGGGACGCCCGAGACCGTCAGACCGCTGCTGACCCTGCTCCGCGACGGGAAGGTCCCCAGAGACCAGGACCCGAAGGTGCAGGACTTCATCGCGACGAAGGGCGGCCCGGCTGAGCTGGGTGCGGTGCTCGACCTCGTCGTTCGCGGCGAAGCGATTCCGGCCTCGCGCCGGGTCGCGCTGCTGGATCTGCTCGCGCGCGCCTCCCGACAGCGAAAGCTCGTCCCGGCCGGTGATCTGGCACAAATTGTCTCGCTATTGACCGGACCCGACGAGGCGCTTCGAGCCTCGGCGCTCCGGGCTGCCGGGGCGTGGGATGTCCCCGCGATCGGCGGGCGGCTCGCCGAGCTGGCGACGGCCGCCGAGACGCCGCGAGCCGTCCGAGCCGCGGCCATCGAGGCGATCGCCCAGCGCCGAGAGGTTGCAGGCCGGCAAACGCTCGTCGAACTGGCGGGGCGCTCCGGCTCGACCGAGATCCCCTCGATGGCCCTCGCCGCGCTCGAGGGGATCGATCCGGCCGACGCCTCACCCCGAATCGCCGCCTGGCTCGCCCGCCTGCCGGTCGACCGCGTCGACGACGGGCGCAGGGTGCTGGCCGCCGTACTCGGCCGGCGCGACGGAGCCTCGACACTGGCTCGCGCGATCACGATGGCCAATGTTGCAATCTCTCCCGACCTGGCGAAGCTCGCCATCCGACAGGTGCGCTCCTCCGGGCACGACGAGCCGGCGCTGGTCGCCGCGCTCTCGAAAGCGGCGAAGCTCGACGCCGCTCCGAAGGCCCTGAACGCCGCCGAGATGTCGGCACTGCTCACGGAGGTTGCCTCCCAGGGCAACCCATCGCGGGGCGAGCGGATCTTCCGTCGCAAGGATCTCGCCTGCCTCAAGTGCCACGCCATCGCGGGCGCCGGCGGCCAGGTCGGGCCTGGGCTGGAAAGCATCGGCGCGAGCGCTCCGCCCGATTACCTGGTTGACTCGATCTTGCAGCCGAACAAGCAGGTGAAGGAAGGCTACCACGCAACGGCGGTCGCCACCGACGACGGCCGGATCTTCACCGGTATCCCAATCCGAAAGACCGATTCCGAACTGGTCCTCCGCGATACCGAGGGGAACGAGGTGACCCTCCCCACGGGGTCGATCGTGGAACAAAAAATGGCCGGCTCGATCATGCCCGCGGGACTCGCCGACGAGTTGACCCGCCCCGAACTGGTCGACCTTGTCCGGTTCCTCACCGAGCTGGGGAAGGTCGGCGGATCGAGCGTCGGGACGAAGCGCGTGCTTCGACGGTGGGAGGTCGCCGAGGGCCCGTCATGGCGTCCCGCTTATACCACGGTCGCGGGCCTGCTACCACCCGACGAATGGAAGGCACCCGGTCAGGCTCGGACCATGCTCCAGGCCAGCATTGGCGGGCCCGTCCAACTGGCCGTCGAGCCGGCCCACGCGTCGGGCCTGGCTTTCTCGATCGACGGCAAGCCCATCACACCCGAGGCTGACGGCAACCTGCGAGTCGATTTGAAACCCGGCACGCATACGCTCAATGTCGCCATCCCGGCCGGCCTCCACGAGGGGATTCGGGTCGTCCTCGAAGAGATCCCCGGCTCACCAGCCCGAGTACAGGCCGTGCTGGGAAAATAGCACGAGTTCCATCGTCGCCCTCTCAGTGAGAGGATGACCTCGAATACCAAAGACGGTTCACCACAGAGTACACAGAATCAGTACCGAGGACATATAGATGTAAACACAGACGAGAGGCACTCGGTGGGGCGAAAGCATCAAATACAAATACGAAGACGATTCACCACAGAGGACACAGAGAGCACAGAGGAAATACCGAGGAGACTTCGATGAAGACGCGATCGAGAGACGCTCGGTGGGGTGAGGAAGATGATGCCGTGACACGACCGATCATCGGGGCGGCCATTGAGGTCCATCGACATCTCGGGCCAGGTCTGCTGGAGTCGGTCTACGAACGTTGCCTTTGCGACGAACTGGAACGACGAGGTATCCCGTTCGTCCGACAGGCGAGAGTTCCCGTCTTTTACAAGGACCGCAACCTTGATTGCGAACTCTTCATCGACATCCTCTTTCCAGGACTCGTCGTCGTGGAATTGAAGGCGGTCGAGAAAGTTTTACCGATCCACGAGGCACAGCTTCTGACCTACATGAAGCTGACCGGTCTTTCCCGGGGTCTTCTCCTCAATTTCAACGAGATCCTCTTGAAGGACGGCATCACCCGACGACGATTGTGACCCGTCCTTTCCTCTGTGTCCTCTGTGGTGAATCGTATTCGTATTTGTATTCGATACCTTCACTCCACCAGGCGCATCTCGGCCATTTGTCGATCCATCTTTCCTCGGTATTTCCTCTATGCTCTCTGTGTCCTCTGTGGTGAATGGTATTCATATTTGCATGCGTATTTGATACCTTCACTCCACCAATCGCTTCTCGCGGGTGTTTACCTCGATGTTCGCTCTGGTGAATCCTCCTCGGAAACCGACTTCACGATCCGATGCCAAGTCATCCTGCGATTGATGCTCTCGATTCCGCCGGTCCTCGGTACGCCACCGAGGTCGTCGATCGTATCCTCAGCGAAGCTCGCCAGGCGGGCGTCAGCGACGTCCACTGGCAACCGGGCGGCGAGGGTCTGGAAATCCGGTGGCGGGTGGATGGCGTTCTTCAGCCGGTGGCGACGATTCCGGCGAAGGTCGCGGCGAACGTCGTCGCGCGGCTGAAGGTTCTCGCCGACTTGCTCACATATCGAACCGACGTCCCGCAGGAAGGCCGGATTCGGGTTGCGCCCGGGGCGCCCGAGATGCGGCTCTCGACCTTCCCGACGGTCCTTGGCGAGAAGGCGGTCGTCCGGATGTTCGCCTCGGCCGAGCGGTTCCTTCGGCTCGGCGATCTCGGCCTGCCGGACGACGTGCGCGAGGGTCTTTCGCGCGGCCTTGATGAGACCTCGGGCGCGCTCGTGCTGGCTGGACCAGCCGGTGGCGGCAAGACCACCACGCTCTACGCGGCCCTTCGCGAGCTGGCCGCGCGTCGGCCCGGCGAGCGCAGTCTTGCCACGCTGGAAGACCCCGTCGAGGCGATCGTTCCGGGCGTCGCGCAATCGCAGGTCAACCCGGCCGCCGGGCTCACGCTCGAAGCGGGCCTTCGCTCGCTCCTCCGCCAGGATCCCGAGGTCCTCGCCATCGGCGAGGTTCGCGATCGCTCCACCGCCGAGATCGCCCTTCAGGCCGCACTCACCGGCCACCTGACCCTCACCACGTTCCACGCCGGCGGAGCCTGCGAGGTGATCGGCCGGCTGCTCGACATGGGAATCGAACCCTACGCCGTCCGCAGCGGCATCCGTGCCGTGATCGCCCAGCGCCTGGTGCGCCGGCCGTGCTCCTCCTGCTCCGAGAGGTCCGATCAACCCGCCGACTTCCTCGGCCTTCCCGTCGCCCACGCCACGATCCCCCGAGGCTGCGACGCCTGCCGCGGCACCGGCTACCTCGGCCGCGCCGTCCTCGCCGAGATCCTGCCGACCGATCCCGCCCCAATCGGCCGCGCCATCCTCGATCGCGCGGACGTCCGCCGCCTCGAACAGGTCGCCGCCGAGTCGGGCATGATCCACCGATGGGAGCGCGCCTGCCGCGCCGTCGAAGCCGGCGCGACCACCCCCGCCGAGGTCCGCCGCGCCCTCGGAGTCTCCACGCCACCCACCCGGATTCCGATTCCATCGCCCGCTTGACGTCCTGGGACAATTGTTGTACGATCCAAGTATCACAATTGTCGGAGGGCGAAAGGGGACGTCGGGCGATGTCGGAAGCACGGCGGGAGACTGGATCGTCGGGACCGATTGGGCTGGACCAGTTGCTGGCGCTCAACGAGGAGATCGCGGCGCTGGTGCGTGCGGGACTTCCGCTGGGCCGAGGTCTGCTGGAGGCGGGTCGAGACGTCCGCGGCCGACTGGGCCGGATCGCGGGGGTGCTTGGGGCGCGATTGGAACGGGGCGAGGGGCTGGCCGAGGCGCTCGAGGCCGAGCGGCGGACGATCCCTCCGCTGTATCGGGCGGTGGTTGAGGCCGGCGCGCGGGCGGGCCGGTTGTCGGCGGCGCTCGAGGGGCTGGCGAACTACATTCGAAGCGTCGCCGACGCCCGGCAGTCGATCGGCCTGGCCCTCTGGTATCCCGGGATCGTGGTTTCGATGGCGTACGTGCTCCTCGTCGGACTGGTGTCTTTTGTCCTGCCGAGATTCGCCCTTGCCTTTGAATCCCTGGGTTTGAAGACCCCAACACTGTTGCTCTGGCTGGATCCGATTCACGAGACGGTGCCTTACTGGTGGCCGGTCGGACCGATCTTCCTGCTGGTGATCCTGGTCGGCTGGTTTCGGACGGGGACGACGGCCGCACTGGCTCACGGGTCGTGGGGCGTGCTGCGATACTTACCAGGAATGCCAGGGCTTTTGAGCGATTTCGAGGCCGCCAACTTCGCGGATTTGCTGGCGATTCTGGTTGAGAATGGTGTGCCGTATCCATCGGCCGTGGCACTGGCGGGCGAGGCGTCGGGCTCGCCGAGAATGGCCTCGGGTGCGGCGAAGGTTGCCGAGGCGATCGAGCGGGGCGAGTCGGGCAGCCGGGCCGTTGAGGCGGCGGGGCCATCGGCCTTTCCCCCGATGCTCCGATGGACCCTCGCCTCCGGTCCCGCCGGTGGGCCGATGGAAGATCCACTTCGCCATCTGGCCGACCTCTACCGCCGTCGGGCCCGGTTTCGGGCCGAGCGGATCGCCGTGCTTGTCCCGCTCCTCCTCACGCTCGGCGTGGGTGCGGCTGTTGCCACCGCCTACGCGCTGGCTGTCTTCCTGCCAGTGGTCGAGCTGCTCCGGGGGCTCTCCGGGACATGATTGTCGATTCGATGGCTGAGCATTCCAGACGCCTGATTTTAGATTCCAGAGCACGAAGGAAGAGTGGGGGACTCGGCCGTTATGGGCGAGATGCCGGGGAATAATGGCGACGGGCCGCGCGGCGGGCTCACTCCCGACGAGACGCTGGAGCTCTCAGCCCGGATGGGCGGGCTGGCACGCGCCGGGCTGCCCATGGGCTCGGGCCTGGCGGCGATGGCCGAGGAATTGCCGAGAGGTCGGCTTCGCTCGGCGATGCAGAGCCTGGCCCATGCGATGGACTCGGGGCGGACAGTCAGCGAGGCGATCGAGCACGAGGCCAACCGAATCCCGCCCCACCTGCGCGGGCTGGTCTCGGCGGGCGTCCGAAGCGGACGGCTCGGCGAGGTGCTGGACGGGTTCTCTCGGTATGCGACCACCGGCACCGAACTTCGGCGCCGGCTGGCGCTGGGGCTGGCCTACCCGGCCGCGAGCCTGCTGACGACCACCTTGATCTTCACGTTCGTCGGTCTCGCGGTTGTCCCCCAGTTCGAGGCGATTTTCAAAGACTTCGGCATCCCGCTCCCCGGCGTCACGATCCTCGTCCTGGAAGTGGCGAGGAGGACGGTCGATATCTGGCGGACGATCCTTTTCCTGGTGATCGCGACGATGGCGACGGTCGTGATCGCGCGGGTTTTCCTCCCCACCGCGATTTTGCGCGGGCTGGCGGGGCACCTGCCGGTTGTCGGCGGCGTCTGGCGGTGGACCGGTCTGGCCGACTTCTGCCACTGGCTGGCCCTGCTAATCGAGCAGGGGTTGCCGATGCCCGAGGCGCTCCGGCTGGCCGGTCAGGCGTCGCAGGATTCGAGGGTCCAGGGCGGAGCCGATCGATTGGCGGCCGAGGTCGAGGAGGGCCGGTCGCTCGGCGACGCGGTTGCCGATGGCGAGGCACTGCCCGCTCGGCTCGCCCGGCTAATCCGTTGGGGAGAGAAGCGCGGCGGCCTTCCCGAGATCCTTCACATGGCCGGCGAAATGTTCGCCGCCCGAGCCGCGGCGCACTCGAGCTTCGCCTCGGCGGCGCTCAGCGTCGCCTGCTTCATTCTCGTCATCATCGGGGTGAGCCTGGTGATTCTCGGCCTGATGCTGCCGATGATCACTCTCATCAGCCGGCTATCTGGCTGAGCAGACCCAAGCCTGGAGACCCTCGTGAGCCCGGATCCGATCGAGCCAACGTCGAACGAGGAAGCGCCCCGCGTCGATGGCGAGTCCGCGCCGGTCGCCTGGTCGGCCGACGAAGCGCCCTCGGGCACCTGGTCGGCCGACGTCGATGTCCCGGTCGCGTCGAAGAAAGGGAGTGCGGATTCCCGCGAGGCGTTCGACGACGCGATCGAAGGCGACGAAGACCTTGCGGCGGCAGGGCGGGCCCAGCCGTGGCGTGTCAGCCACATCATGATCGCGGTCGCGGTTGTGGCGGTGGTCCTCTGGTTCGCGATGTTGCTGGGTTTTTTCGGCCTGGTGCTGGCCCCACTTGGTCTGGTGATTCTGGCGATCACGGCGGGTTTTGTGCTGGCCCGGCTCCGGGCGTCGCGGCAGGAGGCGCTGCTCGCGCTGCTGGCGATCGCCTCGGAGCGGGGGATGCCGCTCGACGCGGCGATCTCGGCATTCGCCGATCAGTTCGGCGGTCGAAGCCGGCGTCGGTTTCTCGGAGTCGCCGCCCAGCTTCACGCGGGTCGATCGCTGGGCCTCGCGCTCTCGCGGCCGAAGCGCGTTGTCTCCAGCGACGCGATCCTGATGGTCCGTGTCGGCGAGGCGGTCGACGCCCTGCCCGCCGCCCTTCGAATGACGGCCAGCAACCGAGCGGGCCGCGTCGGCAACTGGACCGGCTTCGCCTCGAAACTCGCTTATCTTCTCGCGCTATTGAGTGTCGCCGAGGCGCTCTCCAGCTTCCTGCTCTATTTCATCGTGCCGAAGTTCGAGGCGATCTTCAAGGATTTCGGAGTCCCACTGCCCAGCGTCACGATCTTCATGATCCAGGCCTCGCACCTCGTCATCCGGAACGGTGGGATCGGCCTCCTGATCTTGCTCGGGCAGGTGATTCTGCTGCTCTACCTGCCGTTCTCGTACGGCGGCTGGATGAACTATCGGGTCCCGATCTTCGACCGGCTGATGGGCCGACGACACGCCGCGCTGGTGCTTCGAGCGATCTCACTGGCGATCGAGGCGAACCGGCCGATCGGAAAGGCGATGGAGATTCTCGCCGTCGACTACCCAGCGCGCTGGTATCGCCGCCGCCTCGCGCGGGCCTCGGAAGACATCGACTCGGGCAGCGACTGGATCCAGGCTCTCTGGCGACGCGGCGCGATCCGGCGCGTTGATGCCGAGGTGCTGGGCTCGGCCGCCTCGGTCGGCAATCTCGCCTGGGCCTGCCGGGAGCTCGCCGCGACCACCGAGCGCCGGCAACAACTTCGGTTGCAGATGATCTTGCAGGCGATCTTTCCGGTGGCCGTCCTGGCGGTCGGCCTGACGGTCGCGGTCCTCTGCCTCGGCTACTTCGTTCCGCTGGTGTTCCTGATTCAGAGGCTCTCGGAACTCCCATGATTCGAGCTCAAGTTTCGCAGACCGACTCGACCATCGCCCGGCCTCGTCGGGGCTCGCTGCTCCCCGAGATGGCGATCGCGACGATCCTTCTCGGCGCCGCGATGACCATGACCGTGCAGGTGCTCGGCCACGCCGCCCGCGTTCGCCGCGACGCCGACCACCGGCAGCGGGCCACCCTGGAGGTCGGCAACCTGATGGAACGGCTCGCCGCGATTCCGTTCGACGAGCTAACCGAAGCCCGGGCGCGCGGTCTCACGCTTTCGGAAGCGACGACCCGCCTGCTCCCGAACGCGGAGCTGGCGGTCTCGGTGAAGGACGAGAAGCCGGCGCCCGATCGGGCTTCGAAGCGGCTTGCGGTCAGGCTCCGGTGGCGGGGCCGATCGGGCGAGTGGGAGGCCCCGGTTCGCCTCGTCACCTGGATCGAGCGGAGGACTTCGCGATGATCGAACGAAACCGAACCGCTCGCCGACGGCCCCGAGGCGTCACCCTGATCGAGATGATGGTGGTGATCTCGGTGCTCTCGGTTCTGATCGGCCTTTGCGCGGTGACGATCCAGTTGCTGATGAAGGTTGGTGCCGAGGCACACGTGCGCCGCGAATCGGCCTCGGCGCTCGGGCGGCTGGCGGAACAGTTCCGGGCCGACGCGCACGCCGCCGAATCGGCCGAGATCCGGCCGCCGTCGGGCCTCCGGTTGAAGGTCGATCGCGGGGCGGTGATCGAGTACGCGGCTCGCGACGGCCGGATCACCCGGACCAAAACCGGCGATGGGCCAACGCCCCGGCACGAGACGTTCAACCTTGGCCCCGACGGCACCC
Organism: Planctomycetales bacterium; assembly: GCA_027449865.1. Classification (GTDB taxonomy): domain Bacteria; phylum Planctomycetota; class Planctomycetia; order Isosphaerales; family Isosphaeraceae; genus JAKAUH01. The sequence continues at coordinate 43,450 of DAIDKV010000266.1, forward strand.
TCGCCTTCGACCGCCGGGACGAGGACGGCCGGGCGTTCGTGTCGCTGATCGTCGGCAAGAAGTCGAGGGCTGGACGCCCCGCCCCGCCGAAACCCGAGGAGGTCCTGGCTCTGATCGGCAAGGACCGGACGCGAGGAGGGCCGGCTCGATGATTCCGATCCGAAAAAATCACCACCGCCGGGGAATGCTGGCGGTCGCCCTGCTGGTTTGCCTGCTGATCGTGATCGCGATCGCCGGAACCCTGATCCGGGCGGCCACGGCCCAGCGCGACGAGGCGCGTGCCATCGAACGCCGGCTCCAGGCCGAATGGCTCGCCGAGGCCGGCCTGCATCGGGCGATCGCCCGGCTCGCCGCCGACCCCAAATATCCGGGCGAGACCTGGAATCTCGAACCCAGCGACCTCGACGCGCCCGACGGCGCCTCGGTGACCATCACCATCGATTCCGACGCGACGCATCCAACGATCCGAGCCCAGGCCGATTACCCCCGCGACCCACCCCGCCGCGCCCGATGCACCCGCGAGATGCGCCTCGACCACCGGCCGGGATGAGTCACGATCGGGTTTCTGGAAAACCGTTTCTGGAATCTGGTCTATGGAATCCTCCCTTTTTCCGTCTCCCATTCATTCCAGGCAATACCCATGACGAGACGACCCCCACCATTCCCCGGCCCCCGAGGTCTTGAGATGAACCGCGCAAGGCAACGTCCCGCCCCCGGCCGGCGCCGGGGCTTCACACTCATCGAATTGCTGGTGGTGATCGCGATCATCGCCGTTTTGATCGCTCTTCTGCTCCCCGCCGTGCAGGCGGCGCGCGAGGCCGCACGCCGGGCCCAGTGCGTCAACAACCTGATGCAACTGGCGATCGCCGTTCAGAACTACGAGACGGCCCACGAACTGTTCCCACCGGGCGTGGTCAGCGAGAAGGGCCCCGTGCTCGACCAGCCGACCGGCTACGGATACGGCTGGATCGTCCGCATCCTGCCTTATTGCGAGATGCGAAACACGTACAACCATTTCAACATGCAGATTAGCCTGTACGATGGGCGGAACCTCACGACGCGAACCTCGCTGATCCGGACCTTGCTCTGTCCTTCGGACAACCGGCCGAACCGGAACCCGGCGAACGAGGTCGTGCTGAGCAACTACGTCGGCTGCCACAGTGGCGTGGAAACCCCGATCGACGCGACCAACAACGGCGCCTTCATCCTCAACAAGGCGATGCGCTACGAGGACATCCCCGATGGCCTCTCGAACACGGTCTTCATCGGCGAGAAGGTCAATGACGGTACCGGCGAGGGATGGGCCTCGGGAACACGGGCGACGCTCCGAAACCTGGGGACGCCGATCAATGGGTCGATGGCCTTCGCCGGCGCCGGCAAACCGGTCCCGGGCGAGACCGACGAGGAGGGCGCCGTGGAATCGGATCCGAAGGCCGCCGCGCCGGGGACGCCGGGCTACGTCGGCGGCTTTTCCAGCCGGCACCCGGGCGGCTCCAACAACGCGTATGGCGACGGCTCGGTCCGGTTTCTGAAGAACACCGTTTCGGCCCGGACCGCCATGTGGCTGGGAAATCGCAAGGACGGCGAGATCCTCGACGCCGCCACGTACTGACCGCCAACCGGAGAGCGATCGCCATGCGACGGAAACGAGACGACACCGGCTTTACGATGATCGAGCTTCTGGTGGTGGTCGCGATCATCGCCGTGCTGATCGCGCTGTTGCTCCCCGCGGTTCAGTCGTCCCGCGAGGCCGCGAGGAAGTTGCAGTGTACCAACAATCTCAACCAGCTCGGCGTGGCGCTCCGGCAATACGTTTCGACGCACAGGGTTTTGCCGCCGGGCACGGTCGAGCCGAAGGGCCCGATCGTGAGCGTGCCCCGCGGCTACCACATGGCCTGGACCGTGCAGATCCTCCCGTACCTCGAACAGCAGAACCGATACGCCAGGATCGACTTCCGCCATGGGGCCTACGACGACGCCAATTCCACGGCCTTCGCGGGCGTCCTGCACGTCTTCCTCTGCCCGAGCAACCCGCGAGGCGGAGGCCGATCGACCGATTACGCCGGATGCCATCACGACGTCGAGGCGCCGATCGACGCGAACAACCACGGATTGCTTTATCTCAACAGCCAGATCGCCGACGATGAGATCACCGACGGCCCGGCCTCCACGATCCTGCTCGGAGAAACCGCGAGCGGATCGATGCTGGGCTGGTTCTCCGGAACGCGCGACACGCTTCGCAACACCGGCTCGCCGATCAACGGTCCCGACCCAACGTTCCCGGTCGGGGCTCCGTCGTTTCGATCGTTTACGCCGGAGGAGACGCTCCAGAACTTCGGCCAGATGGTTGAAGACGGGCTGCTCCCCGTTGGATATGTCGGCGGATACCGGAGTCACCACACCTTCGGCGCGAATTTTCTATTCGCCGACGGCTCGGTCCGGTTCCTCCGCAATACGATCGACACGATGGTCTATCGCCGGCTCGGCCATCGGGCCGACGGAGAACTTGTCGGCGGCGATCAGTACTGAGCCGAGGTCAATCGGACTCGTCGGTGGGGGGCGCGAGTTCGCGCTCGATCCGGAACTGCATCTGGCCGAGCTCGTCGCCGACATACTCACCCTGGGGCCAGGGCCAGTCGACAGTGTCGTCGCGGAAGCGCGGAATGAGATGCCAGTGCAGGTGATCGATCGTCTGACCGGCGGCCGCGCCGTTGTTGACGATCAGGTTGAGCCCGTCGGCACCGGTCGCCGCGCGAACAGCCCGGCAGAGGCGCGGGAGGAGCGAGGCGAGGTGTGAGGAGAGCTCGTCGGGAAGGTCGGCCAGGTGGGGATGGTGGGCCTTCGGCAGGATTAGCGTATGCCCGGGATTGACCGGGTGAATATCGAGGAAGGCGACCGCGTGGTACGTCTCGAGAATCTTCGCGGCCGGGATATGGCCGTGAACGATCTTGCAGAAGAGGCAGTGCGGGTCGTGGGCCGGGTCGGACTGGCTCATCGCAAACGCTCTCCGGTTGGACCGACCCCGTCGCACGGCCTCTTCATCGGCTGGAAACGAGGCGAGGCGATTACTGGCCCGAGCCAACCACCGCGGGACGAGCGGCCGGCGTCCTGATGACCTCGTCTTCACCCAGTAGCGAGATCACCGCCATCGGGGCTGCGTCTCCCTGGCGAACCCGGGCAAGTTTGTAGATCCGGGTATACCCACCGGAGCGGCCCTGATACCGGGGGCCGATTTCGTGGAAGAGCTTGTAGGCGATGTCCTTGCGCGTCAAAACGGCGAGGCACCGGCGGAAACGGGTGGTATTCCAGCCGCCCCGGGCCATGGTGATCAGCTTTTCGGTATACGGCTGAACTTCCTTGGCCTTCGCCAGGGTCGTCCGGATTCTGCCGTGCTCCAGCAGCGCGGTGGCCAGGTTCCGCAGGAGCATCCGGCGATGCGAGGGCGAGCGCTTGAATTTACGGCCGGCTTTTTGATGGCGCATGGTTCGCGATTGGGCTCGAAGGTCGTCGATATTCGGTCGGGACGGCCGGGGGAATCCGATCCCATCCCGGCCGTGGATGTCCTGTCACGGCTTGGTCGGAACGTCCATTCCGAGATCGAGGCCGATCTCGAGGAGCTTGGCGCGGACCTCCTTGAGGGTCGTTTCGCCGAAGTTCCGAACGTTGAGAAGTTGCTCCTCGTTTTTGCTGACGAGGTGTCGGACGGTGGTGATCCCCTCGCTCTCCAGGCAGTTCGTGGCCCGGACGGAGAGTTCCAGCTCGGCCAGGCTCATATCGAGCTTGCGCTCGGTTTCGGCATCGACCGGCATGTGAGACAGACCGTCGCCGCCGCCGGCCTCGGACGGAAGTCCGGGACCCGGTTCGTTGTACTGAACGAATGGGTTGAGGTGCTTGCGGAGGATCTTGGCGGCCTCGACCAGGGCCATTTCGGGGCCGAGGACGCCGGTGGTCCAGATCCGGAGGATCAGCTTGTCGTAGTTGGTGCGCTGACCGACGCGGGTGTTCTCGACGTGGTACTCCACGCGATTGACCGGGCTGAAGCTGGCGTCGATCGGGATGACACCGATCTCCAGGTCGTCGGTATGTCCCTCGGCGGCCGTTCGATAGCCCCGGCCATTCTCGACGGTCATTTCGAGGTGGAACGGGACGTCATCGGTCAGCGTGCAGAGGATGTGGTCGGGGTTGATGACCTCGACCGACTCGTCGTGAAGGATGTCGGCCGCGGTGACCACGCCACGGCGGTCGCGGTCGATCCGGAGGGTCTTGGGCGACTCGGAGTGATTTTTCACCACGAGGAGCTTGATATTGAGCACCAGGTCGGTGATATCGTCGACCATTCCGGGGATTGACGAGAACTCGTGCTGGACGCCGAGGATCTTGATTCGGGTGATCGCGCTGCCCTCGAGGCTGGAGAGCAGGATTCGGCGGAGGCTGTTGCCAACGGTATGTCCGAAGCCGCGTTCGAACGGCTCGACGTGAAACTCGCCGAACGTGTCGGTCAGGGTCTCGCGGTCGCAGATGACCCGGCTGGGCAGTTCGAGCCCTCGCCATCGAATACGCATCGAAATCTTCCCCCATCGCGGTCCCGGGACCGTCGGTAGCCAGGGCTCCGCCGGGCCGGGCGGCCGGGCCGTCCTGGACTCAGCGGCTCAACAACTCGATGATCAACTGGGGACGAACCGGGAGGCCCACATCCCCGGCCGTCGGCAACCGGGAGACGCGTCCCTCGGGTGGCTCGGTGCTGAGGCGGTCGAGCCATTCGGGGACGGGAGGTCCGCCGCCGGTGGCGAGGTTCTCGGTCGGCATCCGACGCGAATGCTCTCGGTCCTTGACCGCGATCTGGTCGCCGGGTCGGACCAGGTAGCTCGGGATGTCCAGCTTACGCCCGTTGACCGTGATGTGGCCGTGGGTGATGAGCTGGCGGGCCTGCGGACGGCTCATGGCGAAGCCGAGCCGGGTCACCACGTTATCGAGCCGGCGCTCCAGCAGCGACATCAGGGCGTCGCCGGTGTTACCGGTTCGGCGCGAGGCCTCGTCGTAGTATTTGCGGAACTGCCGCTCGAAGATCCCGTAATACCGCTTGACCTTCTGCTTCTCGCGGAGGCGGATGGCATACTCGCTGGCCTTCCCCCGGCGGAACTGGTGCATTCCCGGCACGCCTTCGCGACGGTCCACGGCGCACTTCGGGGTATCGCACCGCGTCCCCTTCAGAAACAGTTTCGTGCCTTCGCGACGGCACAATCGACAGACTGGTCCAACATGACGTCCCATGGCGGTTCGAAAAATCCTCGGTCAGTGAAAAGGCAAGATCCCTCACCACGGAGAGACATGGACACAGAGGGTAAAGCCGAGAGAGTTTTCAAGGACGATCCGAAGGGTGTTGGGCTTCGGGTCGGGCTCGGAACTCTGAGTCTCTGTGCCTCTGTGGTTAAATCGCTTCAGACGCGGCGCTTCTTGGGTGGGCGGCAGCCGTTGTGGGGCAGGGGGGTGACATCCTCGATCGCCTTGATCGAGAGGCCCGAGGCCTGGATCGCGGTGATGGCGCTTTCGCGGCCGGAGCCCGGGCCCTTCACCTTGACCTCGACCTCCTTCACGCCGTATTTCGAGGCGGTCGCCGCGGCGGTCTCGGCCGCCCGCTGCGCCGCGAACGGCGTGCTCTTGCGGCTTCCCTTGAAGCCGACCGTGCCGGACGAGGCCCAGCAGAGCGCATCGCCGTTGGGGTCGGTGATGGTCACCGTCGTGTTGTTGAACGTCGCCTTGATGTGGACCACTGCCCGGCTGACGTTGCGTCGCGTCTTTCGCTTCTTGGCCTTCGCCACGATACCCTCGCTCCTGATCGACCCGGACCCATCCCGGGCCCCATCCGATAATCCGATCCCGATGACGCCCGCCCGCGTCGCCATCGATCGCCAGCGAGGCGGAACGAGCCGGCCCAACCGGACCGGCTCCCGAGCCCCCGCATCTTATCCACCTCGGCCCGACGGGACCGAATTAGCGCAGCTCCTTGACGCCCTTCTTCCCGGCGACCGTCTTGCGGGGCCCCTTGCGGGTCCGCGCGTTGGTCCGGGTCCGCTGACCTCGGACCGGCAATCCCTTGCGGTGCCGGAGGCCTCGATAACATCCAATGTCGCGCAGCCGCGCGATGTTCTGCTGAATCTGGCGGCGGAGCTGCCCTTCCACCGTGAAATCATCGTCGTTGTCGAGGATCGTCGCCAGCTTCGCCAGCTCGTCTTCCGACAGTTCCCGCGCACGCTTGTCGCGATCGATCCCCGTTCGCTCGCAGAGCAGCTCAGCCTTGTACGGGCCGATCCCGTAAAGATACTGCAGCGAGATGATCGTCCGCTTGTCGTTCGGGATATCCACGCCCAGGATACGAGGCATTCCGTCCAATCTCCGTACATCGAAACAAGGCCAGGGCAAACCGGTCCGGGGCGTCCCCGGCTCGGATCTCCCTGTCTCAGCCTTGCCGCTGCTTGTGGCGGGGGTTCGTGCAGATCACGTAGACTTTGCCCTGGCGGCGGACGATCTTGCAGTGTTCGCAGATCCTCTTGACGCTCGATCGTACTTTCATGATTCCACTTCACTTCAATAGTTCTGACGAGACCGGCCTCCCCCGTCGGGAGGCCGGCGAACTGCCTGCGTCCGTCCGCCGTGTCCCGGGACCTGTGCCGAATTTCGCTAATATACCCGGCGTCTCGCCGCAATACAAGAGAGAAACCTTGACAATCCGCGGTTCTTGTGTCGGACCCGGAATCGGATCGCGGTCAGTCCTCCAGGTAGGTCAGGACGAGGGGCCCCTCGGGCGTCATCGCCACGGTGTGTTCAAAATGAGCGCTGGGGCGACGGTCTCGCGTCTCGACGGTCCAGCCGTCGCCCAGGGTCCGGACGTCCTTGGTGCCCATGGCCACCATCGGCTCGATCGCCAGCACGAGTCCCGGCTCGAGTTTGATATCGAATTTCCGGAGGGATCGGCTGATGAAATTCGGAACCTGCGGCTCTTCGTGCATGTCGCGACCGATACCGTGGCCGACGAACTGCTCGATCACGTAGAATCCCTGGCTCTTGACGTACTGCTCCATCAGGCTCGCCACTTCCGACCAGTAGCGGCACCGAGACATCGCTCGGATCGCCAGGCCGAGGGTTTCTCGGGTGAGGTCCAGTAGTTTCTGGACATCCGGCGAGACCGGACCGATCGGGAGGGTGACGGCCGAGTCGCCGCACCATCCGTTGACCTTGCAGCCGGTGTCGATGGAGACGATGTCTCCTTCCTGGAGCGGGCGGCGGTTCGGGATGCCGTGAACCACATGCTCGTTCACGCTCGCGCAGATCACCGCGGGAAACGGGGGCTTTCCCTTGACTGAGCTGGGATAGCCGAGGAACAGCGGGGTGGCGTCGTGCTCGCGGAAGACGTCCGCGACGGCGTCGTTCATCTCGGCGGTGGTCGAGCCCGGGACGGCCATTTGCCGGACGCGATCGAGCGCCCTGGCGACGACCCGGCCGGCGTCGCGCATCTGCGCGATCTCGCGCGGGCTCTTCAGCTTGATGCTTGGCGGCGATCCCTCGACCCGGGGATTCGTCACCTTCGGCCGGCGGGCGAGCCCGGAAATCAACGGGCTGATGCCGGGCCGGGATGGGAGACCGTGATGCGACGACACGACGATGCGCTCCTGGTTATGCCGGCTCCTCGATCGCTTCCGGCCCATCGCCGGGGGATGGATCCTTCACAACAAGTATACCCGCCGGCGCTTCGATGGGGCTTGGGCCTCCTCGAGGATTCTTCAATTTCGTCGAGGGGCCGATGTCTGGCTTGCCCCGGGTCGCCTGGAAACGCGGTCAAAAAGGGTGATCGGACCGAACGGGGATCGTCGACCGCCTTCGCCAACGGGGTGCCCGTCTCGGTCCGGTCCGAGGCTGTTACTTGCGATTGACCAGCCCGGTGTAGTTCCGCATCACCAGGTGGCTATCGATCTTCTGAACCAGGTCGAGGCAGACGCTGATCACGATCAGCAGTCCGGTGCCGCCCAGGAACGAGGCGATGGTCCAGTCCACGCTTAGCGACGACTGAACGACCGACGGAATGACCGCGACGAGCGAGAGGAAGGCCGCGCCCACGTACGTGATTCGGAGCATCACGTTCTCGAGGTAATCGGCCGTTCGACGCCCTGGGCGGTAACCCGGGATGAAGCTGCCGTAGTCCTTCAGGTTATCGGCCATGTCCTTCGGGTTGAAGGTGATCGCCGTCCAGAAGTAGCAGAAGAAGTAAATCAGGATGATGTAGGAGATCGTGTAGAGGTAGCTCTGTCGCTGGAAGGCGTTGGAAAGCTCGCTGAAGATCCAGGCCACGGTGGAGCCGAAGGTCCAGTCGTCGGATCGGAACTTGGAGGTCATCCGATCGAGTTGCGTGAAGAGGAACGACGGGAAAATCAGGAGACTGGAGGCGAAGATGATCGGCATCACGCCCGCCTGATTCACCTTCAACGGCAGATACTGCCGTGTTCCGCCAAAGACCCGGCGTCCCCGGACATGCTTGGCCGACTGCGTCGGTATCCGACGCTGGCTCTCGGTGATCGCGATCACCCCGACCACCACGGCCAGGAAGAGGCCGAGCAGAATCAGGATGGTCATGATGTTGTACTTGCCCGGCTCGTAGGTGATCTTCGGCGTCGCCGCCTCCCAAAGTCCTTTGATCGCGACCGGGAGCCGTGACAAAATCCCCGACATGATGAGGAGGCTGATCCCGTTGCCAATGCCGTATTCGTCGATCTGCTCGCCGATCCACATCAGGAAGATGGTTCCGGCCGTCATGATGCAGACACAGACCAGGCCCGGCCAGAAACCTCGATATGCCGGCAAGACCACGTTCATATTCGGGCTCATCATGTACTGCACCCAGAAGGCACTCTGGACGGCACATAACAAGACGGTGGCGTATCTCGTATATTCGTTGATACGTTTTCGGCCGCTCTCCCCCTCCTTCATCATCGCCTCGAGCGACGGGACAACGCTGCCGAGGAGCTGGAAGATGATTGAGGCCGAGATGTAGGGCATGATCCCGAGGCCGAAGATCGTGCTCATCCCGATCTGGGTTCCGCCGAACATGGCGACGGTGCCGAAGAGGGTTCCGGCCGCACCCTTCTGCTGCTCTTCCCACTGGGCGAGCTGGTTCTGGTTGACGATCGGCAGGGGGACGTAGAAGCCGAACCGGTAGACGGCCAGCAGGAGCGCGGTGAAAAGGATCTTTCGCCGGAGCTCGGGAATTTTGAAGATGGTGATCAGCCTGTCCACGCGATCGTCTCCTCTTCCTCGATGCCGACGCATGCCAGGAACCGCCTGGCCCTGGGATTGGTCGGTTTCGAATGCCTACCGCGGGAAGCCCGACGGACAAATCATCGGACGGACGATCCCGAGGGCCGGTTCCTGGTGATCCGGGGGCGTCCGAAGGGGTTTTCGGACTCGTCCTGCTTCTGCATCTCTATAAGACGGCCACGGGGTGGGACTTCGCCCAGACCGTGGCGGGGGGATCTCGGAGACGTCGTGCCCGAGGAGGGGGGCCCGTGTACGGAGTCGCGGGTTCCACGTCCGAGGCGACGACCGGGGGAAGTCGTCGCCGACGGGCCTCAACAGCAAGCGCCCGCGTTCTCTGGACCCGGCGAGTCGTGACGGGTCCGGTCGGATTCTTCCGGGATCCGGTCTCCTCGCCCCCGTGGTGGCGCGGGCGGGAGTTCCGTCACCCGGGAGAGATCAGGCCTCGCCCGTGGGGACCGTGCGAACGGCGTGGGGCTTGTAGGGAACGACGACGGCCTTGCCGCCGGCCTTCGCGAGCTTTTCGGCGGCCGAGGCGCTGAACTTGGTGGCGTGGACCTCCAGGGCCCTGGTCGGGGTGCCGTCGCCGAGGATCTTGATCCCGTCGAACTCCTGTCCCTTGACCAGACCGTGAGCCCGGAGTGCGGCCTCGTCGACCACGGCGCCGGCGTCGAACCGATCTTCGAGGTCCTCGAGATTCACGATCACGTAGTGCTTCTTGAAGCGGCCGTTGAAGAATCCGCGCTTGGGGACGCGACGGGCCAGCGGCATCTGGCCGCCCTCGGAGAGCGGGCTCTGCTTGAAGCCCTGACGGGACGAGTGTCCCTTGTGCCCCTTGGAGGAGGTTTTGCCGTGGCCCGAGCCGGTGCCCCGGCCGACGCGCTTCCGCTTCTTGCGGCGATGAATCCCCTGATGGACGTCGTGCAATTGCATTAGATCGCTACTCCCCGAAGGCGAGCGATTTCGTCCTTCGTCCGAAGCTGCGTCAGGGCGTCGATGGTCGCCTTGACCAGGTTGAGCTTGTTATTGGAGCCGAAGCTCTTGGTCAGGATATCGCGGACGCCGGCCGATTCGACGACGGCGCGGACAGCCCCGCCGGCGATGACGCCCGTGCCGGGCGCCGCGGGCATCAGAATGACCCGGGCGGCGCCGAACCGACCGATGACCGTATGCGGGATGGTGCTCCCCTTGAGGTTCACCCGCTTCATTTGCTTGTGGGCGTCCTTGACGCCCTTTTCGACCGCGGGGGGGACCTCGTTCGCCTTGCCGTAGCCCCAGGCGACCTGTCCTCGGCCGTTGCCGACGACGACAAGTGCGTTGAAGCTAAAGCGCCGGCCACCCTTGACGACCGCGGCGCATCGGCGGATCGAGACCACGCTTTCGGTCCAATCCCCGCGGTCGCGATCGCGGTCACGTGCGTCGCTGGACACGGACGAATTCCTCCATTACGACAGTCGAGTACGGAATGATGGCTTGCAGGGCCCCGCGTGGGGCTGGTTAGAACTGAAGCCCGGCGTCGCGGGCGGCCTGGGCCAGCGCGGCGACCCGGCCATGATACTTGTAGCTTCGGCGGTCGAAGCAAACCTTGTCAATACCGGCCTGTCTGGCTCGCTCGGCGACGATACGCCCGACGATCTCGGCGGCGGCCTTGTTGCCGCCGTATTTGACCTGGGACCGGATCTCCGGTTCCATGGTGCTGGCGGCGACGAGGGTTGTGCCGGACTGATCGTTGATCATCTGGGCGTAAATATGCTTGGAGCTGCGGAAGACGGCGAGCCGGGGACGTTCGGGAGAGCCCGACATCCGGTTGCGGACGTGCCGCTGGCGACGGAGCCGGCGCGTCTGCACGAGCCGGTGGTGATTCGCGGTGTTCACGGGACGATCCCTTACCTCTCTCGGACGGTCCAGACGACCTTACTTCGATCCGAACGCCTTGCCGGCCTTGCGGCGGACGACCTCGCCCTCGTAGCGGATGCCCTTGCCCTTGTAGGGTTCGGGCCGGCGGACATCGCGGACAACGGCGGCAAACTGGCCGACGGCCTGTTTATCCGGGCCGGTGATCACGACGTGGGTGGCGTCCGGGACGGTCACGCTGACGCCGGCCGGTGCCTCCAGCACGATCTGGTTGGCGTAACCGACCTGCAGGGCCACGGTGTTGGCCTTCTTCAACTGGGCCTGGTAACCGACGCCGACGATTTCCAGGCGCTTGGTGTAGCCGTTGGTCACGCCCTCGACCATGTTGGCGACGAGGCTCCGGGTGAGGCCGTGCAGCGCCCGGTTCTGGCGTTCGTCGTTCGAGCGGGTGACGCTGATCTCGCGGCTCCCCTGATCGAAGGAGACGCCGATCTCGGGGCGATGCTGATAGCTGAGTTTCCCCTTCGGACCCTCGACCTCGACCATCGAATCGGCGATCGAGACCTTGACCGACGGTGGCACGGGGATGGGCTTTCGTCCGATCCTCGACATGATGACTGGCTCTCCGCTACTCAAAATCCTGTGCGACGCGGCCCGAAGCGGGCGGCGGGGATCGGACGTCAATGAATCAGGGCCAGGACCTCGCCACCGACCTTTTCGGCTCGGGCGCGTCGGTCGCTGATGACACCGCGGGGCGTACTGAGAATCTGGATTCCCATGCCGCCGAGGATGGGTTTCAGGTCGCGATAGCCCTTGTAGACACGACGGCCGGGCTTGCTCACCCGGTCGATCCGGGTGATCAGCCGCTCGCCGTTCGGGCCGTACTTCATGTGCAGCCGGAGCGTGCGCGCCGGCTCGGTCTCGATCTCCTCGTAGTCCCAGATATAGCCTTCGTCCTTGAGGACCTGAGCAATGCCTCGTCTCATGTTCGAGGCGGGCATGTCGAGGACCGTCCGTTCGATGCGGACGGCGTTCCGAATCCGGGTCAACATGTCGGCGATCGGGTCGGTCATCATGGCGAACGGGCCTTCATCAGCCGCCGCGGGTAACGCCGGGGCCGGTCACTCTCCCAGACGCATCGGGTCCAGGGGGCGCCAGCGTCGGTGCGGTGGGTCTGCGCTGTGCGAGTCGGGGACGATCCGGGGATATCGGGGGGCCACCGGGCCCACCCGCCTGCCTTCTTCGTGGTCGCCGCGACGGATGGTCGCGGACAAAACGGGTCACCGGCCTCGGGACCGGACGGCGAGGCCGGCGAGTGGCACTACCAGCTCGCCTTCTTCACGCCGGGAATCAGTCCGCGGCTGGCCAGGTTTCGGAAGCAGATCCGGCAGATCCCAAACTTCCGGTAGTAGGCCCGGGGACGCCCGCAGAGCCGGCATCGGTTCCGATGCTGCACCGCGAATTTCCGGGGCGTCTCCGACTTGATCTTCTGCGCCTTGGTCGACATTCGTCTCGCGCCTCGTTTGCGTGCGTGGGGTCGATTCGCTCGATCACGAAGCCTTCGCCGCCCCGGTTCCGCCCGGCCGGCGGAACGGGAGTCCGAAGGCGAGGAGGAGTTCGCGGGCCTGGTCGTCGTTGACGGCGGAGGTCACGATCGTGATGTCCATGCCGTGGGTGTGCTGAATCCGGTCGGCGTCGATCTCGGGGAAGACGACCTGCTCGGCGAGACCCAGGCTGTAATTTCCGTGTCCGTCGAAGCTGTTCGGGTTGAGTCCGCGGAAGTCGCGAATACGAGGAAGGGCGACCGAGATCAGTCGGTCGAGAAACTCGTACATCCGGCGCCCGCGGAGGGTCACCTTGCAGCCGATATCGTTCCCCTCGCGGAGACGGAAACCGGAGACCGAGGTTCGGGCCTTGGTCACCAGCGGCTTCTGTCCGGTGATCTTGGCGAGGTTGTCGACGGCCGAGTCCAGGAGCGTCTTGTCCTGGGTCGCGCGACCCACGCCCATGTTCACGACAATCTTCAGCAACCTGGGGATCGCCATCGGATTCTCGTGCTGGAACTTCGCCGCGATGTTCCCAGAGATCTCGTTCTTGTAAAGGTCCTGCAGACGAGCCATGCCCATCGTCCTTCCGCATCCCCGCGGGAATCCGGCCCTATGCCGGCCTCGCGGGCTTCGCCTTCGATCCCGGTCAGGGTCGATCCAGACCCCGTCGATTGACTCTTACGACTCAGGAGGGATTCGCCGATTTCGCCCGGGCCGGTTTGGCCGGGCCGAGGTTGCCGAGCGACGCCCCGCACGACTTGCAGTACCGCTGCTTCTGCCCTTCATCGGTGTAGCGGCGACCGATCCGAACGCCTCGGGTGCACTTCGGGCAGTAGAGCATCACGTTCGAGACGTCGATCGGCATCTCCTTGGAGAGCCGTCCGCCCTGGGGATTTTTCTGGGTCGGCCGCATGTGCTTGAAGACGCGGTTGACCCCTTCGACCACGACCTTGTTCCGCTCGGGGATCACCCGGAGAACCTTGGCGATCCGGCGGTCGTCCGCGGATCCCTTGTCGTCGCCGGCGATCACCTCGACCTGGTCATCTTTTCGAATATGCATGGCTCGTGCACTCGCTCCCGGTTCGGCACGCGGTCCGGTCAAACGACCTCGGCCGCCAGGCTAATGATCTTCATGAACTGGCGGTCGCGCAGCTCGCGGGCAATCGCCCCGAAGATGCGGGTCCCGCGGGGGTTCTTCTCGTTGTCGATGAGGACCACGGCGTTCCGGTCAAACTTGACGTAGGAGCCGTCGGTCCGTCTCGTCTGGTTGCGGGTGCGGACGATCACGCAACGGACAACATCGCCCGCCTTGACATCGCCGCCCGCCGACGCCTTCTTGACGCTGGCAATGATCGTGTCGCCGAGCCCGGCCGCGCGTCGCTTGTATCGCGAGGCGCTACCGCCGAGCACCTTGATGCACATCACTTCCTTGGCGCCCGTGTTGTCGGCCACGTCGAGCCGCGTCTGCATCTGGATCATGGGACGAGGATCCTCGCTGCGGGGCGGTCACCGACAGGATCTGCCGGTCCGGTCCCCCTGCCTACTTACTCGACTCGACCGTGCGATCGGTCCGGTCCAATCCACTTCATCTCTTCGTGCGATCGGCCTCGCTCTCGCCACCGAGGGCCTGCTGGGCCCCGGGACGAACGATCCGGACGATCCGCCAACGCTTGAGCTTGGAGAGCGGGCGGGTCTCCATGATCTCGACCAGGTCGCCCACGTGCGAGCTGTTCAGCTCGTCGTGTGCGTGGCAGATGGTCCGCCGCTTCATCATCTTGCCGTACTTCGGGTGCGGGACGAGCCGCTCGACCACGACCCGCCGCGTCTTGTTCATCTTGTCCGACGCCACCATCCCGATCTCCGTCTTGCGACGGCCTCGGATCGTCGGCGTCGTCGGGCTTTGCGCTGGACTTGCTGGGCTCATCGGTTACAGGTTTCCTCGTCGGGCGGATGGCGACTTATCGCGAGGGAGCCGGCGCCGGGGCCACCCCGGCCAGCTCCCGCTCGCGGCCAAGGGACCGCTCGCGGAGGATCGTCTTGATGCGGGCGATCTCGCGCTTCGCACGGACGATCTCGCTCGGGGCCTCCAGCCGTTCGGTCTCGCTCTGGAGCCGGAGCCGGAACAGGTTGTTCTGCACCTCGCGCAGGGTCAGTTCGAGCTGTTCGTCGGTCTGCTCGCGGAGTTCGGCCGGCTTGCTCATGATCAGGGTTTCCTTCTCGACAACGCCCTCGAAGCGGCTCGCCGCCGAGGGCTCGGCTCAGATCGTCGGCCGACGGGCGACGAACCGACAGGCAACAGGCATCTTGTGGGCGACCCGGGCGAAAACCGTTCGCGCGGCCTCCTCGGAGAGCCCGCTGACCTCGTACAGGATGGTTCCGGGCTTCACGACGGCGGCCCAGAACTCCACCTCACCCTTTCCCTTACCCATTCGCGTCTCGGCCGGGATGGCCGTGACGCTCTTGTGCGGGAAAACGCGGATGTAAACCTTGCCGCCCCCCTTGACCGCCTGGCTGGCGACAATTCGACCGGCCTCGATGGTCTGGGCACTGATTCGCCCCGACTCCAGACACTGGATGCCGAACTCGCCGAAGGCGACGTAGTTGCCGCGGGTCGCATTACCTCTTACGCGGCCTTTTTGGCTTTTTCGGTACTTGACCCGCTTGGGCATCAGAGCCATCGCCGGCCTCCATCTTCAAATAGTCGCCCTGGTTGACCCATACCTTGATCCCGATGTGGCCCTGCGCCGTCTTGGCCTCGGAGAAGCCATAGTCGACCTTGGCCCGGAGAGTGGAGAGCGGAACCGAGCCTGCCGCCGCGGCCTCCGTCCTGGACATCTCGGCCCCGCCGAGCCGGCCCGAGAGCTGGATCTTGACGCCCCGGGCGCCGCCATCCATCGTCTGCTCGATCGCTCGCTTCATCGTTCGGCGGAAGCTCGAACGCTTCTGCAACTGCTCGGCGATGTCTTCGCTGATGAGCTGGGCGTCGATCTCCGGCCGAGCCACCTCGACGATCTTGATTTCGATGCGGCGGCCGGTCATGGTCTGAAGCTCCTCCTGAAGCTTCTCGACCTCAGCCCCCTTCCGGCCGATGATCACACCCGGCCGGGCCGTTGACAAAAGCACGGTGACCGCGTCGCGGGTCCGCTCGATCTCGATCTTCGGGATTCCGGCGAAGCCATACCGTTTCTTGACGAACGCCCGGATCTTGAAGTCCTCGACCAGGAGGTCGCTGAACTCGGTGGTCCGGCGGTGGCCGTCGGTGTATTCGTGTTTCGACGCGTACCATCGGCTCCGCCAGTCTTCCATGACGCCCACGCGGAAGCCGGTCGGTCGGATCTTTTGCCCCATGGTTCACTCTTTCCCCGGTCGTGCCGTGATTCGGTCCATTTGTCCTCGCCTCGATCTCCTCGACACGTCACGAACTCGAAGGACCATCCGAGTCCGTCCAGTTGGCCGGGTCGGAAAGGCCAATCCCGATGTGGCACGACCGGCGGCGGATCAGATACGCCATCCCTCGGGCCCGGGGCATCAACCGCTTGAACATCGGCCCGCCGTCACCGTGGGCGTCGACCACGATCAGCTCGCCGACATTGCGGATCCCCTTGTCCTCGGCGTTGGCCATGGCGCTTTTGAGCACCTGCTCGATCAGCCGGGCGCCTCGGTGCGGCATGTACTTCAACATGTCGAGCGCATCGTCGGCATAGTGGCCGCGGATCAGGTCCAGTAGCGGGCGGACCTTCCGCACCGAGATCCGGGCGAAACGGTGCGTCGCTCGATAGTCGGGGGTCATCAACATCGCCGGTATTCCTCCAGGAATCGGGGCCCAGCTCGGTCCGCGACCGCCGGCCTCCCGTCACTGGCTCCTCTGTCGAAGGGACTTATCTCTTGCCGCTCTTGCCACCCTTGCCGCCGTGTCCCTTGAACGTTCGCGTCGGCGCGAACTCGCCGAGCTTGTGCCCGACCATGTCCTCGGTCACGTAAAGCTTCAGGAACGTCCGCCCGTTGTGGATCGCGAAGTTCTTGCCGACGAACTCCGGAACGATCGTGCAGGCCCGCGCCCAGGTCTTGATCGGCTCGCGATTTCCCGACGACTCGGAGCGAGCCACCTTGTCCAGTAGCCGCTCGACGACGTACGGACCTTTCTTCAGTGAGCGTCCCATGTCTTCCCCACTTGCTCCTGGATTCCGGCCTCTGGCCCCAACCTCGTGTGCGCGGAACACCAAAACCGAAACCCGAAAACGCAATGATCAGAGCTTCAACTGTCCGTACCGGACGCTCCGGCGGCGGCGGATGATGGCCTTGTTCGACGGCTTCCGGCGACGCCTGGTCTTCCCGCCCTTGGCGAGCTTCCCGGTGGGCGAGCACGGATGGCGACCGCCCGAGGTCCTTCCCTCGCCACCACCCATCGGGTGATCGACCGGGTTCATGGCGACGCCTCGGACGTGCGGCCTTCGGCCGAG
Source organism: Planctomycetales bacterium (assembly GCA_027449865.1). Classification (GTDB taxonomy): domain Bacteria; phylum Planctomycetota; class Planctomycetia; order Isosphaerales; family Isosphaeraceae; genus JAKAUH01. The sequence goes on from DAIDKV010000266.1 coordinate 60,614, forward strand.
CCATCGCTTCCGGCCCGCCTTGCCCAGCCGGACGTTCATGTGATCGGGGTTGCCGACCATGCCGATCGAGGCCCGGCAGGCCGCTGGAATCCGGCGAACCTCGCCCGAGGGAAGGGTCAACTGGGCCCAGGTCCCTTCGCGGGCGGTCAGGGTCGCTCCCACGCCGGCCGACCGGCAGAGCTTGCCGCCGCCACCCGGCTGCATCTCGATATTGTGGATCGTCATACCGGTCGGAATTCGGGACAGCGGCAGGCAGTTCCCAAGCTTCGGCTCGGCGTCCGGGCCACTGTTGACCGTCATCCCGGCCTTCAGACCGTCCGGCGCGAGGATGTACCGCTTCGTCCCGTCCTCGTACTGAATCAGCGCGATCCGGGCCGACCGGTTCGGGTCGTACTCGATGTGCGTGACCGTGGCGACCTGGCCGTCCCGGTCGTTGCGCTTCCAGTCGATGACTCGATACTTCCGCTTGTGGCCGCCGCCGCGATGCCGGGACGTGATGAAGCCCTGATTATTTCGACCACCCGTTTTCTTGAGCGGCTCGGTCAGGCTCTTCTCGGGCTTCTTGTTCTTGTCCGTCAGCTCGGCGAAATCGCTGACCGACGCATTCCGCCGCCCAGGACTCGTCGGCTTGTAGACGCGGATACCCATCGTTCCACCCCTTCCGCTTTCCGCCTTCGGCGCCCCGCACGAGAAGCCGGTTTCGACTCTCGGCGGAGAATGCAGATCCGAAAACGGAAAACACGATCAATAAAAATCGATCCGATAATCTTCCGACAGCGTAACGATGGCCTTCTTCCAGCGCCTCATGTAGCCGATCTGCTGGCGGTATCGGCGGGGCTTGCCCCGGCGGTTCTGAGTTCGGACGCCGGAGACCCGGACGTTGAAGAGCGCCTCGATCGCTTCCTTGATCTCTGTCTTCGTGGCCAGGAGGTTGACCTCGAAGGTATAGGCGTTGTACCTCTCCGAGAGGTTGGTCGCCTTTTCGGTGATCAGCGGCCGGAGGACAACCTGGTACGGCTCGAGGACCGGCCCGCTCCGGGTGACGCCGACGGGGGGACGTCGCAGGGTGACCATGGATCAGCTCTCCGTGTCGGCCGCCCCGGCACGGCGGGCGGGTTTCTGCTTGACCTGCTCCTTGAGGCGGGCCAGCGCCTCGCGGGTCAGCACCAGGTAGCGCTGCTTGAGCACGTCGTAGGTATTAAATTCGGTGACCGGGGCCACCATGACCCCCTCGATGTTGCGGGCGCTCCGGTGGATCACCGGGTCGTGCGTCGGGATTCCGAGGAGGATCGACCGGCGATCGAGGGTCCGGGCCAGGGCCTGGGCCTTGGTCTCGCCGACCGACTCGACCGCCTCGTCCTCGCGGAGGTCGGGGCGACGGATCGACCGAAGGGCCTGGGCGACTTCCCTCGTTTTTGGCTGGTTGAGGGCCAGTCCGTCGAGAACGATCACCTGGCCGTCCTGGAACTTCGAGAGCAGGGCCATCCGGACGGCGGCGCGAACCGCCTTCTTCGGCATGGTGTAACGATAATCGCGGTTGCGGCGGGCGAAGGCGACGCCGCCGCCCTTCCGCTTGTTCGTTCGCTTCGAGCCGGCCCGGGCGTTGCCCGTTCCCTTCTGGCGGAAGAGCTTCTTGCCAGAACCGGCGACGTCGGCGCGACCGCGGGTGTTGACGGTTCCCACTCGACGGGCTGCCAGATGCATCAGCACGACGTCGTGGAGTAGTTGCTTGTTGATCTCACCGCCGAAGTCGGCCGGGTCGATCGTCTCCTCACCGACCTTTTCGCCGGCGGGATTGAAGACCGGTATCGTCAGCATGGGTTCCGTCCGTCACACTTTATTGGTCTGTCGGATGGTCAGGTAACCGCCGTTGGGGCCGGGCACCGCGCCCTTGAGCAGGAGCAGGTTATTGCTCGGGTCGACCCGAACGACCTCGAGATTACGGACGGTGACACGATCGTGGCCGTAGTGACCCGGCTTGCGAATCCCCTTCTGGGTGCGTGCCGGGTCGGCGCTGGGACCGGACGAACCGGGGTGACGGTGCATCCGCTTGACGCCGTGCGTCGCCCGAAGGCCGCGGAAGCCGTGCCGCTTGATGACGCCGGCATAGCCGCGTCCCTTGCTGGTCCCGGTCACGTCGACCCGTTTGATCTCGTTGAAGAGCTCGACGGTCAGCGTCTGCCCGGCGGCGACGTCGGCCGGCAGTTCCTGGCGGACCTCGCGGATGTACCGCTTCGGCTCGGCGTCGACCTGCTTGGCGTGCCCGCGCTCGGCCTGACTGGCGCTCTTTCGTTTCTTGTCGTCGAAGCCGAGTTGCACCGCGTCGTAACCGTCGCGGTCTCGGGTCCGGACCTGAAGCACCACGCAGGGTCCGCATTCCAGGACAGTCACGGGGACAACGACCCCGTTCTCCTGGTAGATCTGCGTCATGCCGACTTTGCGGCCGAGGAGTCCCACTCGCATGATTCAATCCGCTCCCGGGGTATCGATCCGCCCCGGGGCCACCCGGGGCGGTCGGTCGGCCGACGTCGATGCGCCGGCGAGGGCACCGCCGGCCCTGGGAGGGGCCGCC
>DAIDKV010000267.1 GCA_027449865.1 Planctomycetales bacterium
CGACGAAATCCGTATCCTTGGCCCACTGGTAAGGCATCGCGCTGCCCTCCCTGCCGGGGTGACATCCGTCAGCCGCAAAGCCAGAGCCAGAAGCTACCCGAGAGAATCACGAATTCCTAGCCTTCAGGCGGGCCGTTGAAACCAAAAGGACGCGTCGCCAGGACGAACAGAATCGCGGCAAAAAGGATCAGGGCTGACGGCTCGGGCAGGTTGGCCGGCGCGGGGGGTGAATGGGAAGTCCCCGCCGGCGCCAGCTCGATCGGAGCCGCCCCAAAGGTCGAGGTCGTGCTGGCCGGGATCGGACCGGCGGCCAGGGGCGTCGGCGGGAATGACGCCGAGGACGCGGCCGGGACGGTCGCGACCGGAGACGCCGCACCAAGCGCGGCCCGGATCGGCTGGCTCTCCGTGGGCGCAGGTGTCGACTCCGTCGAGGCGCCCGAGATCGTTGCGACCGGAGTTGTCGTCGCCGGAATCGTCGAGACAGCCGAGGGTCTCGCGACGGGAGCCGTAGTCGCCACGGTCGAATCACCCGCGCTCGTCGAGGCGGGAACGGCCGAGGCCGCGGGGGTCGACGTGGTCCCCGTCGCCGTTGTGGGGGAGGGGCCTTGAGTCGTCGCGGAGCCCAAAGCGCCCGTCGCGGCGATCGCCGAACCGGCCGCCGCCAGCATCGTCGCCGAGGTGGTGGGATCGCCGGTCGTTGTCGTCGTGGTCGGCGAAGGCTGCGGAGCCGCGGGAGCGGCTGTTGTCCCGGACGACGAGGCCGGAGGGGTTGCGGACGATAACGGAGCCGCCGCGATCGGAGAGGACACGCTGGTTGAGTTCGCCCCAGTCGAGGAACCGGCCGCGCTGGCGGCTGCCAGGGCGCCGGCGGCTCCGACAGACGCGGGAGGCGAAGCCACACTCGCGGCCGGTACGGACGACCGCTCGGATCGAGGCCCAGGCGCGAGCGTTTCCAGTGCGGCGGCCCTCGGTCCGGCCGATGCCGGGGTCCCCGATGTCTCGACACCCATCGAAGCCGAAGGCGCGGAAACGCTCGATCGATCGACTCGTGCAACCGGGACTTCCGGATTCGTGACCGCGGCCTGTGACGAAGGGGAAGCGGCCGGAATCGAGGCCGACGCCGCGTAAGTCGCCAGGGTGGAGACGCCCTGGTCGGAGACCGGTAACGGTGAGGGTGCAGGTCCCATCGTGGCGGCCGGAGCGGAACTGGCCGGAATCCCAGTCGATGCGGAACCGAGATCGATCCAGAACGCCCAGGGCGACGGAGTCGAGCCGACAACCCCAACCGCCTCAGCCGTTGGACCCGGCGACGCCACGGAGTCGCCGGCGTGAGAGTAGATCGGTCCGGCCGTCGCCGCGGGAGAGATCGCCGCGATCGTCAGCCCGATCGTCGAGAGGATCGCCCCCGTTCGGCCGGGGTGCATCGCGCGAAGCATCGCCTTACCCTCCTGGTGCGCGGCGAACGGAACCGCAGGCCCGCTCGCCAGGATTCATAGGTGCGTGAGAGAATCCCGAGGTGTCCATTCCAGGATGCGGAAGGCGAGGCTACACAGATCGCGGGCGTTTGTCAATCAAGGAATGTCGTTATAGCGACGTCCTGAAATCGGCAAGTGACAGCATGGCAGCGCCCGGCCTCGGCGATCGCGCCGGGCCGGAACGCTGATCGAGAGGGCGACTCATCTTATTAATACGCGTCGGAGCTGATGACCTCGCCGCCGTTCCGGGTGGTCAGAGCCTGGTAAATGCCAAAGGTTGTCCCGGGCGCCATCACGTAGGTCTGGTTGGTGGCGTTGTAGGTCACACCAAGCGGGTCGCCGGAGTTCGTTCCGCCCGACTTGTCGAGCGTCCAGGAACTGATCGTATCCTTGACGAAATGGACCGACCCGTCACTAAAGGCGAAGTTGGCCCCGCCGGGATGGTCGCTCGAGGCCGCGAAGATCCACTGCACGACCGACGAGGATCCGTAAGCGTTGATTCCCTTGAGGCCCGGGCAGTTCAGCGCCGCGATTTGCTTTTGTGGATTGATCGGCCACATCGAGGTCTGCATCGTTCGAAGGCTGCTGTACCACCAGCCCCAGAACAACGGATTGACCTGCGTCTTCAGCAGAATGTCCTTGGCCCGCTCACCGAAGAGAATCGTGTTGCTGGTTCCGTCGGTGATGGAGGCGATCGTGTGGTGGCTGTCCAGGTGGAGCATTCCATTCATCGAGTTGATCGAGCTGGAGAAGTTCGGGTTGGTGAACCCGTACGCGGGAAGATTGGGGCTTGGCTCGATCATCCAGGTGCCATTCATGGCACCGTAGCTGGAAGTGTAGAAGTTGAAGGTGTTGGTGCCGGTGTACCCACTGAAATACTGCGAGGCCGGCTCGCTGTAAGGATTGGCGCCGATGGCATCGCTCGGGCAGAGCAATGTGGTGACCTGAACGCCCATCGCGGTCATGTTGGCGACGTCGAGAAAGCAACCGCCGTAGTTCATCGAATTGGCAATGGCCGTTTGCTCGAAGTAGGGAGCCATTGAGAGGAAGACGCTGTAACTGGTGCCGACGTACCCGGCCGTAATGCACCCTTGCCACTCGCCGTTGGGCGGGAAGCAGCCGATTGCGCTCTCGTAATTCATCGCGGCCAGCGCGATCTGCTTGAGATTGTTGGTGCACTGGGCGCGGCGGGCGGCCTCGCGAGCCGCCTGCACGGCCGGCAGTAGCAGGGCGATCAGGACCGCGATGATCGCAATGACCACCAGCAGCTCGATCAGGGTGAAGCCGCGAGGACCGCGCGACTTTCGAGGACTCTTGGTGCGCAGCATGACTACCTCCGCAAGATTTACGGATGAGAAAGCAACGAAATGAGAGAATCGAATCCAGAGTGTGAGCGTTCGACGAGAACCGAGAAGGACGGCCTTACTGAATCAAGACCTTGGCCTTCCCGGATTTGACCCCGCGGGGCATTTCCTTCGTCGGGATGGTCAGGGCGCCCGCCTCGACGCCGGGCTTGCCGTCGGCCGAGAGCGACGGCGGTGGGCTGGGGCTGCATCCAACCGCCGAAATCAGAGCGGCGGCGCAGCAGATCGCAAGGAAGGTGCGTGGATGGTTCAAGATGGTACATCCCCCTGGGATCTGGATGCTGTCGGCAAGAGCACGGCCGTGCAAGCATCTCGTCGGGTCGAGAGCCGGCGGCTGGTCCTGGTATGGCTCGACTCAAGACGATACAACTGCGAAGGATCGACCTGACCGGGGAGAGGTGATTCGGCAGGACGCGGGGAGAGACGTCCGGCAACGGTCCGGGGCAATCCTGGGCCCACGAGTACGTGGCGGCTTCATCCTAGGCGCCGGATGCCGATGTGTCCAGACCCCTGCGCGTCGAAAATGGGGGAAACGTAAAAAACGCGGTATGTCGCGGGGGGATGGCTCCGGCGCCGACCGCCTGCGAGGCTGAGAAAGAATCGATTCCGGATTCCGGGCCCAAATCCTGACTCGACCCTTATCTGAAAGGTTTCCTATCTACTCCCCTTGTTCGCGCCTTTCGTCCCTTTCGTGGTTGCTCCTGTCGGCTGAGATCCCTGGAAAGAATCGCTCAGACAGAGAGTGCCATCACGACGAGCATCGGGTAGCCGACGTACTTCTCGGCGCGGGGGTACTGGGCGGCGAACGCGCGATCGGGCGCGTGCTCGCCAATGTGTTCGATCCGGAGCCCGGCGGAGAGCGCGGCCATGACCATCTCGCCGAGGCGATGCGGGCGGCTGCCGGGGTGGACGATCCGGCCGGTCTCGGGGTCGGTGAACCGTGCCTGGCTCCCGCGAAGGAACATTGCCGGGTGCGCCGCCGAGACGACCATCCGCCCACCCGGCCGGAGCCGTCGGCGGCCCTCGGCGAAGAAGGCGGCGAGGTCGTCGATGTGCTCCAGCACCAGCCCGCTGACGACCCGGTCGAACGAACCGTCGGGGAACGGGAGCGGATCGTGCAAATCATGGACGACGAACCGGACGCGGTCCGCGCCTGGCTTCCGCCTCGCCTCGGCGAGCATCCCCTCCGAGAAATCAACGGCCGTGACGACGGCCCCTTCCGATGCCATTCGAAGGGCGTGCCGCCCGGTCCCGCAGCCGAGGTCGAGGGCCGAGAGTCCGGCCACCTCACCGATCAGTTCCGCCGCGATCGGTTCCTCCAGCGCGGGGAGCGGGTTGGCGTCGTGGTCGTAGACGATCGCCCAGCGATTGTAGCCGTCTCGAATCGCCCGCGTGCCTTCCCAGGTCGTCGTCATGACGGTCGGATTTCCTTTGATTCGTCGATGATACCGTGTTTCATCTTATCCCGAGGCGGAGCGAGCTCAAGTCGCCGGGACCTTGTTTTTCGGCCGTCGGTTCCGGATCGTAGCAGGCCCGCCCGTCGTTGCGGACGGTCAACGGTCCTGGTCCCTGGTCGAGGCCCCCATGATCCGCGATTCGATCCGCCGAGAGACCTCGATGTTCCTGGCGATCGGCCTCGTCGGGGCGGTCCTGGCGGGGCTGCTGATCGGTTACGAGCCGGTCGGCGGCGACCCCGACCGATTGTATCGCCCGCTCAAGGCCGAGCTGGCCCGATCGCTTGCCCGGGGCGAGCTGCCGTACTGGAGCGATCGATTTGGGGTTGGCCTGCCGCTCGTCGCCGAGAGCCACGTCGCGGCGTTCTACCCGCCGAACTGGCTGCTCTATCGGACCCTCGACGTCTCGACGGCCTACCGGCTCTCAATGTGGCTGCATCACCTGGCCCTCGCCGCGTCGACGTATTTTTATGCGCGAACGCTCGCGATCCAGCCTCCGGGCGCGGCGGTTGCGGCGGTCGCGTTCACGTTCTGCGGGTTCCAGGCCATTCACTCCAGTCATGAGCCGTTTTACTGTTTGATGCCGTACCTGCCGATGGCCCTCGGGATCGCCGAGCGGTTCCTCCAATCGGGCCGCTTGGGCTGGCTTGCTGGTCTGGCGATCGTGCTCGGACTGCAATGGACCCTCGGGCACTTCCAGGTCCAGGCGTGGACCGGCGGGCTGGTCGTGCTGACGGCGCTCTGGCGAGCGTCGGTCGATGGCCTGGGCTGGCGTCGGGCCTTGCTAACGATCCTGGCGGTCCCCTGGGGCGCGGCGATCGCCGCGGTGCAGCTTGGACCGAGCGGGCAGTTCGCGGGGCTCGTCGGACAGGGGCATCGGCCGATCGCGGAACTGCTGGCCTATGCCTTCCCGACCTCCCACTGGTTCGAGTTGGCGCTCCCCAGGCTGGTCCGCGACTTCCGGCTTGGTCCCGAGGATCCGTACTGGTTCGGCGAGCAGACGACCGGGTACGAGGCCGTTCTCTACGTCGGGACGATTCCGATGATCCTCGCGATCGTTGGGACGATCGGCCGTCCCTCCGGGCGGAGGTTGCTCCCCTGGCGGCTGCTCGTCCCGATCGCGTTCGCGGCGGCGACGATGCCCCGATGGTGGCCGCGGGGGTATCTCGTCGTGATGGCGATCCTGGGCGTTGGTGTGTTCCGAGTCCCGGCGCGGTACACCTTGCTGTCGATGTTCGGGGCATCGATCCTGGCCGGCGAGGGGCTCGACCGGTCGATCGGCCGCGGGCGCTTCCGCCTGGGGATGGCCGCGGCCCTGACCATCGCGGCCATCGCCGTCGGATCGGCCGCGACCTGGGCCTCTCGGCCCGAGGTCCACCTCCGCGCCTCGATCGCCGGAATCCCCGACGGCTTCCTCTGGGGGGCGCTGGCCTGGGTGGTTGGAACGGTCGTCGTCATGCTCTGGCGATCGGGGAGGCTGCCCTCGGGTGCGGTCGCGGCGGCGGTCGCGGTCGAACTGGGGACGCTTTACTACGCCGGGACGACCCAGTGGAATTGGTCGATCGCGATCCCCGAGCAAAGCCCCGTTCTGGAGGTACTCGGGCGCGATCGGGACGTGGGACGCGTCGGCGGGCCGATCGCCGACCTGCCGATCCGATCCGGGTTGGCGACCGGCGACCCTTATATCGGCTTCAACGAGCCATGGTCGAACCGACTGCTGGGGATGCTCCAGGAACGCCTCTTCTGGCCGGGCGAGGGTGCCTCGGCCGATCTGGACGGAATCCGTCGATGGCTCCGGCGGTGCCGGGTCACGCACCTCGTCGACGGAAGCCGGGCGGCCTCGGCGATCGGCCCGGAACTGGGCCGATGGCGCGATCCGGCGCTCGATCGGATCGTCCACCGGAGACCCGGCGAGCCGGCCGCTCGGTCGTGGGCGATCGTCCGGGTCGAGGATCCGTTCCCCGAGGCAAGAGTCGCGGCCCGGATGAGGGTCGCCCCCGATCGTCCGGCCCTTGTCAAACGGCTTTTGCACGCCGACGACCTCGATACCGCCTGGTTCCTCGCCGAGGATGGCATCGCCGCACGCCCCGACGCCCGAGGCGCCCGGCTCGTCTCCTGGGACGGCACCTCGGCGGCCGTCGACCACGAGGGCCCCTGCGACCTGGTCCTCGCCCGGACGTTTGATCCCGGCTGGCTCGCCCGCGTCGGCGAGGGCCCCGAGCGGCCGGTCGTGCCGGTCGACGGCGGCTTCCAGGCCGTCCGGCTCGAAGGCTCGGGCGTCGACCGGGTGACGCTCCGATACCGGGTCCGCCGGCTCGAAACCTGGGCCGCCATCTCCCTCGCCGCCTCGATCGCCGCGCTGGCGGTCGCGGTCGGATCGTTCGCGAAACCTCGCAATAATCGCGAGGCCGGCGACGAATGATCCCTGTCGAGGGCCGATCGGTGTCGTGCGCGAAGGGGGATTTCGATGGCAAGGATCACGTCGTTCCGCGAGACCCAGCCGCGTTATCCGATGCTCCGGATCGCCGGGCTGATCTGCGTGCTGTTCGGGTCGCTGCTGGCCCTGGCGGGAATCGGCCTGCTGGGATGCGCGATCCTGATGGGTCTCGCTAAGTGGGGCGGCTCGATCGCGGCCCCGCCGTTCTTCGCCTGGATGTGCGTGTTGTACGGCGTCGGCATCGAGTTCGGTGCGCTGCAAATGTTCGTCGTGGCCGGCCTGCTCCAGTTGATGATCCACCTGGAAGAGAACACCCGTGCCACGGCGCAGGCCGTCGACACGATCCGGTCGCGGATGGAGCCGAAGCCGGAGGGCGTCGAGCCGTTCTTCGCGGCCTGAGCCGCCGGTCCCGGTGGGGCCTTGCATGGCGTGACGCCCGGCGGTATCGATGGATGTGTCGAGCGTCGGGCATTGTACGCCCGACGTTGGCGAGGCCGTGCCCGCTCACGTCCGGGAGAGACCGTCTTGGAGCACCGATTCCAGATCAACCTGCGGGGGGTCATCGATCTCCTTTCCAACCACCTGTATAGTCGTCCCGAGGTCTTCGTCCGCGAGCTGCTCCAGAACGCGGTCGACGCGATCACGGCGCGTCGGCAGCTCGAGCCGGGGCACGCGGGCGAGATCGCGCTTTCGGTGACCTCGCAGCGCGGGAAGCCGCCGACGCTCGAGGCCACCGACGACGGCATCGGCCTGACGGAAGAAGAGATCCACAGGTTCCTCTCCACGATCGGCGAGACCTCCAAGCGCGACGCCGAGGGCCGCCGCACCGGCGACTTCCTCGGCCAGTTCGGAATCGGACTGCTCTCCTGCTTCGTCGTCAGCGAGGAGATCGTCGTCGTCACGCGGAGCGCCCGCGAGGGGAGCCCGCCGGTGGAGTGGCGCGGCCAGGCCGACGGGACCTATTCGGTCCGCGTCCTCGACCTCGACCTGGCCCCCGGGACGCGGGTCTACCTGAAATGCCGCGAGGGCCGCGAGGAGATCTTCCGAGGCGATTCGATCAGGGACCTGGCGCGGCATTACGGCTTGCTCCTCCCTTATCCGATCCGGGTCGCGAGCGGGTCGTCGAGCGTCGTCGTCAACCGCGACGGCGCGCCCTGGCGGCAGTCGCACGCGAACGAGCAGGCCCGGACCCGGGCGCTCCTCGCCTACGGCAAGGAGGCATTCGACGCCAACTTCATGGACGCGATCCCGCTGCACTCGAAGGCGGGTGACGTCGACGGCGTCGCGTTCGTCCTGCCGCACCCGGCCAACCTGAACGCCCGCCGCTCGCACCGGATTTACCTCCGGAACATGCTACTGAGCGAGGACGCCGACAACCTGCTCCC
>DAIDKV010000268.1 GCA_027449865.1 Planctomycetales bacterium
GCGCTCGGGCGAAAATGACTTTCGACGGTATCTGCTGACGGAGTGCCTGGAAGCGTACACCGATCTGGACGAGACGCAGAAGGAACGGCTGCAATCGCTGATGCAGACCGAAGCCTATCGCGAGGTCAAGCCTCTCATGCAGACCACATACGAACGCGGCATCGCACAGGGCATCAAGCAGGGCATCGAACAGGGCATCGAACGCGGCATCGAACAGGGCATCGAGCAGGGCATGCGGCGGGCGGCCCTTCTACAGATGGGCAAAAAGTTCGGCCCGTTGCCGGCTGAGGTCGAACGCCGAGTCAATGCTCTCTCGCCGGAGGCGCTGGCCCAACTCCAGCTCGACCTCCTTGATGTGCAAACCCTTGAGGAACTCCGCCTCAATGATTGAAGACCCCAGGGCGTTGGCCGGCGCCGCGATCCTGGGAGCCCCCAACAAGGACGCTGTTGATCCCAACCGCGACACCGGACGAGACAGCCTGGTCCACCCAGGCTGCAATTCGAGCATCGCCGAATCGATACAAGCGTAGACGCTGCCCACCATCCTTCACCGATGCTTGCAGGGCGATACTCACGCGACAGGTTTCTTTCTCGCCTCGGATTCTCGGTGAGCGGTGCCTTCCAGGCGGGGAGATCCGCCCCAATGCAGGGTAATTTCACTGATGAGTTCACTCGATCCCGCGACCGCGCTGAAGCTCGAAGAACTTTCGGAGTCGGCCGATCCCTCGATCTTTGAGGTAACGACCGCCGGCGACGGCCCCGAGGGCTCGCTCCCGCTCACCGGAGAGATGCTCCGCGACTGGCCGTCGGGCGACCTCTTCGGGCTGACCCAGAACGCGGGAATGGGGTGGGAATCCAGCGAGGTTGCCCGCGACCCGTTTTTGATTCTCAGTACACAGGGCGGTCTGCGCGATCACGACGGACGTCCGATCGCGCTCGGCTACCACACCGGCCACTGGGAGATCGGCCTCCTCGTTCGCGAGGCCGCCCAGGAGCTACACGGGCTGGATGTCGTCCCCTTCGCGGGGATGGTCTCCGACCCCTGCGACGGCCGGACCCAGGGCACCGCCGGGATGATGGATAGTCTCCCCTATCGCAACGACGCCGCGATCGTCTTCCGCAGGTTGATTCGGTCGCTCCCTCGGCGGAAGGGCGTGCTGGGCGTCGCCACCTGCGACAAGGGCCTCCCCGCGATGATGATGGCGCTGGCCGGTTCGAGGCATCTGCCCTCGGTCCTGGTCCCTGGTGGCGTCACTCTGCCGCCTCGCGAGGGAGATGATGCTGGCAAGGTCCAGTCGATCGGCGCCCGGTTCGCGCACGGTGAGCTTTCGCTGGAAGAAGCCTCGGCGCTGGGGTGCCGGGCGTGTGGGAGTCCCGGCGGCGGCTGCCAGTTCCTGGGCACCGCGGCGACCTCGCAGGTCGTCGCCGAGGCGCTCGGACTGACCGTCCCGCACGCCGCACTTGCGCCTTCCGGCCAGGCCATCTGGCTCGACATGGCCCGCCGATCCGCTCGGGCGCTGGTCCGTCTCTCACATGCCGGTCTCACCCTGGCCGATCTCCTCGACGACCGATCGATCCGCAACGCGATGGTCGTTCACGCCGCCTTCGGCGGCTCCACCAACCTGATCCTTCACATCCCAGCCATCGCGTTCGCCGCCGGCTTGCGCCGGCCGACCGTAGACGACTGGCACGAGGTTAACGTCCGTGTCCCCCGGCTGGTGAGCGTCTTGCCCAACGGCCCGTACTTCCACCCGACCGTGCGCGCCTTTCTGGCTGGCGGCGTCCCCGAGGTCATGCTCCACCTCCGCGACCTCGGCTTGCTCGACCTCTCGGCACGCACGGTCTCGGGCAATCCCCTCGAAGCGGTCCTGGCCTGGTGGGAGCGGAGCGAGCGCAGAAGTCGCCTGCGCAGCCGCCTTTTCGAGCAGGACGGCGTCGACCCGGACGACGTCATCATGAGCCCGGCCCGGGCCCGAGAGCGGGGCCTGACCAGCACCGTCACCTTCCCCCGCGGCAACCTCGCACCCGAGGGATCGGTCATCAAGAGCACCGCCATCGATCCAACCGTGGTCGATCCCGATGGCGTCTATCGAAAAACCGGCCCGGCGCGCGTCTTCACCCGAGAGAGTGACGCCATTGCCGCGATCAAGGGACAGGGCGATCGCCCGATCCGGCCTGGTGATGTCCTTGTCCTGATCGGCCGAGGACCGATGGGCGCGGGGATGGAAGAAATCTTTCAGATCACCTCGGCTCTGCGGTACCTCTCGTTTGGCAAGCACGTCGCCGTGCTGACCGACGCTCGCTTCTCGGGCGTCTCCACAGGCGCCTGCGTCGGCCACATCAGCCCCGAGGCTCTCGCCGGCGGACCACTCGGCAAGGTACGTGACGGCGACCAGATCCGGATCGTTATCGACCGCGTGAACCTGGAAGGCTCGCTCGACCTGATCGGCGCCGACGGAACCGAGTTCGGGCCCGAGGAAGGTGCCCGAGTTCTCGCCGCCCGGACGCCTCATCCCAACCTCTCGCCCGATCCGAACCTCCCCGATGACACTCGCCTCTGGGCGGCACTCCAGAATGTCGGTGGCGGAACCTGGGGCGGCTGCGTCTACGATACCGACGCGATCATCGCCGCCCTTCAGGCCGCGAAGAAATAGCAGGCGGCATTACCAGGCCAGCTTCTCGGGGAAGTACTCGGCGATCAGTTCCTCATAAAAGGGCCGCAGCGTCTGCACGTCGGGCGCGGCGTGCCCCTTCGAGTAAAGATCGTAAGGGTTGAACGCGCGAACCCACTCCATCCGCCGATGATCGTCGTCGTTCATCAGTTGGGTGTAGGCGCCCTCACGATGAGCCGCGTAGAACGAGTGATAGCGAATCATCGCCAACGCCTCGCCCGGCAAGTAATCCTTCACGACGTGATAGAGATACTCGTCGTGACCCCACGACATGTGGACCTGGTCCAGCCCGCAATTCGGCTCGTAGATCCCGGTCTCCGTTTGAAGCGACTCGACCTGAAAGTCAGGGTTCTCGCGGAAGAACTCGGGGAAGACGACGCGATCGGAATACTGGCAACCGACCGGGAAGGTGTCGCCAACCACCGCCCACTGCGGTTCGCCGAAGAGGCAGAGGATCTTCCCCAGGTCGTGGATCAGACCGACCAGGATGAACCACCGAGGATGACCGTCGGCCCGGATCGCCTCAGCCGACTGGAGGAGGTGCTCGATCTGCGTGAGCGTGGTGTCGGGATCGCTATCATCGACGAGAGTATTCAGGTACTCCATCGCCTCCCAGATTCCCATCTTCCGGCGGTCGAGCGAGAGGAACTCCCGCTCCTTCGACCGAACAAAATCGAGCGTCTGGTGGCGGTGGTTCAGTCGGTAGAACTCGCGAACGCCCGGTCGGACGTTCGCACCATAGTCACGGAAGGACGACTTCTCGCGGGGCTTCGGGTAGCGTTCCTGGAGGAAGTCTTCCCACTCGTCGAGACTCGCGAGCGGGGCGGATTCGCGCTCGGCCGGCATCGGTTGGCTCATGGTCGGGTCTTCCTTGTCATGGGATCGCAATGCGAGAAGCCCCAGTCTAAGCGCTACCACCCCGCGGACGAAAGCAACCTCAGTGAAGATTCGCCTCGACGGACGCCCGAGGCCGGGTCATCTCGTCGAGGATCGTTGTCCGACCCATCGAATCGTGGAAGGTTCCGTGTGTCTCGACCACCAACCGTTGATAGTCGCCGTGGCCCCGCTTCAATAGCTCGTGAAGGTCCGGAAGCCGATAGTGCGGGATCGCGGGAAAAAGGTGATGCGGGATGTGCATGTCCTGTCCATAGACAAAGATCGCCCACCGCGAGAACGGATCCGTAAAGAAGACGCGCGAGTTCGTCAGCCGGCCGTCGTCGGCGTTCGAGTGCTGATACACGTCGCGCAGGAAAAGGAAGAACGTGAACGACGAGAGCATCGGGACGAACCAGAGTAACGTGAAGTAAATCGCCGAGACCCCGCCTGTCGTCCATCGAAGGTGCGAGAGCACCTCAAAGAGCAGCGTGAAGAAACCCAGTCGAACCACGCTGGCGACCCTCGGTGAATACGCCTGCCGGAACGGCGACCGAAACAGCGTGCTCTCTGGAAGGTGGAGCGTCACCACCACCGCCATCGCATAGGCCGAAAGCCCCGCCGGAATCAAAAGATCCGGCCTACCGAACTTTGTCAGCGTCCAGGTCAGCAGGTTGAAACCGAGCACATACCCGATCCCGAGGGCCGTCCCCAAGCGGAGCCCACCGCCCTCCCGCGCTCTCAGCCCCTTTTTTCCCCCATCGACGTAGGCGTTCTTCCCCTGTCCCAGGACATTGATATCCATGTAAGCCCACTGGTATCGAAGAAAGCGCACCGGCGCCACCACAAGCGCGAAATAGATCACCCGGATGAACCGGCCCCGTGTCATCGGAAACTCATCCGCCCGCTTCCACTCGCCGAAATTCTGGAGGTCCGGGTCGCGTCCCGGATCGTTGGTAAACTGATGGTGCGCCATGTGGAAGAGCCGGTAAAAATGTACCGTCGTCAGCAGCGGGAACATGCAAAACAGGTCGGGGACCAGATCGTTCAGCACCCGGTTCTTCATGAACGAGTAATGCGAGGCCTCATGGCCAAGCCCCGCGAGTCGATGCTGGATCGCCCCCATCAGCACGACCGCCATCGCGAAAACCGGAACATTCCACCCCCAGGCCAACCCCCAAACCACCCGGTTCTCCGCGAACAAAATCGCCCCCGCCGCCACCGTCGCCAGCGAGACGTACTCCCGCAAAAGGTAAAGCAGGTTGGTATAATTATCCACCTGTCTCAATCGCATGATCGCACGTTGAAGCTCCGGGTCTTCAAACGTCGTCCGTCCCCCTTGCGCATTCATCGCGTCGGATCCCCCTCGCCCCTCCGCCGACTTCCGATCTTCTCCACCTGCACGCAACATGCTCAGCCGACGAAACCAATTTTAGCCGACCTAGAGTTCCCAGGCTCCCCATTTTACCTACTTTCCCAAAAGGAGGCCAGGTAAGTCTTTCTTTGCCTATCCTTTGCGGAATATCGACCGGGGAGGGCATCCGAGGTGAGTGGAAGTGGGAGAGGGCGCCGATTCGTCGGATCTTGCGGGTCAAGCGGCGAGGGGCCTATGGTAAGAAGAGGAGAAGGTTGGATTGAGCGTGACTGGACGGCCGGGACGGTTCACCTCGGGATTCCCGGTATGGATCGGAGCATAAGAATGGCAGGGGGTGAAATGCGGATCGCCAGCATCTCAGGACTGCGAGGGGTGGTCGGCAACGGCCTGGATCCTGCGACCGTTTCCGAGTTTGTCGCGGCATTTATTGCAGAATCGGGTCCCGGCGAGTATGCGATCGGGCATGACGGGAGGCGTTCGGCGGAGGTCTTCACGGCGGCGGTCGAGGCTTCCATTCGTGCCATGGGGTGCCGTGTGGTGTCACTAGGTCCAGTCGCGACACCGACCCTGGGCTGGCTCGTCCGTGAGTGGGGACTCGCTGGCGGGGTTCAGATCTCGGCCTCGCACAACCCTCCTGAGTACAACGGATTGAAGCTCTTTCAGCCGGGCGGCATGGTCCTGGGGGCCGATCGAGGACGGGCCGTTCTCGACCGCTGGACTCGACGCGACCTGCCCTGGAAGCCCTGGGACGAGCTGGGGACTTCGAGGGCCGTCGAGGATCCGCACTGCGGGCACCTGAAGAGTATCTTCCAGATCGTGAACACCGACGCGATCCGGGAGCGCTGCTTCAAGGTCGTGGTCGACGCCTGCCACGGCGCCGGTGGACCACTTGCCGGCCGGCTCCTGCGGGCCCTGGGCGCCAGGGTGCTCGTGCTGGGCGAGGTCCCCGACGGCCAGTACGATCATCCACCCGAGCCGACAGAGGCCAATTTGCAAGCCTTCTCGGCGATTGTCCCGGCCGTTGGAGCTTCGGTCGGCTTCGCCCAGGATCCCGACGCCGACCGACTTGCGGTCATCGATGAGAAAGGCCGCTACATCGGCGAGGAGTTGACCCTCGCTTTCGCCGCACGTCTACGCCTCGAACAGGACACCGGCCCGGTCATCCTCAACCTGTCAACCTCGAAGACCACGGAGAAGATGGCGATCTCGCGAGGCTGCCCGGTCTTCCGAACCCCGGTGGGTGAGATCAACGTCGTGGAGCGGATGATCGCCGAGGGGGCTATTCTGGGCGGTGAGGGGAACGGCGGTGTCATTGACCCCCGTATCGGTTACGTCCGCGACAGCTTTGTAGGAATGGCGATGATCCTCGACCTGATGGCGAGGACCGGCCGATCGATCTCGGAACTGGTCGCCGAGCTTCCGCGGTTCGCTATGATCAAGCAGAAGTTTCCACTCCCTGCCAGGATCGGGACTTCGACCACAACCTGGCTCCAGGACCAGACCGGCACCCTGACCGCCGGGCTTCCGGGAGCAAGAGTTGACGTGCGAGACGGGTTGCGATTGGAGTGGGAAGACCGCTGGGTGCATGTTCGGTCCAGCAACACCGAGCCGATCGTTCGGGTGATTGCCGAGGCGCCCGAGAAGACCGAGGCCCTCGACCTCTGCGGTCAGGTCGCGCGGACGCTGGGCATTGCGGAGGATTCACGGCGATGAACTCGACGAGCTGGCCCCGGTTCTCGAAGCCGCCATCGGCGGCGTTCGTTGACGTCGATGGCACGCTCCTCGCCCACACGACCACGTTCCTCTTCGCGCGAATTCTCTATCGAAGGGGACTGATCCGGCGATCGTTCTTCCTCCGCGCGCTGTACCACGGCCTGCAACATAAGTTTGGCCGGCTTGACTACGGACGACTCATCGAAATTGGCCTGGGCTACATCCAGAGCATCCCGGTCGACGAACTCGAACGGATCGCCGCGGAGAACTTCGAGGAACACGTCAAACCCCGGCTCTACCAGGGGGTGGTCGAGCATTTTGCCTCGCTTCGCGCGGACGGAACGCCCCTTCTGCTGGTCTCCTCATCGCCCGGCCTGGTGATCCAGCCGCTGGGGACTTATCTGGGCTGCTCCGACCTGCTCACAACCCCTATCGTCATCGAACGTGGCAGGCTCGTCGGCACAGGTTCGGGACCACCCTGTTACGGCGAGGGAAAGGTCTACTGGGCCTCGAGATGGGCCTCGGAAAACGGCGTCGATCTCGATCGGGCTGTCGCCTACGCCGACAACTGGAGCGATCGACTTCTGCTACAAAAGGTCGGCCGTGCCGTCGTCGTCCGCCCGAAGGGCCGCCTGCTCCGACTGGCTCGTTCTCGAGGATGGGATATCGTCCGCCCACTCCAACCCGCAATCTCCTCGAACGGCGGTCGGGGCCGATCCCCCGGGCTGCTGACCGACGATGAGGGCTGATCGCCGATGGATGGGTCTCGGATGGACGACCCGGCTCGATCTCGATATCTTCGACCCCGCCCCTAAGCCGCCCTTGGATCTACGGGCGATCGAAATCAACAGGGAGACTTTCCACGATGCTCAGTGAGGATCTGCTCTCAATGATCGCCTGCCCGATCGGAAAGGCCAGGCTTCGCCAGGAGGGCGAAACGCTTGTCTGCACGCGATGCGGACCTCGCTTCGCGATCAAGGATGAGATCGCCGATCTCCTTCCCGACCATGCCGAGCTTCCCGAGGGTTGCCGTGCTCTCGCCGACCTGGAATGTGTCCGCTGCGGAGAGGCCCGCGTCGACTGAGGTCAATCCCCAGTCGTCAACACGATCGAGGGCCCATTCTCAAGCCGGACCACATCACCGGCCTTCATCTGCCGACGCTTTCGCAGCTCAACCTCGCCGTTGACGAAAACCCTTTGTTCACCGATCATCGACTTGGCCTCTCCACCACTCTGTACCCAGCCGGCACGCTTGAGCACCTGGGTCAGATTGATCGGCTCATGGCCAATTTTCAGGGGCGAACGAGGCTCGCTCATCGCGTCGAGGACTCCAAGGAAGACGTCGTGACCGCGACCGGAGCGCCGTAGTGCCTGCCCTTCCAGGTCGATGGGCGACCGGCTCGATTCCGGACGAAGGCATACCACTGGATCGCCACGAAAACCAGAACGCCCAGCGGGTGGAAGATGGCCCCAAACCGCGACTGCCGAAATCGAATCGTCGGTGCCCATCGCGTATAGTAAGAAAACCCCAGGGCCGCCACGGCACATCCTACCTCAAACGGCTTCCACGGCGAGGGAAACCCAAGAACCGCCGCCGCCACAAGAACTGCTGGGAAGACCTGCCCGCTGAGCAGGATCGCGCTCATGGGTCCGATCATCCGGGGCGCGGCCAGTGCCTCTCCAGCATTCTTCGCCAGCCCGTTCCAGACAGCAGCGGCCGATCGATACATCCGGCAAACGGCCAGGTCGGTCGCATCGCAGATATCCGTTCGCAGACCGGCCTGTCGATAGGCCCTGGGCAATCGAAGCCCATCGTGGAGGGTCTGCCGGATCGCCGCGTGACCGCCGGCTCGTTCGTAGGCTTCACGTCTGGTCACGAAGAACTGGCCGCATCCCGCGGCGAACTCCGGCCGATGACTCCGACGCATCCTGGCTATCGGCAGGAAGCCGAGCAGGATGAAGTGCATCAGAGGAATCACCAGCTTCTCGATGAGGCCGACCGTCTCCTGGCCTGGGAAGCCGCTGAGGAGGTCAACTCCCGACTGCTCCATCCCAGCGACCATCCGCGCTAACGCATCAGGCGACAACCGGACATCCGCGTCAATAAAAACGAGATAGGAATACCGGGCCTCTTGAGCAAGCATCCAGCACGCGTGCTGCTTGCCACACCAACCGGGCGGCAACTCCTCGCCGTGAACGAGCCGCACTTTCGGATCATCCTGACCCACTCCCAGGACGATCGCGGCGGTCGAATCCTTCGACCGATCGTCGAGTACGATCACCTCGACCTCGACATCCCGGCTCGCCGCCGCGGCCAGAACCGAGGCCTCGATCACGGTCTCCTCGTCTCTCGCGGGAATCAGTACCGAGATCGAGGGGCGACATCCCGATTCCGGCGGCGGAGGCGGGAGAAATCGTCGGAGGTTAGACCACATCAAGAGCGCCGGTATCATTGCCGACGTGATCGAGAGAGCGACCAGCAACGGGATGAGGAGTGTCATTCGTTGGTGTTCCGGCCGTCGATTCCGTGAAGCTGGCGATCCTCGGTCGATTCCGCCGCCTGGATCGCGTGCTCGGAGCGGAACGTCTGACCGTCGAGCCAGGCCCGCATCCTCCGCCAATAATCATACACGCCGCCGACCCCAGCCGTCCCCCCGATCAGAACGGAGAACGCGCCCGAGTCGCGTCGACGGGCCTCCGTCGCGAGCGCATCCTGCGTCTCCTCCAGCGAACACTCGATTGCAGAGGTCCATTCGCGGGGCCGGATGATGGAGCCGTCCTTGATGGCAATCGGACGACCGAACCGCAACAGAGCCTCGGGGCATCGGTCGTTCCAGAAGGGATACTCGATCGCGAGGGTCCAGATCATCGAATCAGAGAGCCTGTGGGCGAGATGCCCGATCCCGGGTCGGAGTCGGATTGGGCGATCGCGAGGGTCAACAAAAGCCCCCTGTCCGGTGACCCAGAGCATGACTTCGGGCCGCTCAAGGAGTGCAAGGCCGGTCCGCAGGAAGCGGGCCGCGCCCGCCCGCGTGCTGGTCTCGATCCCGAAGAAGCCCAGCCTCTCAAAAAACGGATACTGAGCCAGCCCAATGACCTCGATCGGGGCGTAATGCAGGCGATGCTCCGGAAGATCGCTCGTCAGGGCGATTGCGACCAGCGGGTCCCACCAGGAAGCATGATTCAGAACAACGACCACCGGCCGATTCGGGAGTTCCGGAATCGGTCCAGTTCGCGAGATCCGTACGGCGTGAAAACCGCGAGCCAGGTAATGCCGGGCGTACCACCGGAAAAGTCGGAAAAGCCTGGGAGAACGCCTGGAAAGGGCATCAGACATCGAGGGAGCGGGCATGAACGGCCTCTTCCTCGGGAACAGACACACCCGCCGACCGACGCTCGACGACCGCATCGCGATCGAGCGTGTCGGCCGCGATCCAGCCCGACATCAAAACCATCGGCATCCCCGGACCCGGATGCGCTGCGCCACCCGCCAGATACAGGCCAGGTACTTCGGGACTTCGATTTGCCGGCTTGAATGCACCGTGGAGTCGACCGTGGCTCGCCAGACCATAAATCGCACCGTTCAGGACCCGATATCTCTCGTGAATGTCGACCGGTGTCAGGCGACGCTCCACGCAAATCCGGCTCTCCAGGTCCTCCATTCCCGCCGTCCGTGCGAGCTTGTCGAGGATCACGTTTCGGTAGCGGGGATACATCTCCTCCCAGTTCTGACCGGGACGGAGATACGGCGTATGGACCAGGACATATAGGGCCTCTCCGCCTTCGGGCGCGACCTCCGGTTCGGTAACGGCCGGAGCGCAGAGGTAGCAGGTGGGGTCGGGAGCAGGCTCGCCCTTCCGATAGATCGAGTCGAACTCCTCATGCGGATCGCGAGAAAAGACAAAGTTATGGTGCAGCAATTGGTCGTACCGACGATCGAGGCCGAGGTACAGGACCACTCCTGAGCAGGCCGGCTCATACGTCCGTCGCTTCTCGAACTTACGCGAGGCCGGATGGTCGCGGAGCAGTTCGCGATGGGTCCGGACAGCGTCGGAGTTCGAGACAACCGCGGCGAGAGGGATCAGTCGGCCGTCGTCCGTCTCCACGCCGGCCACCTCCCCCGACGGCCCCCGCGCGATCTCGCGGACGCCGAGGCCCGTGTGCATCTCGACACCGAGTTCGGACGCGAGCCGGATCAGCGCCTCGGCGACGGCCCGTGTGCCACCCCTCGGATACCAGACTCCCTCGCCGGTCTGCATGTGGGCGATGCCACAAAGGACCGCCGGCGAGAGGTCGGGAGACGAACCTACATACTGCGTGAAGTGGTCGAGCATCTGGGCCACCCGCGGCTCCTTCACGAACGACCGAATCGTCGCGCCGACGGTGCTCCACGGCCGCATCCTGAGCACGTCCTGTAACGTCGACGGGCTCGCGGCCGTCGAGGGATCGAACATATCGGGTAGCCCGCCAATCGATCGCCAGAAAAAGTATCGGTGCGAGATCTCATCAAGCTTTTCCGAGAGATCAAGAAATCGCCCGTAGCCGTCGGTCGCCCGTCCACTCGGGTCAAACTCGTTGAGGATCGAGGACATCCTCGGCAGGTTGGCGTGGAGGTCGAGCGTCGATCCGTCGTCGAAGAACGACCGCCATTGCGGGTCCAGCGGGACCAGATCGAGCTCATCGGCAAGGCTGCGGCCTGCTTCGGCGAAGATCCGCTTCAGTACAGAGGGCATCAGAAGGATCGTCGGTCCCATATCGAACCGATAGCCCTCGACCTCAAGGACGGCGGCCTTCCCGCCCAGCCATTCATTTTTCTCGAAGAGAACGACCGAGTACCCCCGCGCGGCCAGGACACAGGCCGCGGCCAGCCCCCCGAGCCCTCCGCCGATCACACCGACCTGTCCGTATTTCCTGGTCTGCATGGCCCGAGCTTCTCCCATGAGTCTTCGATCCGAGGTTGCGTTTCCGCCTTCAGACGACCAGCAATTCACCCATCGGAGGAGCCGGGACAGTCCCGTCGACCGGAACATCAACGCCGAGGTCCTGGCCGATCAATCGCGAGGTGATCCGAGCCGATTCATAGATGACCGGGAGACCACTGCCCGGGTGTGTCCCACCGCCGACCAGATAGACCGAGTCCAGGTCCTCAAAACGGTTCCTAGGCCGAAGATGAAGCATCTGCTTCAGAGTATGAGCCAGGTTGAACGTGGCGCCGAGGTGGATCTCAAAGCCCTGGTCCCAGTCGGCCGGCGTGATCATCCGCTCGAACTTGATCCGACGTTCCACGTCGGTGATCCCCAGCCGGGCGAGTTGTCGAAGCGCTACCTCCCGATAGCGAGGCGCCTCGTGAGTCCAGTTCACGTTCGCATGCTGGTGGGTGACCGGAAGCAAAACGTAAAGTGTACTGCACCCCGCCGGCGCGAGGCTCGGATCCGTGACGCAGGCATTCTGGACGTAGAACGAGGGGTCCTCGGAGAGGATGTGACGCTTCTCGATATCGCCCAGGTTCCGGAGATAGTCGCTCGCGAGGTAGATCGTATGATGCGAAAGGTCGTCGAATCGCCCCTCCACGCCCAGGTAGAGCATGAATGTGGAACAGGAATATTTCTTGCGGGCAATCTTCCGATCGCTCCAGCGACGGCGGAGGTGATCGGGAACAAGCCGGGTCATCGCGCGGGAGAAGTCCGCGTTGATCACCAGTGCATCACATTCGTGATAGCCGGAGGTTGACTCGACTCCAACGGCCCGACGTCCCTGGAATTGGATCCCCTTGACCTCATCGTCGAGCGAAATGGTCGCGCCCAGGCCACGCGCGATCTCGGCCATGGACTCGCTGACCGCCGCACAGCCGCCGATCGGGTGGAAGACGCCATACTCATACTCGATGAACGAGAGGATCGAGAAGAGACTAGGGCACTGAAACGGTGACATCCCCAGATACTTCGACTGGAACGTCATCGCCAGCCGTACGCGCTGGTCATGGAAATAACGGCGGAGTTCGGCATCGAGCGAGTGAAACGGCCGGAGGGTCGGCAGAACACGTGCCAGGTGTGGCTTCGCCAGGTCACTCCATTTCAGGAACGGCGATTCGAGGATCGGCCGGAAGAGATCCATTTTCCGGCGGTTTTCCAGGAGAAAGCGAGGAAATTGAGAAGCGTCATGGGGCGAGAGGCGTGCAATCTCACGACACATCCGCTCGATATTGCCCGTCGCTTTCAGCTCGCCACCGCCTCCAAATACAAGATGATACTGCGGATCGAGCCGAACCAGATCCAATTCGCGACGAAGTTCGCGCCCGGCGGCCCGATAGATCGCCTCAAGGACGCGGGGATACAGGAAAAAGGTCGGCCCTAGGTCGAAACGAAAGCCGTCCTCGGCGATGGCCGAGGTCCGACCGCCGACCCGTCCCCGACGCTCCAGCACCTTGACCCGATACCCAGCCGCGGCCAGGAGCATCGCCGATGCCAGCCCGCCCGGCCCCGCCCCGATGATGACGACCTCTTTCGTCGCGGACATGAAGCCTCCCCGTACGCCCCAGACCGACGGCACCACGGCGGGACACCTGCCTGGGGCTCGCCAACATCGCCAGACCCCCCGCGACCCTCGCGAACGGTCCTATCCGGGGGGCACCAGAATCATTGCCACCGACGCCCTGACCCCTTTTTCGAGGAGACATCATGGTACATAGATCCTGTCCCCAGAACGATGGTCGTTGTAGACAGGTCTCAGGGGGCGTCAAGCGGGTCGGTACTTCGACGCCGGTGGGCCGGTGGAGAAGCCGCGATAATTGATGCTGACAAAATCCCGGAATAGGCTAAAGTGTCGCCTGGCTGGGGGCAGGATGGCACAACCCCTCCGATTCCAGGGAAGGTGATCCCCATGAACGGTTCCATTCTGGTCGGCGAGCCGGTTTGTTTTCGCCTAAACACCGGGCACGAGGCCCGCGGGCAGGTCGTCCAGCGGATCTCCGAGCGTCGCCAACCGGTGATCCTGCTGATTGAGCAGGCCAACGGCCTGCGCTGCTTCCGGTTCGAGGAGGAGGTTACGCGTCTCGAGTCGGCCCCGTTAAGTGCTGGAGCCTGAGCGGAACCGGGCAACTGGCCCAATCGGCTCAGGTTTCGCCGAGAGAATCGAGATCGGCCGGGAGACGCGACGATCCACGCGAGTCCCTTGTTGAATGGGGGGACGAACTCGCTTAAGGTGTTGTGCGCACCGATCATCCAAGGTTTCTTGACGCGCGAGGCCCGATTTCGGGAGCAGTTTTCATGTCCACGGCGGCGGAACCGTGCGGCGAAGCTCGTAAGTCCAGGCCGTACCAGCCCTGGCAAGAGCTTTCGCCGCTCCCCGAAGGTTGGGTTTCGCTTCCCTGGGCCTTCGTTCATGCCGCCCGCCGAAACGCCCGGCGCATCGCCATCTGCGACAGTACCGGCGCCTCCTACACCTTTGCACAGACCTTCCTTCGCTCTTTGGCGATGGGACGGGCCCTCTCGCGGTCCTGGAGCGAGGCCTCGCACGTCGGCCTCTTCGTTCCACCCGTCGCCCCCTCGGCCCTGGCGAACCTCGCGGTCTCGCTCTGGGGAAAGATCCCCGTCAATCTGAACTACTCGGCCAGCCAGGCGGTCGTCGATTCTTCCATCGAACAATGTGGAATCACCCACGTGATTACCTCGGGGCGTGCTCTTGACAAGTTCAAGATCACCCCACGTGCCGAGTTGATTCTGCTTGAAGACCTCCCTGCCCGAGTCACACTTGCGGATAAGCTCTGGGCCGCGGCCGTATCAAGGGTCGTCCCGCTGGCTACCCTTCCCATGTTCCTCCCCGGGCTTCGCGGGAATCGGCTCGAAGACGAGGCGACTATTATCTTTACCTCGGGCTCTACCGGCGACCCGAAGGGTGTCCGGCTCTCCCACCGGAACATCCTCAGCAACGCCCACCAGATCGCCCAGCAGGTGCAACTGAAGCCCGACGATGTTGTGCTGGGAATTCTCCCCTTTTTCCACGCCTTCGGATTCACCGTCACCATCTGGACGGCCCTGGCACTGGGGAAGAAGGTGGTCTACCATTTCAATCCCCTCGATGCCCGGAACGTCGGTAAGCTCTGTGAGGAGCACGGAGTTACACTCCTGATCGGAACTCCCTCCTTCATGAGGATTTATCTCAAAACCTGCGAGGCGAAGCAGTTCGCGAAGCTCACTCACCTGATCCTCGGCGCCGAGAAGCTGAAGCCCGAACTGGCCCGGGAAATCGAAAGAACGCTCGGTATCCGCCCACTCGAAGGCTACGGCTGCACCGAACTCTCGCCGGTTGTCGCGGTGAACGTTCCGGATCCCGTCCGGCTGCGCGATGGCCGAATCGTCGATGGCAATCGTCTGGGTACGGTCGGCCTGCCGATGCCTGGCACCCGGATCAAGACCGTCGACCCCGAAACGGGCGAGGATCTCGTGCCAGGGACGGAAGGGATGATCCAGGTCAGCGGGCCGCAGGTCATGATGGGCTACTTGAACCGTCCCGAGGCAACCGCGAGGGTTCTCTCCGAGGGGTGGTACACAACTGGCGACCTTGGCGCCGTGGATGAGGACGGCTTTCTCCGAATCACCGATCGCCTTAGCCGATTCTCGAAGGTTGCCGGTGAGATGGTCCCGCACATCATGATCGAGTCGGCTCTCATGGAGCTGACCGGGGTCGACGAGCATCACGTCGCTGTAACCGGGATCCCGGACGACAAGCATGGTGAGCGGCTCTGCGTCCTCTATACGGATCTGGGGATGTCGCCGACGGACGTCCATCACCGAATGATGGACGGCCGGCTCCCTCGACTCTGGATCCCATCACTCCGCGATTTTATCCGGGTCGACGAGATCCCAATCACCGCCACCGGGAAGATCGACCTCCGGGGCCTACGCGAACTGGCGACCAGCCGGCATTCCCCCGCGCAGGCGGCGGGATCGGCCGATTAGCAAGTTTGATCGCCCCGAATTTCCCAGGAGAGGGTTTAATCCACAAGGAGAACGTAGTAAAAAAGAAACAGATACCTTGGCCCGCGGGAGTTTGCGATGGCGGTGGTGATCCGCGTCACGTCCGGTCCCCATCAGGGTCAGGAATATCTGATCGACCACCGCCAGGCCCTGCTTGTCGGGCGATCCTCGCAGGTCAACTTCCCAATGACCGACGACATGCTGCTCTCCCGTCAGCATTTCCGGATCGAGAATCAGCCGCCCCTCTGCCACCTGATGGATCTGGGTAGCACGAATGGAACCAAGGTGAACGGCCTCCGCGTCGAGCGTGTCCAGCTCCGAGAGGGAGACGTCATCTCCGCCGGCGACAGTCAATTCGTGATCCATTTCAGCGAATCGTCGGCCGACGGCGCCCCCATGACATTCTGCGCGGGGTGCAGCAAGCGCATGTCGATGGCCCAGGTCTCTGGTGACGGCACCTCGCCAAACGCCGCCCGCGGCGGCTTCGCCCGCCTGGACATCTGGCTCTGTGCGGAATGCGAAGCTCGACGGGCGAGATTTCCGCGCACTCACCCTGATTATCTTATCGAGGAATGGATCGGCGGAGGCGGCATGGGCGAGGTCTTCCGAGCCCGCCAACTTTCGAAAAATCGCCCAATCGCCATCAAAATGATGAGCTCGTCTTGTAGCATCGGCGAGAAGGCCAGCGGCTACTTCCGACGCGAGATCGAAGTCCTGCGCGATCTGCTGATGCCAGGCGGCCAGTCCCACCCGAGCATCGTCGCCTTCTATGAACTTTTCGAGATCGACGGCCAGTATCAGCTCGTGATGGAATACGTCGCCGGAAAGAACGCACTGGAATGGACCCGGTCCCTGAATCAACCCCTTCCGATCGCCTCGGCCGCGATGATCGGTCGCCATCTTTTGTCGGCCCTCGAGTATGCCCACTCGAAGGGATACGTTCACCGCGACATCAAACCCTCAAATCTCCTGGTCTTCGGTCCTCTCCATCGACCCCGCGTTAAACTCACTGACTTCGGACTCGCCAAGAGTTTTGACGAGAGTGAAGGGTTCACAACCTTGACCCGACAGGGAGACGTTGGCGGCTCGGTCGGCTTCATCTCGCCCGATCACATCCGCGACTTCCGCGAAACTCGTGCTCCGGCCGATATTTACAGCGCCGGCGCCACGCTCTTCTATTTGCTCACCAACCGTTACCCCTACCTGGGCTTCGACCCACGCCAGCCCGGCTCGTACGAGATTATCCTCCAGAATCCGCCGGTCCCTCTCCGCGCCTTCCGCCCCGATGCCCCCGAAGGACTGGAACGCGTCCTGTTGAAGGCCCTCCAGAAGCAGCCGCGCGACCGATGGAAATCGGCGCAGTCAATGGCCGACGCCCTCCGGCCCTTCGCAACTCCCTCTTCCTCCTGATCGTCCACCCCCATTCACGGAATTGCGCTCACATTCCGCCACGAGCTCATACGTTTTCTACACTCTCACCTCCACAGACGGCGCACTCCGAGCGTTACCCTCCGCGAGGCTCGCTGGAACAGCGGATAGCAGAATCGAATTGGCCTTCCGTTTGCACGAAGCGAAATGCTGGAAACTTTACCATCTCGCTCCCAGAGACACAGACTGATACTCGCCCATTCTTTCTGTGTGACATCGTCATCAGGTGTCTTTCTCTAAAAGGAGATGGATGTGGTCTTGCTCGCAAACTCTCAATCGAGCCTCTGCCATCCGTCAACGCAAGGTTCACGGCGATCCAGACGGGATCGTGGACGCTATGTAATCTCGATTGAGGCGATGGAGGATCGTCGTTTGCTATCGGCCGGTGGATTCGGTCCCGGACACGGGCCCGGACTGCTCCCGAGAGCGGCCGAGAACAGTCCCCAGCCCGGGGCAACGACCCCGCCCTCGGATACGAGCCCCGACACTGGGCTGCCGACGCAGCAGGGTGGACCTGGACCGTCCGGTGGCTCGAACGGTTCTTCGGGCGCGAATGGGCATGAAGGAAGAGATTCGGGCACAAGCACGCCTCCGTTGGTATCGGATTCCACCGGTCAGTCACGGCAGGGAAGCGAGTCTTCGTCGAAGGGACCGGCAACGACGTCGAACGCTCAGGAGCTCGCGGCGCCACCGAGCGGCCCGGCCCCGACGGGCAATCACACCCCGCCAGGGCAGGCCGGCAAGGGCGGACCAGAGTCCAGCCAGATCCCGGATGGCCCTGCAAATCCTTCTCTTGGGCCGGCCGGCCTCGGACCAGATTCGACGCCCGGTGGTTCCAGCAACTCACCCAGTCCCGCCTTGCAAGGGAATCCCCATCAGACCGGACAGTCCGGTGATCCGCACCAGCCTGGTCAGACTGGTGATCCGCATCAATCGGACCGCCCGGGTGGCGGCGAGGCAACCTCCGGCGACGGTTCAGCGGGGGGCGTGAGACCGATTGGTCCGGTCAGTAATCCGCCGCCTGCGCCATCCTCGAGCAATTCGGAAGGAAACACCTCGGAAGCGCAACAACTGGGTTCGATCCAGAGTGGGAATCCCTCGAGCGACTCCAAGAATTCCTCGGGAATCGGCTCGATGTCCGCCCCCTCCCATCCAATGCCGCCGCAGACAAACGAGCATTCATCCACGGCAACCTCGTCTCTCACTCCTTCGACCTTGGTGGCCAGTTCGATCAGTGCGAATTCGAACTCGGATGGCAGGACTTCGAGTTCTCGGGAATCTTCAAGCGACGGCAGTAGCCCCGCCAGTTCATCCAGCGGCCAGCCCAATCAGGGCAATCCATACAATCCAGCCCCGCTCACCAGCACTTCATCGGGCGGCGGGGTGACTACGCCGCTCGCGCCGGATGCTCCTATCGTTTCGGGAAGCGGGGCAGAATCTGTTCTCACCGTGGCGGCAGGTCCCCTGGCAACGGCTCCCGGAGTGGTCGAGGGTCCTGCCCTCGATACGACTTCGACCGTCGGAATCTCGGCGGCATCCGCGATTGGCCCACAGTCGGTCGCGAACAACTCGGCCTCGGTGTCCTCGACGTCGAGCGTCCCTTCGGCCGCACCGGTATCGAATGGTCTTGTTGGGCTGGGACTCGCCCAGGCGATGGCCTCCATTCCCATGCCGCCAACGATGGGACTGGTTCCACCGGGACTCAATTCGGTCAGCGGCACGAATTCGAGCGGGGCCCAGGGAAACCGGCCTCGCCATTCCGGCCAGTCCATCGCCGAGCAAGAACCGGCGGTCAAAATCGGGGGCTCAGCCGTTCCGAGCGAGGACCCGACGAACTCTACCGAATCACGGATCACCGGGGTCGTCGCCTCGCTGGTCGAGTCTCTGCCCGTCGACCTCAATGAGCTTGATACCACCCTGGATCATTGCCTGGGGCGGATCGACGCCATGAGCGAATCGCTCACCGAAATGCTCATGATTGACGGCGCATGGCCCTGGTTGGCTGGAGCGTTCGTCGGTTCCGCGGCGGGCGCGGTCGCTGGCTTCCTGAGCCGGAAGGATCGGCTTGATCCGTTCTCCCCGGCGATCGAAGGCATGCCATCACCCTTGTTTCCCGAGCCGCTCGCAAGGGTCTAGCACCGATGGAAACGGATGTCAGGACACCAAGCACAGTCGCGGTAGGCCCAGTGCCGCGATCGGTCTCCGATGACCGCGGATGCGAGACGTCGAGGCAATCCGGCCACGACGTCTCGAATTCTTCCGTGGTCATCCCGCCGGTTGACGATCAACGGTCGGCTGCCGATGGGTCGATCCAGGCCGACGACTCGTCGGATTTCGAGAACACGCTTTCGCGTTTCGAGGCGACGGGCTTCGAGGCCGATGGGCCCGGGCAAAACCTCACCTCGCGATTCGAGGCACCACGGTTCTCGGAGCCGCTCTCCGCGGAAGCCTCGATCGATCCTCGGACGCAGGATTCTGAGCCCAACGTTCGCGAACAAGCGCCCCAGGTCTTCCCCGGGCCTGGGGAGACGATCGGCGAATTCCGGCTGCTTGCCGCGATGGGACGGGGCGTTCGGGGCGCCGTCTTTCTGGCCGATCAGCCGAACCTGGCTCATCGACCGGTTGTGGTGAAGCTGACCCCACGAGACGGAGGAGAACATCTCTCCCTGGCACGGTTACAGCACCCGAACATCGTTCCTCTCTACGGCGTTCAGGACATCGAGTCGCTCGATCTGCGTTTGCTCTGCATGCCCTATCTCGGTGGGATACCGCTATCGCGAATACTTGCCGAGCTGGAAGGAATCGAGATCTCATGCCGGACGGGTCGGCACATCCTCGATGCGATCGACGCTTCTCGGGCCGAGTCGCCGATCGTACTCCCCGACCAGAGGCCGGCGCGGACGTTCCTGGCCCGCGCGTCTTACCAGCAGGCCATTTGCTGGATTGGGTCTTGCCTGGCCGACGCACTGGATTTCGCGCATCGTCGCGGACTGGTCCATCTGGACCTGAAGCCGTCAAATATTTTGCTCGCGGCCGACGCCACACCGATGCTGCTCGACTTCCACCTGGCGCAGCCACCGATCGGCCCCACGGAAACCGGCCACCGATGGCTGGGCGGAACGCCCCATTACATGGCCCCCGAACATCGCCTCGCCATGACTGAAATCCAGGAGGGACGGCCGATCAGTGTGGCGGTGGATGGCCGATCCGACCTCTACGCGCTGGGACTTGTGCTCTATCAGATGCTCGGGGGTGCGACGGCCAATGGCCCATATCCGGTCGCAAGGCTCCAGTTCCGACGACCGGCCGGTGTCTCTGTCGGCCTGGGTGATATCCTCGCCCGATGCCTGGCCGACGATCCGGGCAGCCGCTACCCCAATCCCGGCCAGCTTGCCGAGGACCTTCGCCGCCACATGAGCGACCTTCCGCTCCGAGGCGTCCGGAACCGGAGCCTGATCGAGCGCGGCCAGAAGTGGTTCCGACGCCATCCGGGCCTTCCCTTGCGGCTCGTGCGTACGGCCATCGCGATGGTCGTGACCCTCACCGTAAGCGGCACCCTGGTCATTGTCGATGAAGGGCGTCGACTCCGAGAAGCCGAAACCAGGCTGGCCGAGGGCCGCCGACATATTGACCGCGGCGACCTGGCCTCTGCGACCATCGTGGTGAGACAGGGCCTCTCCTCGCTCAGGAGCATCTGGCTCCTCGGAACCCGAATGCATCCCGACCGTCTCCAGGCACTCCGTCGAGACCTTGAAGCCCAGCTCTCCAGGGCCCATCGAGAAAAAGCCGCTGGTGAATGGCACGAGGCGGTTAGCCACTTGCGGCTTCTCTACGGGGTTCCGATCGAGCCAGGTCCCGCTGTTCAGTCTCTGGAGTGTCGTCTACAGGCAACCTGGAATTCCCGCGTCGACGTCATCCGAAGACTTGCAGGGCCTGAGGGCAAACTCTCACCGGACCTCCGGTGCGACGTACTCGACCTCGGCATCTTGCTGGCCGACCTGCACGTCCGGTTAGCTGATGGAGAGCATCGGACCGCCGCGCGACGCGAGGCTATCGTGATTCTCGACCAGGCCGAGCGCCTTTTCGGCTCGAGCCCGGTTCTGTCCCACGAACGATGCACCCATGCGAAAGCAATCGGGCTTCCCATTCAGGAGACCGCGAGAGAGTATGAGGGCATCCCTCGAACGGCCTGGGAGTCCTATGCCCTGGGCCGCTCGCTGATGGCCGATGGAAACCTCGAGGCGGCAGGTCGCGCATTCGACCGTGCTATCGAACTACGACCTCAGGACGTTGCCACGCAGTTCTCAAGGGGACTCTGCGCGTATCGGCGAGGGCTATACGAGGAGGCACTCCGGGCGTTCGACATCTGTGCGGCCCTCGCTCCCAAGACAGCCGCCTGCTACTACAACCGTGGCCTTACCCAGGCAGCGCTCGGACGGTTGGACCTTTCCCGCCGCGATATCGAGCATGCCCGTCGCCTCGCTCCGAAAGACGCGTCCTTCTCAACGCTCGCCGTGCAATAACTCAGGCTTTCCTGCCCGCTCCGCGCGCGGCAGAGAGCCGGAAAGCCTGAGAGGTTGTACGAGAAGGCTGAAGCTGTTCAGGCTGGAAAGCGAAACTCACTCTCCCGCCAAGCCCGAACAACCTGTTCGCACATGCATTGTGGTCGCTTCCCATTCTCGAGCTAAGCGGTCAGGAACCTGGGGGACGGTTCGCGTTTCCCTGAAGAAGTTTTTGGAGCAATTTTGGATCAATGCTCACTGGCTTCGATTTCTTCGGCGTTCCCTTCCCAGAAACCCGAGAGGGCGGCGTATCGGGAAGCGGCGGGACGTCGTCCTCGACGGCTACAGGAGCCTCTCCAGCGCCTCGGGAATTCCGTGCTTTCGCGGCCGGAGCGGGATCAGTCGGAGGGGGCATCCGGTCGGAATGTTTTTGTGGGGCCACGCCGGGAATCCTTGGCTTCGGGCCACCCAGCATGTAGGGAAGGGGGAATTCCCGAGGATCCACCTGGTTCGGATCCTCGGACTGCATCCCCTGCCCCTCGACGTATCGATAGAACGGTCCATTCGCTGCGGGGACGTTCGGCCGACTCAGGCCGGGAGCGGCCCCGGCCTCCTCTGGACGTACGCCGCGTGCGAAGGAATCGATCGGCTCCGATCCGGTTCGACGTCGTCCTGCACCGAATGGCTCGACGTCCTCGGTATCGGGCATTCCGGGCTCCGATCTCGCGTCCGGGCGTCCGACCGCATGTAGACTGTTTACCCATGTCGAGATGATTTGATACGCCCGGTCGTTCGAGCCGGAAAACAGGAGGACAGGACGCCGGTTCACCGAACCGCCGTGAGGCAGGAGGACCGTCGTCAGGATCTCACTTCTCGCGAGATTATCTGGGTCGACCAGCCGCAATGTGGCGTCCAGGTTCGCCCGGAGAGCATCCGGGGTCCGCTGGCGTGGTGTTCGCGTCGGAACCAGTTGAAAGCGCCCGGGGTAGTCGGCATTGTGACAACGCGCACAGTAAGCCTGGAGGACGGGATGGACGTATTGCTTGTACTGCTGCGCTCGAAGGACCGCTGTCGCCGGTGGAAGGTCGAAGATCACCGGGAGCCCCGAGATTCCCATCCGCCGACCAGCCCCGGCCAGAACCGCCGAATCCAGTGCGCGAGGGTTGTCCTCGGAGAGGGTCGTCGCACTCGCCTGCCGGACGCCATCATCGACCTTGGTTTCGGCCCGAGCGAGCCGGTTGGCCTCCGTCTGGCGAAGACCGGCAAGCATCGCTCGAGCCTGAGTGTGATTGGGGCTCAGCTCGACAACTTGCGTCAAAAGCGCCATGGCTTCTGGATCGAGGTGCTGGGTTAGACACCAGCGTGCCAGTCGAAGCCGTTCGGCAGGGTCGTCCTCGGGAATCCGCTCCAGTTGATACCGATAGGCCGCCTGAACCGAGTTGAAGGCTCGCTCCACCTTCCGATCAGGGTAGCGGAGCACGCCGATCTTTCGGCTGACCGTGTAGAAACCAGGCTCGCGACCGATGACCCCCTGGATCAGGTGACCATCGGTCAAAAGGAGGTACTGCTCGGCGGCGGGTTTCACCGCGGAGATGTTGGACGACGATTCACGATCCTTGGGGCCATCGCCAGCCAGGGTGATCGTCGTCGTCGCGACCGCCAGCCCTGTCCAGGCGGCGACCCAGAGCCCGAGTTCGGGCTTTCTCCTTCGTGATCTGGACATGTGGCACGAACCTTCCATCCGCCGGCGCGCACCGGGCCCGGCCCGGCGGAGATGTTGTTGGAATCTGGAGAATCCCCGGAAATGGTGGCGGAACGGTAGAGAAACCCCTAGAATCCGTCAAGGTGACTTGCGTCCCGCCCCGCGGCGGGGCAGGACCGTTGTCTTTCCAAGCGAGATCGCCGATCACGATGTCCAGCATGATGTCAACTCTGCTCGATGGCCTGGTCGGCCAGGTGGTTGTGGTCGATTTGCAGTCGACTTACGTCTGCCTCGGCACGCTCGTCGCTTATGATGGGGAATATCTGGAGATCCGTGATGCGGATCTCCATGATTTCCGCGACAGCACAGCGACGCGGGAGGTCTACATTTATGACTCGGCCCGCTTCGGCATCCGTCGGAACCGGGCCCGGACACTGATCCGCCGGGACGATGTCGTCGCGATCAGCCGGTTCGAGGACATCTCGGAGTCGTGAGCGCCGTAGCGTTCAGAAACAACCTCCGAGGAGATTTGAAGGTTTCAGGCGAACACATCCTGAGGGGCCTCGCGCGGCGCGATCTGTCGGCCGGCCGGCCTCGTACCACGTACAGAGAGAGCGTCTCCGTTGCCGGGGCCGTAAGACGGTGGCCGTCGCGGAGGCTTTTTTGCAAGGAATCACGAACCATGGTCAGGACCAGGTGGGCCGTCGCAATCCCGGCAGCGTTCCTGTTCATAGGGACGTCGGCCTGGGGCTCGGCGATCCGAGATGACGCAAAAATGTTCAGCCCGAACGTGGTCGAGGAGGCCCAGCGCCGGCTCGATCGTCTTGAGAAATCGACCGGCATCCCGGTCGTGATCGAGACCGTCGACCACGTCCCCGGCATCGAGAAGTCGATGCCCAAGGGCGAGAAGTATGATGCCATGAATCATGAAGCGGCGCGTCGGGATCAGAAGATCCACGACGAGGGAATTTACATCCTGATCTCCAAGGGGGATCATCTGATCTCCCAGCCTCTGATCAGGAAACGGATTCAGACGATCGTCCCGCCAAGCAAGCAGGCGGAAATCCGGACGGCGTTCACCGACGAATTCAACCGGCGTGATATCGACGGCGGACTGAAGAAAGGCATCGAGACAATTGAGCGAACGCTGGACGGTCACCGGGTCGGTCAGCCCCGGGCCGGCGCCCGTGTGGGTCTGCCGGCGCCGGTGGGGCCAGGCGCTGGTCATGCAGGGGGAGGTTCGACCATGGGCACGTTTCTCTTGATTGGTGCAGGAATCCTGGCAGTCCTGCTGTTCCTCCGGGTGCTTGGAGCTCTGTTCGGTCGGTCGTCGGGCGCCGGCTATCCCAGTGGCCCGATGGGCGGCCCACGTCCAGGCATGGGTCCTGGCCCAGGACCCGGCTACGGCGGCGGCTACGGCGGGCCAGGTTACGGAGGGGGCTACGGCGGTCGCGGCGGCGGCTTCTTCTCTGGGTTGCTTGGTGGGCTTGGCGGTGCGATGGCCGGGAACTGGCTCTACGATCAGATGTCCGGCCGCCATGGCGAGCACACGGCCAGCACCTATCCCACAGACACCAACGCCGGCGTCCCCGGACAGGACGACGACGCAATCATTGGCGCCGATAGTGGCCAGGGTGGTTCCTGGGATGATGGCGGTGGCGACACCGGCGGCGACTGGGGCGGTGGCGACTCCGGCGGCGGCGGTGGTGATTGGGGCGGCGGTGGTGGCGACTGGGGCGGCGGTGGTGACGGTGGTGGCGGCGGCGATTGGTAAGGGCTCACCTCGTTTGCTGGCCCTCTAGACCGAGACATCCAGACCGCGGGGCAAGTGCTACTTGCTCCGCGGCGATTTCTCTCACAATTGAGGAGTTGCCGGCTTCTATGGAGAGAATCCAGGCCCGCCGGGAGCGTCTGAAACGAAATGTCGTCAAGGAACAGGTGGACGGATTCCTGGTCGCCTCGCCGATCAACGTCCGCTATTTGACCGGCTTTACGGGTGACTCCTCAATTTTGCTGGTCGGCCCCGATCGTGAAATCCTGATCTCCGACGGCCGGTTCACGACCCAGATCGAGCAGGAATGCCCCGGCCTGGAGCGTCATATTCGACCAACCGGCGTCGAGACACCCAGTGAAATCGCAAGAGTCGTTCAGGGACTCGGCTGGCATTGTCTCGCATTTGAGGCGACAAACCTGACTGTCGCCGAGCTCCAGGCCTTCTCGATGGCGATGCCCACCATCGAGATGCGCGGCGTTTCAGGATGGGTTGAGACGCTCCGCAGGGTGAAGGATGATCAGGAGATCGAGGCGATCCGCACATCTGTCCGAATCGCCGAACGAGCCTTTGCGATCCTTCGATCCGGACTCCGAGTTGAGGAAACTGAGCGAGACGTTGCCGACTTCCTGGAAACCGCTCTGCGCCGATGCGGGGCAACCAGTTCAAGCTTCCCAACCATCGTCGCCGTCGGCCAAAGGGCTGCCCTGCCCCACGCCCGACCGACGCACACCCGCCTCGACCGCGATACCTTCGTCCTCGTTGACTGGGGAGCCAGCGGCGAGCCCTACAAAAGTGACTTGACGCGGATCATCGCCACGGGTAAGTTCACATCGAAATTCGAGGAGATCTACCGGACCGTATTGACCGCCCAGGAGCGGGCCATTGCCGCGATCCATCCCGGCGCCCTGGCCTGCGACATCGATGCCGAAGCCCGCTCCGTCATCGACGCGGCCGGTTTCGGCGGTTTTTTTGACCACGGCCTGGGTCACGGGATCGGCATGGAGATTCACGAGGGGCCTCGGATCCGAAAAGGATCGCCGGACGTCCTCGAGCCTGGGAATGTGGTCACGGTCGAGCCGGGGATTTACCTGCCCGGCTGGGGCGGCATCCGGATCGAGGACGACGTGCTCGTCACCGACGACGGCTGCGAGGTTCTCTCACGCCTCCCGAAAGGGATCGACTCGGTTGCCATCGACTGAAGACCCCGAATCTACCCGATCCCTCCGTCGTGCGTGCCCCGCCCGCGACGATCTCGACCGACGCCGAGACTCGTTCGCGCCCCGGAGAGGACAGATCATGCGCCGGCCGACTGCGGAGTGAACGAATGGCGGAGAGCCCCCAGGAATCCAGCGGACCACTGGACGTCGAGCGGATTCACTACCTCGCCCGGCTGATGAAGCGGTACGACCTTAGCTCGCTCGACCTGGCCGACGGCCCGGTACAAATTCGACTGCGACGTCGCGGACCGGAGATTCTCGCGATGGGATCCGTTGCCGTCACTCAACCAACCACGCCGGGATATGCTCCCCCCATCCCCGTGGCGGCGTCGCCCCCCGCTCCAACCGTCCAGCCACCAGCAGCGGAAAAAGGACTGACCATTGAAAGCCCCATGGTCGGCACCTATTATACTTCTCGCGCTCCGGATGCTCCACCTCTGGTCACCGTTGGCACCGTCGTTCATCCCGGAACCATCGTCTGCATCATCGAGGCGATGAAGGTGTTCACGGACATCCCCGCCGGCGTTTCCGGCACGATTGTCGAGGTGCTCGCCAAGAACGGCCAGGCCGTCGAATTCGGCCAGCCCCTCTTCCGCGTCAACCCGTCGTGAACGCCCGGACGGTCGAGAGGTTCAGCCCGAAGATGTTTCCAAGAATTCTGGTCGCCAACCGCGGCGAAATCGCCCTCCGCGTCATTCGCGCCTGCAAGGAACTCGGCATCGAGGCCGTCGCCGTCTACTCCCAGGCCGACCGCGATGCGATGTACCTCAAGGTCGCCGACCGGGCAATCTGCATCGGCAAGGGTCCGAGCACTGACAGCTACCTCAATATCCCAAGAATCATCGCCGCGGCTGAGGTCGCCGACGTCCAGGCAATCCACCCAGGATATGGTTTTCTAAGCGAAAATCCAGGCTTTGCCGAGGTCTGCGGTGCCAGTGGCTTCGAGTTCATCGGACCGCCTCATGAGGCAATCCGCAAGATGGGCCTCAAAACCGAGGCCAAGGAAATCGCCGCCGAGGCGAGAGTGCCGTGTGTCCCTGGCTCCGACGGCGTCGTCACCAGCGATACCCAGGCTCTCCGCCTCGCTCGCCAGATTGGATTTCCTGTCCTCATCAAGGCTGCGGCCGGTGGCGGCGGCAAGGGCATGCGAATCTGCCGTGACGAGGCCCACCTCGCTGAGGCCCTCCAGACCGCCCGAAACGAGGCCGAGGCCGCGTTCAAGAACGCCAGTGTCTATATCGAGAAATTTATCGACCGCCCGCGTCATGTCGAAGTTCAGATCCTCGCCGACAAGAGCGGCCATGTCGTTCACTGCTGGGACCGCGACTGCACCCTCCAACGTCGGCATCAGAAGCTCATCGAGGAATCACCAGCGCCCACGCTACCCCTTGAGGTCCGTCAGCGTCTCGGCGAGTCGGCCGTCCGCCTGGCCCGGGCCGCCGCGTACGTCAACGCCGGAACCTGCGAGTTCCTCGTTGACTCCGAGCACAACTTCTACTTCATCGAGGTCAACGCCCGAATTCAGGTCGAGCATCCCGTTACCGAGATGGTTACCGGGATCGATCTCGTCAAGCAACAGATCCGAATCGCCTCTGGTGAGCCGCTCCCGTTCGACCAGAACGGCATCGTACTCCGCGGCCACTCAATCCAGTGCCGTATCAACTCGGAGGACCCCGACCACGACTTCCGTCCGTCTCCAGGCCGGATCACGGGGCTCCGCATCCCCGGTGGTCCCGGAGTGCGCTGGGATTCCCACATTCAGGTTGGATACGTCGTTCCACCCTACTACGATTCCTTACTCGGCAAACTGATCGTTCACGCTCCAACCCGGGACGAAGCCCTCGCCACCATGCGACGTGCTCTCGATGAACTGGAGATTGAAGGCGTTCAGACCACGATTCCACTCCACAAGAGGATACTCCGTCACCCAGATTTCCTGACCAACCACGTCGATACGACCTGGGTCGAACGCGTGCTATTACCTCCTCGATCGGGACCGCCGGCGCCCTGAATCCGAGATCTGGCCTCCTCAGGATCGCGACCTCCCCCTCCTGGCCGCCTGGCCCGGAACTCCCCCGGATGCTAAACTCGGGCAATGGGTTAGCGCGGCCGACGTCATGACGGAGGGAGGTTGCGCAATGAAGGTGGGCCTGCTGACGGGGGGCGGCGACTGCCCCGGGCTTAACGCCGTTATCCGAGCTGTCGTGCATCAAATTGAACAGGCCGGCTCGAGCTGTATTGGAATTCTCGATGGGTGGCGTGGACTGATCCACGATCTCACCTGTCCACTAACGACGGCCGAAACAGACGGGATTATCGGCCTGGGTGGGAGCATCCTCGGGTCCTCCCGTACCAACCCATACCGAAATCCAGAAACCGAACTCGCGTCTTTGCGCGAGAACTTCGAGCGATTGCAGTTGGATGCTCTCGTCGTCATCGGCGGCGACGACACGCTAGGCGTTGCGCTCCGTCTCCGAAACGATTTCCAGTATCCCGTCGTAGGCATCCCCAAAACAATCGACAATGACCTGCGTGTTGCCGACTTCTCCTTCGGGTTTGACACAGCCGTCAACATTGTCACTGAGGCCGTCGACCGACTACGGACAACCACGGAAACCCATCGCCGAATCGTCGTCGTCGAGACCATGGGTCGCCACTCCGGATGGCTTGCCTGCTTCGCCGGCATGGCGGTCGGTGCGGATTACATCCTGATCCCCGAGGTACCGGTCGATCTGCCACATCTTCTGAACGTCCTGAGCCGCCGCAGAACGGCCGGAAAGCGATACGGGATCGTCGTCGTCGCCGAGGGAGCACGACTGGCCGACCGACGACCAATCACCCTCGACGACGAAACCGACCCTTTCGGCAATCCTCGCCTTGGGGGAATCGCAGTAACAGTCGCTGATGAAATCGCTCTCGCCATGAAGATCGAAACTCGCGCCGTCGTACTTGGCCATCTCCAGCGCGGCGGCTCGCCCAGCGCCTACGACCGCATCCTGGCAACCCGCCTCGGACTCGCCGCCAGCCGGCTCGTTCTCCGCGGCCGATTCGGGACAATCGTAACACTCATCAATGGTGCGATTGGAGAAACCCCGCTGACCGAGCTGAATACCGCCAACAAAACCCTCGACCTTTCGTATTACGACGAAGCTGCGGCCTTTTTCCAGTGATTGACAAGCTAGTCACTAGAAAAACTGAGGAAAAACCGACGACCATTTGACTCTCACGGTCAGCCCGTTATCATAGCCTTTGTCTCGCGAATGAGAGTCGCCGGTAACAGCCGGCTGGGAAGTCATCACACACCAGCCAGCCACGCAAACTAGACCCGGCCGACTGAACTTCATCGGAAAAAAAAATTTCCGAAGGAGTTGACGGAAAACGCGAAAGGGTTAAAATAGTCCTCACCTGGCGAGCAAAGTCAAGCTTCGAGCAACAGCCGAAATAAGTCCCAGAGTGGGACTTAAGCCAGCAGAAACTTTTGAGGCTCTTTGCTTAGCGCAGGTATCTAGAATCGAACAACGAGACTTCCCAAAGAGGTTCTTGAAGTACGATCTAGGTGGAAGATCTCTTTGACAATTCGGTCGATAGCATTCGTCAGCCAAAAACGAGACGAGATAAGATTTCGTCGCGTCAAGAACCCTTGAGGGAAGCCGGCGTGCGGGCCTTGTGAGGACATTCGAGGCGGTGGTCCACCG
This sequence comes from Planctomycetales bacterium, assembly GCA_027449865.1. Taxonomy (GTDB): domain Bacteria; phylum Planctomycetota; class Planctomycetia; order Isosphaerales; family Isosphaeraceae; genus JAKAUH01. The sequence continues at coordinate 29,927 of DAIDKV010000268.1, forward strand.
TTTCGCATGT